>JAQGIW010000006.1 GCA_028290905.1 Caulobacteraceae bacterium | reverse complement strand
TTGCCGTGAGACCGGAAAATCGTTTCGCAAGGCGCGCGTGCGCGGCGCGTAGGAGATGAAAAATTGCGCGGGAATGTGACAGCCTCGACTTTTCACACAGCCTGTTTCGCGGGGATGAGCGGATTTGGATCGGGGCGCTCACCCCTCCCCACACACCGGGCAGTGGGGGTCGGGGCCGAGGCGGACGGTGCGGACTTCGGCGGCCAGGGCGTCGTAGATCATCAGGCGGCCGGCGAGCGGCTCGCCCGCGCCGGCGATCAGCTTCACCGCCTCCAGGGCCATCATCGAGCCGATCACGCCTGCCAGGGCGCCGACCACGCCGACGGCGGCGCAGGTCTCGGCGTCGGGGGGGATCTCGGGGACCAGGCAGCGGTAGCAGGGGCGGGCGGCGAAGACGCCGACCTGGCCCGTCCAGCGTCCGATCGCCCCGCTGACCAGGGTCTTGCCGGCCGCGACGCAGGCCGCGTTCACCGCGAAGCGGGTGGCGAAGTCGTCGGTGCCGTCGAGCACCAGGTCGTGGGCGGCCACGAGCGCGCCGGCATTGGCGCCGTCCAGCCGCTCGGCGATCGGCTCGATGACGACGTGCGGGTTGAGCTCGGCCAGACGCCGGGCGGCGACGTCCACCTTCGGCGCGCCCAGGTCATCGACCCCGTAGAGCACCTGACGCTGGAGGTTGGAGAGGCTGACGGTGTCCGGATCGACGAGGGCGATGCGGCCGACGCCGGCGGCGGCGAGGTACAGCGCCGCCGGCGCGCCCAGGCCACCGGCGCCGACGAGCAGCACGCGGGCGGCCTTGAGCGCCTGTTGGCCCGGGCCGCCGATTTCGCGCAGCACCAGGTGGCGGGCGTAGCGCTCGACCTCCTCGTCCGAAAAGCTCATCCGTCCTTGACCCGACCTATGCGCGCCGCCACATGCGCACCCAATGCAGAGCGGCGCCGCCTTTCCCGACTGGCACGGGACCACAATCCTGGCCGTCCGCAAGGGCGGATCCACCGTGATCGCCGGCGACGGTCAGGTCTCCATGGGCCAGACCGTGGTCAAGGGCAACGCCCGCAAGGTGCGGCGGCTGGCCGGCGGCAAGGTGGTGGCGGGGTTCGCCGGCGCCACCGCCGACGCCTTCACCCTGATCGAGCGCCTGGAGACCAAGCTGGAGCAGTATCCCGGCCAACTGGCCCGGGCCTGCGTCGACCTGGCCAAGGACTGGCGTACGGACCGCTACCTTCGCCGGCTGGAGGCGATGCTGATCGCCGCCGACGCCAGCGCGATCTTCACCCTCTCCGGGGTGGGCGACGTGCTCGAGCCGGAGCACGGCGTCGCCGCCATCGGCTCGGGCGGCTCCTACGCCCTGGCCGCGGCGCGGGCGCTGATCGAGTTCGACCTGGGGGCCGAGGAGATCGCCCGCCGCGCCATGGCCATAGCCGCCGACATCTGCGTCTACACCAACGCCACCCTGACGGTGGAAACAGTCTGAAGTTCAAAGCCTGAATGAGCGAGTTCACTCCCCGCGAGATCGTTTCCGAGCTCGACCGCTTCGTGGTCGGCCATGCCGAGGCCAAGCGGGCCGTGGCCGTGGCCCTGCGCAACCGCTGGCGCCGCCGCCGCCTCGCCCCCGACCTGATCGACGAGGTCACCCCGAAGAACATCCTGATGATCGGCCCCACCGGGGTCGGCAAGACCGAGATCGCCCGGCGCCTGGCCCGGCTGGCGCAGTCGCCGTTCCTGAAGGTCGAGGCGACCAAGTTCACGGAGGTCGGCTACGTCGGCCGCGACGTCGAGCAGATCGTCCGCGACCTGGTGGAGAACGCCCTCGTCATGGTGCGCGAACGGCGACGGGCGGCCGTGCAGGCGAAGGCCGAGGCGGCCGCCGAGGACCGCCTGCTGGACGCCCTGGTCGGCGCCCACGCTCAGGGCCCGACCCGGGAGACCTTCCGCCGCAAGCTGCGCTCCGGCGAGCTCGACGACAAGGAGGTCGAGCTCAACCTGCCGGACAACAGCCCGGCCTTCCAGGGCTTCGAGATTCCGGGCCAGCCGGGCGCCACCATGGGGATGCTCAACCTCTCCGACATCATGGGCAAGGCGTTCGGCGGCAAGCGCAAGGCGTACAAGACGACGGTCAAGGCGGCCTGGGGGCCGCTGATCGCCGAAGAGAGCGACAAGCTGCTCGACGACGAGGCGGTGACCGCCGAGGCCTTGGACCTGGCCCAGAACGCCGGCATCGTCTTCATCGACGAGATCGACAAGGTCGCCTCCAAGAGCGAGCGCGTGGGGGCGGACATCTCCCGCGAGGGGGTGCAGCGCGACCTGCTGCCGCTGATCGAGGGAACCACGGTCTCCACCAAGTACGGGCCGGTGAAGACCGACCACATCCTCTTCATCGCCTCGGGCGCCTTCCACGTCGCCAAGCCCTCGGACCTGCTCCCCGAACTTCAGGGGCGTCTGCCGATCCGGGTGGAGCTGAAGGCCCTGACCCGCGACGACCTGCGGCGCATCCTCACCGAGCCGGAGGCCAATCTGATCCGCCAGCACCAGGCCCTGCTGGCCACCGAGGGGGTGAACCTCAGCTTCACCGACGAGGCCCTCGACGCCCTGGCCGACGCCGCCGAGGCGGTGAACGGTGCGGTGGAGAACATCGGCGCGCGGCGCCTGCAGACGGTGCTGGAGAAGGTGGTCGAGGACATCAGCTTCTCCGCCGCGGACCGCTCCGGCGAGAGCGTGGTCATCGGCGCCGAGGACGTGAAGCGGCTGGTCGGCGACCTCGCCAAGAACGCCGACCTGTCGCGGTTCATTCTTTAGGAGAGCGCCCCCTCAAACCGCTCATCCCGCGAAACAGGCTGTGTGAAAAGTTCGGCTGGCGGATTCCCAAATAGCTGGGGATGAGATTCACTGCCGCTGAGCGCGAGCGGGGTGTGAGATGGGTCATGTGGAGGGACGGGCGCGGAACCAGCGGCTATTGCTGTCGCCGAGCCTGGACGAGGTGCTGTCGTCCGATCACCCGGTGCGGGTGGTCGACGCGTTCGTGGACACGCTCGACCTGAAGGCCTTGGGCTTCTCGAAGGTGGAGGCCGAAGAGATGGGGCGTCCGTCCTATCGGCCGGGCGACCTGGCGAAGCTGTATGTGTACGGGTACGCGAACCGGATCCGCTCCAGCCGTGGGCTGGAGCGGGAGGCGAGGCGCAACCTGGAGGTCCAGTGGCTGGTCAACCAGGTGACGCCGTCGTTCAAGACCATCGCCGACTTCCGCAGGGACCACCCCGAGGCGCTCGTGGCGGTGACCGGCGCCTTTGTGCAGTTCTGCCGGGGCCAGGGGCTCTATGGGGCCGAGATGGTGGCGATCGACGGGACCAAGATCGAGGCGGTGGCGAGCCGCCAGAAGGTGGTCACGCCGGCGCGCCTGCAAAAGCAGATCGCGGCCATCGAGGCCAAGGTCGCCGAGCACCTGGCGGCGATGGATGCGGCCGACCGCGAGGAGGCGAGCGCCGAGGCCCAGGTGGGCGACGTGGCGGCGGCGCTCGAGGCCCTGAAGGCGCAACGCGAAGCGTTGCAGGCCAAGGCCAAGGCCCTGGCCGACAAGGGGCTTACCCAGGAGGTCGAGGGCGAAGCGGATGCGCGGCTGATGAAGACGGCCCGCCATGGTCATCAGGTGGCCTACAACGCCCAGAGTGCGGTGGACGCCAAGCATGGCCTCATCGCCGCCTTCGATCTCACCAACGACTGCAACGACCACAACCAGCTGCTGCCGATGGCCGAGGCGGCCAAGGAGGCGCTGGACGCCGAGACGCTCACGGCGGTGGCCGACACCGGCTACTCCAACGGCGAGCAGGGCTTGGCCTGCGAGGCTGCCGACATCACCGCCATCGTTCCGCGCGCCCAGACGGTAAACCCCAGGAACCCCGAGTTCTTCACCCGCGAGGCCTTCGCCTACGATGAGGAGAGCGACAGCTTCACCTGTCCGGCCGGCGAGACGCTTACCCTCGCCACCCTCTCCCAGACCGAGCAGAAGGCCTACTACTCCACCAAGGCCTGCGCCGGCTGCCAGTTGAAAGCGCGCTGCACCAACGCCGCCCGCCGCACCATCACGCGCGGGTTCTACGAGGGCGCCAAGGAAGCCATGCACCGGCGGGCCATGGCCGACCCGATCTGGATGAAGCGCCGGCGCGCTCTGGCCGAGCACCCCTTCGGCATGATGAAGGCGTTGATGGGCTATCCCCGCTTCCTCGTGCGCGGCCTCCAAAAGGCCAGATCGGAGCTCGCGCTCACCATTCTGGGCTTCAATCTGAAGCGGGCCATCAACATCCGCGGCGTTCCCGCCCTCCTGGAGGCGCTGAGCGCGCAACCGGTCTGACCAAGGCTTGGCTTCAAGCCCCCCGCCGACCGGCCGCCAAAACAACCCATCCAATGCTACTCGCACCCCGCCGACTTCTCACACAGCCTGGAAAGCGGGGATGAGCGGGTGGGAGTGTCCGCTACTCCGCCAGCTGCACCCGGCCGGACCTTGCGCGCCAGATCGCCCGGTCCAGGGCCTTGGCGAAGGCGAGGCGTTCGGGACGGCTGAGGTCTCTCGCCACGCGCAACTCGCGGTCGGAGAGGCGCAGGCGCAGGAAGTCGGCGTCGCCGGCGTCGCCGACCAGGGCCACGCGGGTGAAGGCAGTGGGCGAGACCCACACCGTCTCCTCGCCGCGGGGCGAGGCCTGGATCACCCGCACCTCCGAGGCGGTCACCCGGATCCGCTCGTGCCGCCTTGCCGCGCGGCTGCTGACCGTGAAGGCGACGATCACCGCCAGCAGGTCGAGGCCGAGGAAGATCGGGATCGGGCCGGCCCCGATCATAACGAAGAAGGCGGCCGAGACGGCGTTGATCGCGGTCAGGACGCCGATGAGGATGATGAACCCCTTCGACGACATCGACCGGTGCGGCGTGATCACCGCGTCCATGAAGAACGGCTCTTCCATCGCGGGCTCGCTAAATAAGCGGTTGTGGCCGGCTTGGCGAGATCGTCGGCGCGGGCCATGGTCGCGCTCATGCCGCCCACCAAGAAGACGCCCGCGAAGGCTCCGCGCCTCTCTCCTAGAGAGCGCCAGCGCATCACCGAGATCTTCGCGCGGTTCGCGCAGCATATGCCCGAGCCGCGCACCGAACTGGCCTACGCCTCACCCTTCACCCTGCTGGTCTCGGTGGTGCTGTCGGCCCAGGCGACCGACGTCTCCGTGAACAAGGCGACCGAGGTCCTCTACAAGATCGCCGATACGCCGGAGAAGATCCTCAAGCTCGGCGAGGCGGGCCTCTCGAAATACATCTCCTCGATCGGCCTCTACAACACCAAGGCCAGGAACGTGATCGCCCTCTCGCGCATCCTGCTGGAGCAGTACGGGGGGCAGGTGCCACTGCAGCGGGACGCGCTGCAGGCCCTGCCCGGGGTGGGGCGCAAGACCGCCAGCGTTGTGCTGAACGAATTGCGGATCGAACCGGCGATCGCCGTCGACACCCACGTCTTTCGCGTCGCCCATCGCCTGGGCTTCTCCAAGGGCAAGACGCCCGA
Source organism: Caulobacteraceae bacterium (assembly GCA_028290905.1). GTDB lineage: Bacteria > Pseudomonadota > Alphaproteobacteria > Caulobacterales > Caulobacteraceae > Acaudatibacter. The sequence continues at coordinate 16,656 of JAQGIW010000006.1, read as the reverse complement.
GCAGGTGGAGGCGGATCTGATGCGCATCGTCCCCAATGACGGGCTGACCCGCGCCCACCACTGGCTGATCCTGCACGGCCGCTATACCTGCGTCGCGCGCAAGCCCAAGTGCGCCGAGTGCTTCCTCGCCGACCTATGTCCCTCGCGGGAACTGTTCATGGGGGTGTGATTGGGGTAGGTCGCCTCGTCCTTGCCTCCAGGAGCGCCGATGAACGGGCTTTACGATGTCGCCGCGATCGGCAACGCCATTGTCGATGTGATCGCCCCGGCCGGGGAAGAGTTCCTGGTGGCCGAGGGGCTGGCGAAGGGGGCGATGACCCTGATCGACGAGCAGCGGGCCGCCGACCTCTATGACCGCATGGCCCCGGGGATCGAGGCCTCGGGCGGTTCGGCGGGGAACACCGTGGCCGGGGTCGCCAGCCTGGGCGGCCGATCGGCCTATATCGGCAAGGTGGCCGACGACGCCATGGGCGGCATCTTCACCCACGACATCCGCGCCATCGGCGCCCACTTCACCACCCCGCCGCTGGCGTCCGGTCCGGCGACGGCGCGGTGCCTGATCAATGTGACCCCCGACGGCCAGAGGACGATGTCGACATATCTGGGCGCCTGCGTGGAGCTGACCGCCGCCGACGTCGAGCCGGAAATCATTGAATCGGCGAAGATCGTCTATCTCGAAGGCTATCTCTTCGACCCCGAGGAGGCGCGGCGGGCGTTCGCCAAGGCGGCGGGGCTAGCCCGGGGCGCGGGGCGCAAGATCGCGCTTTCCCTGTCGGACGCCTTCGTGGTCGAGCGCCACCGCCACGCCCTGCTGGCGTTCATCGATACGCAAGTCGACATCCTGTTCGCCAACGAGAGCGAGATGGCCGCCCTATTCGAGACCGCCAACTGGGCGGCGGCGGCGCGGGAGATCCGCGGCCGCGTCGACATCGCCGCCATCACCCGCAGCGAAGCCGGATCGCTGGTGCTGACCCCCGAGACCGAACACATCATCAACGCCGCGCCGGGGGCGAAGGTGGTGGACACCACCGGCGCCGGCGACCAGTACGCGGCAGGTTTCCTCTATGGCCTGGCGAACGGCCGACCGTTGGACGTCTGCGGCAAGCTGGGCTCGCTGGCGGCGGCCGAGGTGATCGGCCACTACGGTCCGCGCCCGGAAACCTCGCTCGCCGAACTGGCGCGGGCGGGCGGTTTGGAGGCTGCGTGATGAGGACCGCCGAGGTCACGCGAGACACCAAGGAGACCCAGATTCGAGCGCGCCTGGATCTGGACGGGACCGGCAAGGCGACCGTCTCGACCGGCATCGGCTTCTTCGACCACATGCTGGAGAGCTTCGTTCGCCACGGCGGCTTCGACCTGGAACTGGAGACCAAGGGCGACCTGCACATCGACATGCACCACACGGTGGAGGACACCGGCATCGTGATGGGGAAGGCGTTCAACGACGCCCTGGACGGCTTCAAGGGCGTGCGGCGGTTCGGCCACGCCTACATCCCGATGGACGAGACCTTGACGCGGTGCGCGGTCGACCTCTCCAACCGCCCCTACTTGGTGTGGAAGGTGAACTTTGTCCGGCCCAAGGTCGGCGACATGGACACCGAGCTCTTCAAGGAGTTCCACCACGCCTTCGCGATGAACGCCGGGGCCTGCGTGCACCTGGAGACCCTGTACGGGGAGAACACTCACCACATCGTCGAGAGCGGCTTCAAGGCCGTGGCCCGCGCCCTGCGCACGGCGGTGGAGATCGATCCCAAGACCGCCGGCCGCGCCCCTTCCACCAAGGGTGTGCTATAGGAACGGCACGATGCAGACCGTCGCCCTGATCGACTATGGATCGGGCAACTTGCCCTCGGCGGAGAAGGCGCTGCGCAAGGCCGCGGCGAGCCTTTCGGCCCCGACGGCGGTTGTCGTCACCGACGATCCCGAGGTGATCGCCCGCGCCGACCGGGTCGTGCTGCCGGGCGTGGGAGCGTTCGCCGCCTGCATGTCGGCGCTGGAGGCGCGGCCGGGCGTCATCGAGGCGATGGGCGAGGCGGCAGCCGGGCGCGGGGCGCCGTTCCTGGGCATCTGCGTGGGCATGCAGCTGCTGGCGACCCGGGGGCGGGAATTCGGGTACACAAACGGACTGAACTGGATCGAGGGCGACGTCCGGCGACTGGAACCGACGGATCGGAACCTGAAGATACCGCACATGGGCTGGAACGGACTGGACACGACCCTCGGCGGCGACCTGGGCGGCCCCCTCTTCGCCGGCCTCAATTCGGGCGTTCACATGTATTTCACTCACTCCTACGTGCTCGTTCCCGAGCGCGAGACCGACGTCGCCGCCTGGACCGACCATGGGGGCGCCTTCGCGGCGGCGGTGGTCAGGGGCAACATCGCTGGCGTGCAGTTTCACCCGGAAAAGTCGCAGGGCGCGGGCGCGAGACTCCTCGGCAACTTTTTGAATTGGCGGCCATGATCCTCTATCCGGCGATCGACCTGAAGGATGGGCAGTGCGTGCGCGTGGTGCGCGGCGACCTGGCCACGGCGACGGTGTTCAACACCGAGCCGGCGGCGCAGGCGCGGGCCTGGGCCAAGGCGGGGTTCGACTGGCTGCACGTCATCGACCTGAACGGCTCGGTGGCCGGCCACTCCGTCAACGGCGAGGCGATCGAGGCGATCCTCAAGTCGGTGAGCATACCGGTGCAGCTGGGCGGCGGCATCCGCACCCTGGCCGACGTCGAGGCCTGGATCGAGGCGGGCGTCAGCCGGGTGATCCTGGGGACGGCCGCCGTGCGCGATCCGGAGCTGGTCAAGAAAGCCGCGCGGCAGTGGCCCGAGCAGATCGCCGTCAGCGTCGACGTGCGCAAGGGCCGGGTGGCCGTGCAGGGCTGGACGGAGGACAGCGGCCTGGACGCCATCACCGTCGCCCACCGGTTCGAGGACGAGGGCGTCTCTACCCTGATCGTCACCGACATCGACCGCGATGGCGCGCTGCAGGGCTTTGACATCGAAGTGTTCGGCGCCATCGCCGACGCGGTGACCATCCCCGTGATCGCCGCCGGGGGCTTGGCCACCGTCGACGACATCGTGCGGCTGATGGCGCGGCCAGGGACGCCGATCGCCGGCGCGGTGCTGGGGCGCGCCCTCTATGCCGGGACCATCGCGCCGCTCGAGGCCCTGGCGGCGGCGGCCTGATGCTCAAGGTTCGGGTCATCCCCTGCCTGGACGTGCGGGACGGCCGGGTGGTGAAGGGGGTGCAGTTCGTCTCGCTGCGCGACGCCGGCGACCCGGTGGAGCAGGCCCGGGCCTACGACGAAGCGGGCGCGGACGAGCTGATGTTTCTCGACATCACCGCCAGCCACGAGGGCCGCGCCGCCATCCTGGACGTGGTGGCGCGCACCGCCGAGGTCTGCTTCATGCCGCTCTCGGTGGGCGGCGGGGTGCGCTCGGTGGAGGACGGCCGCCGGCTTCTCAGAGCGGGCGCCGACAAGATCGCCATCAACACCGCGGCGGTGGAGAACCCCGACCTGATCGGCGCCTGCGCCGACGCCTTCGGATCGCAGGCGGTGGTCGTGGCCATCGACGCCAAGCGGACGGTAGGGGATGAGGGGGTGGCGGCCGGCAGCGGCTGGCGCGTGTTCACCTATGGCGGCCGGCGCGCCACCGGCATCGACGCGGTGGCCTATGCCGCCGAGGCGGTGCGGCGGGGCGCCGGCGAGATCCTGCTCACCTCCATGGACCGCGACGGCGCCCGCACCGGCTATGACCTGGAGCTGCTGGCGGCCGTGAACGCGGCCGCCAGCGTGCCGGTGATCGCCAGCGGCGGCGCGGGGAACGCGCAGCACATGATCGACGCGGTGAAAGTGGGCCGCGCCGACGCCGTGCTTGCCGCCTCGATCTTCCACTTCGGCGACCTGACGGTGGGCGAGACCAAGGCGGCGATGGCGGCGGCGGGGATTCCGATCCGGCCGGTCTGGGCGGGGGGTGAGGCTGACCTGCCGGCGGCGGCCGGGGCCGGCGCGAAGGCGTTCGCCCGATGAGCCGCTTCGACGACGTGGTCCAACGCCTGGTCGCCGTGATCGCCGCGCGGCGGTACGCGGATCCGGCGGCCTCGTGGTCCGCCCGCCTCATCGCCGACCGGCCCCTGGCCGCCAAGAAACTGGCCGAGGAAGCGGTGGAGACCGCCCTGGCCGCCGTCCAGGGCGACCGCACCGCCGTGATCGCCGAGAGCGCCGACCTCGTCTACCACTGGCTGGCCCTGCTGGCCGGCGCCGGGATCACCCTGGACGAAGTCGCCGAGGCGCTGGAGGCGCGCGAGGGCCGGTCCGGCGTGGCGGAGAAGGCGGGTCGGAGCGGGGGCTGATTGGCTGGATTCGCGGCGAGACGGCGAAACAGGGCGGTTTCGGGCGGTATTTGGCGGTTTCAGGCGCGGCGCAGGCGGTTTGCGCGGGGTTCTCCGTTGCGTTTCGATGCGTCTAGCGAGGTGGTCGGGACGAAGCTCCCTCTCTGTCGCGTGCTCACGGCCGCTTAGACTGACATTGAGAGAAGGCGGCGCGGGGAGGTTGAAGGCTGCCGCTCGGCGCCCAGGCCCGGCACTGTCCCTTGTTTAGCTGTCTCACCTCAGGGGTGCGGTCCAGACGGGAATCCACCGTTATTCACCGTTGATACGGTGCAGTCCAGGGCTGGCGAGGGGCAAGGGGGCCGGCGCAGTGAGGGTCGCGGGACGGCGGCAGCCGCCCCGGCCTCCGCGAGCATAGATGTTCAACGATGACAAAGAGCAGTGTTGCCTATGCATTATGCAATGTTGGCAGGAAATTGTCAAAGGAAAAGGGGCAGTACAGCGGCCACGCGACAGCTGCCTCTCCCGAGCAGCGTCCCCCCGAGGAGACGCAGCAACAATCGGTCGCCTATGCCCTAAAGCATAGCCGAGGGCGTGGACATCTCAGCTGTAGGTTGTTGCCGCGGCGGATCGATCAACACTCGCCAGAAAGTGCCCGGCTACGGCGTTCTGGGTTGCCAAGAACCGCATTGCGAACGCATCCGGAGACATGGCGGCCGGCAGCGGATCCTCCAGGCCGCAATGGACCAGAAAGAGACGCAGATCATCGAACGCCGTTGGGGAGAGTGTGCGGGCGTCCTTTTGAACGATCAGGCGCCGGGTCACTCCGCGCGGGCCGAATTTTGCGAGGGCGTCCGGTGCGAACACAGGCGCGCCCGTCTCGGCTGACCGTGCGATCAGCACCGTCCGGACCGTCCAGGCGATCCTTCGGCGCAGCAAAGGTGTGTCTGGATAGAGAGAGCCGAAACGGGCAAACAGCCATCCGAGGTCGGCCGCCTGCCGAGTTTGCGGCTCATAGGAATCGCGGAGCCGGAACTCAATGGATAGCGCCGGGAAGCATCCATCTGGATCGTATAGCGCCTTCCCTTCCCTAAGAACGTGACACAGAAACAGATTTCCCGAACGAGCACGAGCCTCCAGGTCCTTCAGGGGGTAGAAGGATAGGGAGACGCTGCCCGTGGATTTGTGGCGCGGCTCTCCGCCTTGGGTCACCACGAGTATGTCGATATCTGAAGTCGGCCTTTGGTCGCCTCGCGCGCGACTCCCGAACAAGGCCATAGCCAAAATTGGCATCAGGCCGCCATACCAGAGGCCGGCACGCCACTCATATCGGACCGGCCCGTTCAAGCGCCTGTTTGGCAAGCGCGCGAACCTGCCGCCGAGTGACTTCCACGTCGTCCCGGTTGACGAGCAGCAACTGCTGTTTCTCCGGCCAAAGGTTTTCGGGCGGCACATCTAGGTTGTGCTCGCTCATAAGATAGAAACTGAGGCTCAGCCGCACAGGGATGGCGAGCTTGCCCTCGGTCATCTCATACTCCAATTCAACGGCCCTTCGCCGTTCCGGGGGAAGGCCAGGATTTGGAACCAAAACAAGATCGATCTTGTGAGCCCACTCATAGTCTAGACCATGATCTACGGTACAGGATCGTAAATCACGCGCCGCTCTGATACGGTTTAGGTTGTAGTCTCGAAAGTCATTATGCTCCCGCGACCACGCCCGGACGTACCAACGGCCTGCACTGTAGGCCATTGCATGTGGGGCTACTACGCGCCATGTCTCCGGTGTTCCTGTCATTGAGTGGTAGCTGATCGATAACTCCGCGTGATCTCGGATCGCGTCCAGGACAGCCAGGAGATGATCGGGATTTGTAGCGCGACGCTTCAGGCTCACAACCTCCACAGGGGGCGGCGACGAGAACCAAGTCTCGCTCAGATCCATCCAGCGACTGGCGACCGCTACAAGTTGCAGCAAATATCGGTCAGCGCCTTCCCCAACGAACAAGGGTCGAAATTGCATAGTGCGAAGATACGCCTTGCTGGCGGGGTCGTAGATCATGTTCTCTGGCGCGAGATCCTGGTAGCGGCTGATGTCAGCACTGGCTTGTTGGGGCGACATGTCGAAGCGCTCCGCCAGATCGCTGCGCCGCATACGGCCCTCCCAGAACAGCTGGAACTCCAAGAATTCCAATCGCTTGCGAACTCCCCAGCGGAGTCCTGGTAGGCCATCGGCGCTCATTACCATCCAGTTTTTTCCACTTCAGATGGATTTGAATCTATTTTCTTGATTCATACCGGCTCGTGCTCTACATTAATTTCAGCGTTCGCCGACCGGGTCAAACTCCGATCTCGTGCGGGCCAGAACCGTAGCGAGGCGAACATGAACAAGCACGACGACGATCACGACTCCGACGACCGCCACGGCCATCGCCATGGCCACAAAGGTCCACCCCCTCCCCCGCCCGGCCCACCGGTACCGCCGGTACCCCCGGCCCGGCGCGTCGGATAACATGGGCGGCTCAAATGCCGCCGTTCCGGCCTGGGAACTCCGGTTCCCAGGCCGTTTCCGTTTCGAGCTTGATGAGCTCGCGGCGGCGGGAGCCAAAGTCGCGATCCATCCAGGCCCACTTGCCGACGGGCTCCTCGTACTCGACCTGCTTTGGCCGAGACCAGCGGGTGTGCTTAATTTGCGGGCGGTATATCCCGAGTCCTTTCCCTTCTTCCGGCCATCGGTCCATCTGCTGGATCGGCCGTTTCCGACCCGTCACTGTCGCCAGACGGATGGGCTTCTGTGCCTGCTGGGCCGCAACACCGGCCAATGGCAGCCAAACCTCAGCTTACGCCAGTTGCTAGCCGAACAACTTGAGTTAGCGCTCACAGGCACGCCCGATGAGGACCCGCAGGGTGAACCCGCGGAGATGTGGTGGAACGGGTACGGGCTCCCCGGATCCTACGTTCTGGTCGATTCCGATTGGCGCCTGGGATCCGCCCGATCCGGCACACTGACGATTGCCTATCGAGTCCTGCCGGAAGGCCCCACCGGACCGCGGGTGCAGGCAGTGGTGCTCGCCGTGATGGATGATGGCGGCCACATCCTTGGTGAGCTCTCCTCACCACCTCCCCCAAGCCTCGATCGGCGCGCGGATATCCCTTGGGTCCGCATTGACGATGAATTCGTGCCGACGGCAGGTCTCGAGGATCTGAGCCGACAGATCGCGGGGACGGGCCTGGGCAAGCTGATGGCCCGCATCGAATTGAAGCAGAGTCAGCGCGCCCGCCTTGGCGCCATCGTTCATGTCAGCGAACTACAGCAAGGTGCGCTGGGGTTGGGTTGGCTGTTTCCGATGGAGTTCGGGCCGCCGGAGGCGTTTCGGCTGCACCCCGGGCGCAAGGCCAAATCGACAAGCTCCCAGTTGGGACTTCTTCGCACGTTTCGCGCCGGCACTGGCGACATCGGGTTTCGTATCCCGGCCTTGCAAGGGCTTCGGGGGAAGCGGGTAGCGGTGATCGGCCTGGGGGCCATCGGCGCGCCCATCGTCCTCAGCCTAGCCCGCAACCGCTGTGGCGAGTTGCATATGTTGGACTTCGATGTTGTCGAGCCCGGGACCGACGTCCGATGGGTGCGTGGCGCATCGGCCTGGGGGGTGGATAAGCTCGAAGCCCTGATGGAAACTTTGGCTGCGGACTATCCCGCCACCCGCGGCGTGCCGCATAAACGCAATATCGGGAGTGACTGCCTCCCAGGGGAGAGCGAGGCCGTGGCCATGGAGCGCCTGGTGGCCGAGTGCGATCTCGTGATCGACGCCACCGCGTCCTACGGGGTGGCGGTCTTCCTGGCGGACGTGTGTCGTCGATTGGGTGTGTCTCTCGTCACCGCCTACGCGACACCGAGCGTTGAAGGCGGCGTCGTGGCCATCTTGAGGCCCGAGGGAGGATGCCCCACCTGTCTGGAACACTCTTGGCATGGAGAGCAGATAGTCCGGCCACCCGGACCCTCGGAAGGGGGCTTGACCCAGCCCCCCGGATGCGCCGAACCGACCTTCTTCGGCGCAGACTTTGATCTGCAAGAAATCTCGATGCAGGCCGTACGGGCAGCCGTCAGGGAGTTGCTCTCACCTGGCGCTCCCACCCAGTCCGACGTCCTCACCTTGGATCTGCGCTCGGGCAGCAGCGGCTACGCCCTTCCGACGTGGCGCCACGACCCCTTGCCTCACCACTCCGCATGCTCATGCCGTCCCGCCAATTAGTCTGGTTGCCGGACCGTGTCGTCGAGCTAATGAAAGCAGAGGCAAAGCGGTCCTATCCGGTTGAAACCGGCGGCGTAGTGCTCGGCTATCGGGTGGAGGACGAATGGGTCGTGCGAGAGGTTCTTGGGCCGGGACCCGACGCTCGCCATCACAGGAGATATTTCGAGCCTGATGCCGATTGGCATGCTGAGATGATCCGCGCGCACTTTGCCCGCACGGACGGCCGCGAGGTCTATATCGGTGACTGGCATACCCATCCTGATGGCGAGCTGAAGTTGAGCCGCAGAGACCGGCAAGCGCTACGAGGAATCGTCCAATGTCCTCAGGCGACGCCGGCGCCGTTGTCCGCGCTGTTGGCCGGTGGACCGGATGATTGGGCGTTGGCTATGTGGGCGGCGCGCGTGACCTCGGCCGGCTGGTTTGGGCAGCGTGTCGTCACGACCGATATGATCGTGAGGCCCTGCTAGACCTAGACTAGCGCTGAGCGAGGAGCGCGCCCGGCTTACGGGTCGTCCTGGCAGGGCCGCGGCGGGGTGTCGGCGAAGCGTTGGCGCCATTGGTCGTCGAAGGCCCGGCGCTCGCGCTCGTAGTCCGGGCCGTCGACGGTGTCGAACATCGAGCGGAAGGCGAAGGCCGGACCGGGGCGGCCCTGTTGCGGGTCGTCGAGGTAGATCTCGATCTCGGGCCTGTCCGCGCGGTTTTTGGGATGCTCGAGGGTGATCGTGGCCTGGACGCAGGTGGCGCCGGCGCCGGAGTCCATGGGGTTGGCGAGCACGACCAGCTCGCAGTCGCCGGCGGTCCAGGTGATGGACCTCGCCTGGCGCCGGGTCAGGGCGGTCAGCCAGGCCGCCACCGTGACGTCGCCGTCGCACCAGGTCGCCAGGTTGTCGACCAGCTTCAGCGGCGAGGTCTTGGCCGCGGCGATCAGGACGGCCTTCGGAAAGCGGGGGCGCCGGTCGGGGGCGGCTTCGTCGCGGCCAGGGTGGGCGCGGCAACGGCCGGAGCCGCGGCCACGCAGGCGATCGCCATGGCGGGGATCGGTCTCGCGCCCGGCTTGCGATCATTCCCGTTCCGGAACGGGTGTTCGATGTGTTCCAGGGTACTTCTCCCTCATCGTCCCTCGAACCAGTGGCGCGGCGGCGCCGGTTCGGCGTAGCAATGGCGAGCAGGAAAAAAGCGCCACTGAATGCCGATAGAAACCCAGCCCAATGATATCAAGGAGCGGCTCTCGATCGCCTATGTCACGGCGGTCGCCGCGCGCGCCGGTTGCCAGATCTCGCAACCCGACATCGACAAGCAGAGCATCGACGTTACGGTCCGTCCCGTCAGCGGGCGAAAGCTGGCTGTTGATCTGCAACTCAAGGCCACCTCTACTGAATGCGTTGAAGGCGGCGAAGTGATCTTCAGCCTCCCGGTCAAGAACTACGATGATCTTCGGGATAAACATTGCACCGCGCCTCACTTTCTCATCGTGCTGGTGCTTGACCCCGACGACAGTCTATGGCTGACGAGCGATGAAGACGCCTTGCTAATTCGGCGGTGCGCTTACTGGGCCGACCTCCGCGGCCAACCCGAGACCACCAACCAGGCGACGATCACCGTCAAAATACCCTGTTCGCAGCGGTTCGATGTCGAGGCGTTACGCGATATGATGACACATGCGCTCGCGTTAGCGAGCCCACCCGAGGAAGCCAGATGAGATTGGGACCTCACGACGAAGCGACGCTTGCGGCGCTTTCGCCTCGCGATGTCGCGGGTTGGCTACGCATGCAAGGCTTCGAGCATCGCGGCCCGTATGGCGAGTTCGGCGCGATCTTCTCGCGCGAGGGCGACGCTGGCGAGCAGGAGGTGATCCTGCCGACGTCGCCGCAGGCGCGTGACTTCACGCGGCGCATGGCGGAACTCGTCGACGATCTTGCTAACACCAGCGGCCGCGCTGCCACCGACGTGCTGACGGACCTCACCCTTGCGCCCTTCGATGTTATCAAGGTCCGCTCTTCGGACGCCGATGACTATGGCTCGGTGCGCCTGTCGGCGGGCGTTGATCTCCATACGGAAGCCCGCAACCTCGTGCTGGCCGCCGCCAACGCGGCAGCTTCGCCGTTCCCACGCGCCAGTTGGCGTGGCCGCCGGATCGAGGAAGTGAGCGCCTATCTGGACAATGTCCGGCTTGGCCAGAGCCAACGGGGAAGCTTCGTCCTCACACTCCTCAGTCCCTGGGATTTCACACCGAGTTCCCAGCCCTCACTCGACCTCCAGGAAGTGACTTTCGGGCGACGCGTAACTCGATCCCTGGCGAGGGCGCTGAACGCCACGCAAACCGCAATCCGGCAATCGGTTGCGGACGGGGTCACGCCGCTTGTGGAGGCCTATCGCGCCGGCGTCAGTTCGAACCTGTGCCAAGCCTTGGCCAAGCTCGCCCGGGAAGGCGACGGCGTCGACGTGTCCATCGGCTGGAGTCCCGCACAGCCTGAGCCGCATGGCGTGCTCATCCGCCTGAAGCGCGAGGACGCGTCAGTTCTCACCGAGGCTGCCAATGAGATGTTGCGTCGCGAACCCGATCCCGACTTCGAACTCGAAGGGCTGGTCACAGAGATCGCCGAAAAGCGGGAGCGCTTCGACGGGTCTGCCGTTCTGGACACTTTCATAGGCGGCTCCGTGCGACACGTGCGCGTCAAGTTCGGGGAATCAGAGCGCGAGCTCATTTACGACGCCGCCAAAGAAAAGCGATGGATCAGGGTGGTCGGCGAACTCCGGCGGGAAGGCCAACGCCTGCACCTGTTGAACCCCCGAGATATTGCCGTCATCGAAGCCGAGGATGCCGACGGCGACGTTGGGTGATCAGAAGCAGCGATGGCCACGGCTCGGCGTGCCGCCGAGAGACCAATCGTTGCCTCAAATATGCCAATCCCGCTGGCGCCTGCGAAACCGACATTCGGATCGGTTGCGCCGCCCTTGTTTGCGCAGCCGAGGTCGAACTGCCGCCGCGCTCGCGGCAGCGTCACCGCTGAGCAACCGGTCCAGGTTTTCTCAGAACATCTCAGCCTCGGCGCAAGGACTGTGACACGCCTTGCTGGAAGTTTGCTGCCGTTAGGGCACACGCAACGGACATCGGCGATGAGCGGCTCTCGGTATTCCCTTCGTAATCCAACCGCCGAGAGCGAGGGGCTCCACGAATACGCGCCGAGCAACCGCTCGCAATCTTCACGGACCTGACCGACCCATCAAAGAGAGACTAGCATGATTGGAAATCGTGGCGTCGTCTATACCAAGCCGGGTGAAGTCCAAGTCCAGGATATCGCCGATCCCAAGTTCGAGAACCCGCAAGGCCGCAAGATCGAACATGGGGTGATCCTGAAGGTCGTTTCGACCAATATCTGCGGATCCGACCAGCACATGGTGCGCGGTCGGACCAGCGCTCCGGCGGGCATGGTGCTCGGCCATGAGATCACCGGAGAGGTGATCGAGAAGGGCTCGGATGTCGAGATGCTCGATTTGGGCGACCTCGTGTCCGTGCCGTTCAATGTCGCCTGTGGACGGTGCCGCGCTTGCCGGGAGACGGATACAGGCGTGTGCCTGACGGTCAATCCCGGTCGCGCGGGCGGCGCCTACGGCTATGTCGACATGGGCGGCTGGATCGGGGGCCAGGCCCGCTATGTCATGGTCCCCTATGCCGACTTCAACCTGCTCAGGTTCCCCGACAAGGACCAGGCGATGTCGAAGATCATGGACCTGACGATGCTGACCGACATCCTGCCTACCGGCTTCCACGGCGCCCTCACCGCGGGCGTCAAGCCGGGGTCGACGGCTTACGTCGCCGGTGCGGGTCCCGTCGGCCTTGCGGCGGCGGCCTCCGCCCAGCTGCTCGGTGCGGCGGTCGTCATGATCGGCGACCTGAACGAGGCGCGACTGGGCCACGCGCGTGACGTGGGCTTCGTGCCGATCGACCTCAGCAAGCACGATCGCCTCGGAGAGCAGGTCGCCGCGATCGTCGGCGAACCCACGGTGGATTCGGTGATCGACGCCGTCGGCTTCGAAGCCAAGGGCCATGGCGGAACCGACCAGCCGGCCATCGTGCTGAACCAGGCGATGGAGATCATCCGGCCTGCCGGCGCGATCGGCATACCGGGATTATATGTCACCGAAGACCCAGGTGCGCACGACGAGGCCGCCAAGACGGGCAATCTCAGTCTTCGCCTGGGCCTTGGTTGGTCGAAGTCGAATTCCTTCCACACCGGCCAGACGCCTGTCCTTCGCTACAACCGCCAGCTCATGCTTGCGCTGCTGAACGACCGCCTGCCGATCGCCAAGATCGTCAACGCCAAAGCCATCAGCCTCGAGGATGCGCCGAAGGGCTACGCCGAATTCGACAAGGGCGTCGCCGCCAAATTCGTGCTCGACCCGCACGGCCTGCTGGCAAAATCCGCGTAACCCTCTCCAATCGAGAGTTCGACTATCATGGAGCTTAGGGGGCAGGAGTTCCCGTCCCCGATATCCTTAACCGGCTCCAGGCCCTGAGCGGGCGAGGGCCGGCGGCTACGGGTCGTCCTGGCAAGGCCGCGGCGCGGTGTTGGCGAAGCGTTGGCGTCGTTGGTCGTCGAAGGCCCGGCGCTCGCCCTCGTAGTCCGGGCCGTCGACGAGCGGGTTACCTCGCTGGTAGCGACGCCACCGCCGCCAGCGCGCGATCGACCCACGACCGCAGCAGCGCCTCGGTCGCGAACCCCTCGCGCTCCACCAACACATACCCAATCAGCCGCCGGCCGCCGAGGTCGAGCGGGCGGACGTGCGGCTCGCCCAGAGCTACAGCGTAGGCGTCGCGGCCGACCCTGACCATAAGACGCTCGCCGGAGGCGCCGCAGCACATGTGGCCGGCGACCATGAAGCACATGCCGCCCATCATACGCCGCTCGGCGACGTCGGCGCGGTGCGAGATGATCGCGCGCACCCGGGCCGCTGTCCCGCCCCGCGTTTCAGCTTCAGACCTGGGCATCGCTCCTGCACCCCTTCATCGCTCCTCGGGCTTCGGCGATTCAAGACTCAGGTCGCGGTCGTGGCCAAGGCCTCAACGGTCGCCTATCCTTCGAACAGACATCCGGAGATATCCCCATGGCCAAGGATTCCGCCGCCGATCCTGATCTGGACGCCTTTCGCGCCGAGGCGCGCAGGTGGCTGGAGGCGAACTTCCCGCCGGCGCTGCGCGGCCGGGGGCCGACCCTCGCCGACAGCGACACCGGTGCGGCGCCGAGCGGGGACGCGGCGCTGTGGAGGTCGAGGATGGCCGACAAGGGTTGGGCGGCGCCGACCTGGCCGGCGCAGTACGGCGGCGGCGGCCTCGGGCCGGCGCAGGCCCGGGCGCTGCAGCAGGAGATGGCGCGCGCCGGCGCCTACAATCCGATGGTCTTCGGCATGGGGATCACCATGATCGGCCCGACCATCCTCGACTACGGCACGGAGGCCCAGAAGGCCCGCCACATCCCGCCGATCGTGCGGGGCGAGGTGCGCTGGTGCGTCGGCTATTCCGAGCCCAACGCCGGCTCCGATCTCGCCTCGCTGCAGACGCGGTGCGAAGACGCCGGCGACCACTGGCGGATCAACGGCCAGAAGGTGTGGACCTCCGGCGCCCAGTGGTCCGACTGGTGCGGCGCCCTGGTGCGCACCGACCCGGCGGCCAAGAAGCACGAGGGCATCAGCTTCATGCTGGTTCCCATGCGCCAGGAGGGCGTCGAGACCCGGCCGATCAAGCTGATCTCCGGCGCCTCGCCGTTCTGCGAAACCTTCCTCACCGACGCCCGCGCCGCCAAGGACGACATGCTGGGGCCGATCAACGAGGGCTGGACGGTCGGCAAGCGCCTGCTGCAGCACGAGCGCGCCAGCCAGACGGGCGGCTCGCCCGCCCGGGACTCCGGCCCCCGCCCGGCCTCGCTCGCCGACGTCGCCAGGCGCTACGTCGGCGTCGATGAGGCAGGCCGCATCGCCGACCTCGACCTTCGGGCCCGACTCACCGACCACATGATGCAGGCCAAGGCCCACGGCCTTACCCTCGCCCGCGTGGCGGCCGAGTCGAAAGGCGCGGCCGGGCCCAGCAACGCCGCCTCGGTGCTGAAGAGCTCCGCGACCTGCGTCGCCCAGACCCGCTCGGAACTGATGCTGGAGATCATGGGCGTCCAGGGCCTGGGCTGGGGCGGCGAGGACTTCACGGCGGAGGAGACCGAGGCCGTCCAGGCCTGGCTGTTCGGCCGGGCGATGTCGATCTACGGCGGCTCGTCGGAGGTGCAGAACAACATCATCTCCAAGCGCATCCTGGGCCTCCCCGACACGACCCAGTCCACGTGACGCGCCCAGGAGAGGCCGTTCTATTCACTTGATGGCTAGCCAACAAATAAGTACGGTTGCGCCACAGCCGGCTTCAACAAACGGAAACGCCATGCCCAGCGCGCGTCAGGAGATGATCTCCACCGTCGTCGACCCGAAGGCGCACGCCGATCCTCGGCGCCTGCACGCCGCCTTCGCCTGGCTGCGCGCCAACGATCCGCTGGCCCTGGCCGAGCTGCCGGGGTTCGATCCGTTCCGGCTGGTCACCAAGCACGCCGACATCCTGGAGGTCAGCCGGGACAACACCTTGTTCCCCTACGGCGACTACCCCTCGACCCTGGCGCCGCACGAGGCGGTCGAGCGCGGGCGAGAGGCCCGGAAGGCGGGGCGGCCGCTACTCTACACCCTCGTGCAGATGGACGAGCCGGACCACCTGAAGTACCGGGCCCTGACCCAGGCCTGGTTCATGCCGCAGAACATCCGCAAGCTGGAGGACCGCATCCGCGAGCTGGCGCGCGACGCCGTGGCGCGGATGGAGGCGCTGGGCGGGACGTGCGACTTCGTCGACGAGGTCGCCCTGCACTTCCCGCTGCACGTGATCATGCAGATCCTGGGCGTGCCGCGCGAGGACGAGCCCCGCATGCTGAAGCTGACGCAAGAGCTGTTCGGGGCCACGGACCCCGACCTGCGCCGCGAAGGCACGGCGATGACACCCGAGGGCCGGGAACTGGACATACAGGCGACGCTCGCCGACTTCTTCAACTACTTCAACGCCCTGACGGAGGACCGGCGCGTCCGGCCGAGGGACGACGTGGCCAGCACGATCGCCAACGCGACCATCGACGGGCGGCCGATTTCGGCCTTCGACGCCGTCTCCTATTATCTGATCGTCGCCACCGCCGGGCACGACACCACCTCGTCGTCCACCGCCGGCGCCATGTGGGCGCTGGCCGAGCGGCCGGGCGAGTTCGCCAAGGTGCGGGACAATCCCGGCCTGATCCCGGGCCTGGTGGACGAGTCCATCCGCTGGACGACGCCCGTGCGCCACTTCATGCGCAGCGCGGCGGCCGACACGGAGCTGCGCGGCCAGGCGATCGCCAAGGGCGACTGGCTGATGCTGTGCTATCCGTCCGGCAACCGCGACGAGGAGGTGTTCGAGGACCCCATGGAGTTCCGCGTCGACCGCAACCCCAACCGCCACCTGGCGTTCGGCTACGGCGCCCACCTGTGCCTGGGCCAGCACCTGGCCAAGATGGAAATGCGCATCCTGTGGGAGGAACTGCTGCCCAGGTTGAAACACGTCGAGCTGGCCGGCGAGGCGAGACTCTCGGAAGCCAATTTCGTCAACGGCCCCAAGACGTTGCCGATCCGATACGCGTTGTCGTGAGCCGCCGCGGGCAGCCCTCAACTATCGGTCTCGGAACGACCCTGTTATTCTGTAAGATGACGAACATTTGCAGCCGCACGGGGATTGCGCCAGCACCGGAAGCTTATTCAAGGTGCGACAATATGCTTCTGGTATTTACATAAATTTGCATTAAACTCTTGGTTGGCAGCCTCGAATATCCCCCCCGACAGGCTGTCTGCGGGTCGCGGCGAACGGGTTCGCGGCCCGTAGCTATGCCCTCCGCGAGACGAGTCGCCGGACCCTGGTGCTGTCGGCGTTCTGCGGATGGGCGGCCGGGCTGCTGCCGGACCGGATCGACCGGGTACGGACCATGCAGATCACCATCGGCTGGTTCGCAGTGTCCACCTTCCTCTCCGGTTTCACCAACA
>JAQGIW010000049.1 GCA_028290905.1 Caulobacteraceae bacterium | reverse complement strand
CCAGTTGGTGTCGATCACCCCGAAATCGACCGGCGTGTAGCCGCCGTCGGCAGTGGTCAGCCAGATGCCGGCGTCGCCGTTCGCGTTGCGCCAGACCAGGTCGCTCAGGCCGTTGCCATTGAAGTCGTAGGGCGACGTAGGGGAAGGTGACGGCGCAGGCGTAGGCGTAGGCGTAGGCGTAGGCGGAGGCGAGGGTGACGGGCCGGTTACCGAGACTGCGGTCTGGACAATGGATACGCCGCCGCGGCCGTCGTTGGCGGAGACTGTGATGGAGTCCGAACCCGATGTGTTGGATAGAAACGCCACCGTGGACAGATCGGCGTTCACCTGGGCCAGGCTGCCGGAGATGGTCAGGTTGGTCGATCCGGATCCCGCGATCGCGCCTCCGCCTCCGGCCGTACCGGTGTTCGCGGACAGCAATCCCGCCTGGTCGGTCAGGACGACGGTCAGGGTCTCGTTCGCGCTCACCGCGTCGGAATCGGTGACGCCGATCCCTGCGACCGCCACGGCCCCGCCATTGAGCGCCGAGATCGATGCGGGGACCGTCAGGACCGGCGACGCGTTGCCCGGCACGGCGGCCAGGGTGATCTGTGTGGTGTCGGGATAGGCGGTCTGGCCCGCCACCTGAGCGACGATGAATTTCGCGCCGGTGTAGTTGCCGACGAGGTTCAAGGTCGCGACGCTGGTTGCGCCCTCGAACAGGGTGAGGGTTCCGTTGGCGTAGGACACGCTGGTCACGTAGCTGTAGTCCGAGAAGTCGATCACGTCGCTGGCGCCGAAACCGACGAGGGGCGCGCTCAACGAGCCGTTGATAAGCAAGCTGCTGGCGCCGCCCAGGAATGTAATCGTGTTGCCGGAGGCGATCTGTCCGATGATCTGCAACGTCGCGCCGGCGCCGATCGTGATCTGTCCGGTTCCCGTGACGGAGCCAACCAGGGTCGTCTGATTGAGGCTGGTGGTGGCGATCGTACCAGAGTTGACGATATCGGGGACGTTCAGCTCCCCAAAGCCCGAAATTGTCCCGTTGTTCGTCAATGTGCCGGTGGCGCCCGGAACGGCGCCCTGGATGTAACCCCCGGTTGAAGACATTATGCCATTGTTGACTATGGAGTCCGCGCTCAGACTTCCATTGGAGATCACGCCGTTGTTGACTATGGAGTCGGACGCCGAGAGACCGGCCCCGGAAAACGTGCCGTTGTTGATGATGTCCGGTGCGGAGAAGCCTGCGTCGGCGGCCGTCGCGCCTGCGTCGATGACGATCTGGCCGGCTGTGGCGCTATGCGAAGAGCCAATCTCGGCCGTCGAGCTGGAGTCGACCTGGATCCCGCCCGATGTGCCCCCGGCAATCTGAACCGAGCCGCTGTTGCTGACCTCCAGGCTGCCCCCGCTCACGGCGCCGCCCGCCGTGAAGGAGCCGCCGTTCACCTGGATCGTTGCATCGGACGTGACGGCGCCGCTCACCGCCAGGCTGTCGCCACCGCCCACCAACAGGGGCTGACTGAAATCGGGAGCCTGGAAGTTCAGCGCGCCCGTCGTGAACTGGCCCGCGAGCTCCGTCGCCCCCAGAACGGTCAGGCTCGCCGACGCCCCCGTCCCGGTGATCACCTGGATCGCGGCGCCCCCCGCCGCGGTGATCGTCGCCGGGTTGATCGTCACCGCGTCATTGACGCCAGGGGCCACCACCGCCGGGTTGGTTCCCGTCGTCGTGTCGTTCCAGTTCCCCGCCACGTCCCAACTGCCCGCCACAGGGCCGGTCCATACGTAGTTGTCGTTGGTCGATGTGCCTGCCGGCGGCGTCCCCGTATCGCCTCCCGTCACCATGTTGATCTGCGTGACGGCGAGGCCTTGGTTCATCACCTGAGCGACGATGAATTTCGCGCCGGTGTAGTTGCCCACGAGGTTCAAGGTCGCGACGCTGGTTGCGCCTTCGTATAGGGTGAGAGTTCCGTTGGCGTAGGACGCGCCGGTCACATAGCTGTAGTCCGAGAAGTCGATCACGTCGCCGGCGCCGAAGCCGACGATAGGGGCGCTCAAGGAGCCGTTGATAAGCAAGCTGCTGGCGCCGCCCAGGAATGTAATCGTGTTGCCGGAGGCGATCTGTCCGATGACCTGCAATGTCGCGCCGGCGCCGATCGTGATCTGTCCGGTTCCCGTGACGGAGCCAATCAAGTTCGACTGATTGAGGCTGGTGGCGGCGATCGTGCCGGAATTGACGATACCCGGGACATTCAACATCCCGAAGCCTGTAATTGTTCCGTTGTTTGTCAGTGAACCCGTCGCATCCGGGCTGACAATGTCACCGGAGATTGTCCCGTTGTTGACTACGCTGTCGGAACCAAGGGATCCCGACATGCTGCCGTTGTTCACTATGGAGTTGGAGCCTGAGAGATACCCGGAAACCGTGCCATAGTTGACAATGTTCGGCGCCGAGAAGGAGAAGCCCGCGTCGGAGGCTGTCGCGCCTGCATCGATGACGATCTGGCCGGCGGTCGCATTATGCGAAGAGCCAATCTCGACCGTCGAGCTGGAGTCGACCTGGATCCCCCCCGATAGGCTTCCGCCTACCTGAACCGACCCGCTGTTGCTGACCTGCAGGCTGCCCACGCTCACAGCGCCGGCCGCGGTGAAGGAGCCGCCGTTCACCTGGATCGCCCCGTTGGATGTGACAGCGGCGCTCACGGCCAGGCTGTCGCCTCCACCCACCAACAGGGGCTGACTGAAATCGGGAGCCTGGAAGTTCAGCATCCCAGTCGTGAACTGGCCCGCGAGGTTCGTCGCCCCCAGAACGGTCAGGCTCGCCGACGCCCCCGTCCCGGTGATCACCTGGACCGCGCCGCCCGCCGCCGCGGCGATCGTCACAGTGTCAGTGGCGCCCGGGGCCGCCGCCGCCGGGCTTGTCCCCGTCGTCGTGTCGTCCCAGTTGGCCGCCGTGCCCCAACTGTCCGCCAAGGGGCCCACCCAGAGGTAGCTATCGCCCGACATTTTTGGCGCTCTCACCGTTGCACGATTTACGTTCCGGCCTTCTGTATCCTGTCGAAGGTCCGTGCGCCACGAACCAAGGTTTGAATGTAGTTTGAATGCTGTCTAATTGAATAAGTCGCCGATCGGTCCCAGGAGGTAATATGAGAAACGGTAAAGAGACGTTGAAAATTTGACCTTGTCCCTGGCTCTATAGCCGCGGGCGAGGCCGGGAAGGGCCGCTATCTGTTCGCGGACGCGTTCTGCACTAGCCCGCTGTAGCTGTGCAGCAGCAACCAGAGACCCCCCGAGGCCCCCGCCAGCGCCAGAAGGATGCCGACCGAGAGCGAGACGTGGGCGGCGGCCAGGGCCCCGGCGGTGAGGCAGGCCGCGCAGCAGCCGACGTCCCAGCCGCCCTCGGTAGCCATGTGGAAGCGCAGGGGGCAGGGCGAGGCCTTGGCCAGGTTGTAGACGCGCGTCATCATCACCGGCTCGAGCAGCAGGGCCGCGACGGTGGCCAGGGCGTTGGCGAGGACCCGCCAGGGCCGGGTCGTGCAGCGACGCGGCCTTGAGGACGACGTCGAATGCGCAGGCGCCGTAGGCGACGAACACCCAGACTCGGGCGTGGCCCAGGTCGATGAGCCGGCCGACGACAAGGCTCCCCCCCGCCCCGGCGAGGCCGGCCAGGGCCATGGCGCCGCCGTAGCTCGCGAAGTGCTCGCCCAGGGTGACGAAGAGGGCGATCTGCCAGACGTTGTAGAATCCCGCTCCGAACCATCCATCGGCGGCCTGGAGCACCACCGCCAGTCGGACCCCGCGCCAGTCGCTCCGGCCGACGTCCGCCACTCGCGGGACGGCCAGCCCGAGCAGGGGCGCGATCGCGGCGACCTGGACGACGGCGACCAGGCCGAAGGTGAGGACGGGGCCTGTCGCGCCCAGCGCCCACCCGCCGAGCCAGGGGGCCGCGATGTTCATGAGCGCCGCGGCCGCGACCCTGACGCCGATCTGCTGGCCCCGATGCTCGGCGTCCCCCAGCAAGGCGTAACAAGCGTGCAGGCTCGTCCAGTAGAAAACGCTGCCGAGCGCGCCGACCGCGATGATCAGGGCGAGCGTCCCGCCGGATCCATGGACCGAGGGCAGCAGCAGGAAGATCGCGGCCTCGAGGATCGTCCCAATGATCAGGGTGGCCCGCAGCCGGCGGCGCCGGGCGACCACCAGCACCAGCGGCCGGAGGACGAACCGCCCCGCCGTCATGCCGGCGATCGTGCACAGCACGAAGGGCGCCGACACCCCGGCCTTGAGCAGATAAACGAAGACGAACACGCCCCCCGCGCCCTGGGCCATGGCCTGGATGGTGGTGTGCACATTGACGCGATTGATCGCGTCGTTGCCGAGAAAGCTCACGGTAGGGGAATCCCGAGGTCGGTGCGGAGCGGCGGCGGGGCGCGCTCAGAGGCGCCCGCGACCGCGGCGGGTCTTCGGTGGGATCAGTCCCGAAGGCGTTCCGTGCACATGGCTTCAAAGTGGCACGGTCGCGGGGCGATGGCAAATTGGCGAAAATGGCCGGTCACATCGGCGGTCCGGGCGGGGCCGCGTCTCTGATCGCCTGGGCGCGGCGGAGAACCGCGCCGGCGGCCAGGACGGAGATCAGCGAGCCGGCGATCACCGCCGCCCGCAGCTGGCCCTGCACGAGTTCGTCGGTGGGGAAGGCCAGGGCGGCCAGGAAAAAGCTCATGGTAAAGCCTGCCCCGCAGAGGAGGGCGACGCCGGACAGCTCCAGCCAGGTCGCGCCCAGCGGGCGACGGCCGAGGCGCAGGGCGACCGAGAGCGCCGAGAACCCCAGCACGCCGAGCGGCTTGCCGAGGAGGAGGCCGAGGGCCACCCCCAGCGGGATGGGCGAGAACGCCGCCCGCCAGCCGAGGGCGGGAAGCGAGAATCCCGCCGAGGCGAAGGCGAACAGGGGCAGCACGCCATAGGCGACGTAGGGGTGCAGGCCGTCCATGAAGGTCTTGAGTACGCTCTCCTGGTCGGCCCGGCGCGAGGCGACGGGGACGGTGAGGGCGCAGGCGATCCCCGCCACCGAGGTGCTGATCCCCGACTGCAGGGTGAAAGCCCAGACGAGGACGAAGCCGGCGGCGTAGAGCATGCGCGGCGCGGTCTTCCAGCGCGAGAGCGCCGCCAGGACCCCCAGGGTGAGGACGGCGCCGGTGAGCGAAGCGGTGTGGATCGGCGTGGTGAAGAGGACGCCGATCACGGCGATGGCGCCCAGGTCGTCGGCCACCGCGAGGGTAAGGAGGAAAAGCCGCAGCGATTCGGGCAGCCGACGCCCGAACACCGCCAGGGCGGCCAGGGAGAAGGCGACATCGGTGGGGGTGGGGATCGGCCAGCCGGAGGGGACGCCGCCCGGCCGGGCGTTGACCGCCAGGTAGACCGCGGCCGGCCCGGCCATGCCGCCCAAGGCGGCGAGGATCGGCAGGGCCACGCGGCGGGGCGAAGAGAACTCGCCGCGCAGGACCTCGAACTTGATCTCCATCCCCACCACCAGGAAGAAGACCGCCATCAGGCCGTCGCGGATCCAGCTGAGCACGTCGCGGGTCTGGTCGAAGGCTCCGACGCGCACCACGAAGGGGGCGTGGATCAGGCCGAAATAGACGTGCGCCAGCGGAGAATTGGCGAGGATGACGGCGGCCAGGGCGGCCAGCGCCAGGACGGCGCCGGCCCCGGTTTCGGTCTTCAGGAACGCGAGGGTCGACGGCCTGGCCATGGTCTGGCGCTAGCAGCTAGAGGCGAAGCCTTCCAGCCCGCTCGTGCTCCCCACTCTTGTTCCGGGTGCGCGGGTGCGTCATCGGTGGGCGATGCCCGTCTCCCCTGCCTATCGCGCCGATCCGAGGTTCCAGGCCCTGTGGCAGACCCCTCTTGGCGCCGAACTGGCCGACGCCGTCGCGCCGGCGCCCTTCCCGGCTGAGATCATCCGCCATCGCAACGACCGGGCGGCGGCGACCGTCGGCCTCGACACGCTCACCGACGAGGAGTGGCGCGCCCACTTCGCGCGCTTCGAGCCGCTGCCGGAGAACCAGGCCCGGCCGCTTGCCATGCGCTATCACGGCCATCAGTTCCGCGTGTATAACCCGGACCTCGGCGACGGCCGCGGCTTCCTCTACGCCCAGCTGCGCGAGGCGGGGCCAGAAGGGGGCACGGGGCGCCTGCTCGACCTCGGCACCAAGGGCTCGGGCAAGACGCCGTGGTCGCGGGGCGGCGATGGGCGGCTGACCCTCAAGGGCGGCGTGCGCGAGGTGCTGGCCACGGCCATGCTGGAGGCGCTGGGCGTGACGACCTCGAAGTCGTTCTCCCTGGTCGAGACCGGCGAGGCGCTCGAGCGCAGCGACGAGCCGAGCCCGACGCGGGCGGCGGTGCTGACGCGCCTGTCGCACAGCCACATCCGCTTCGGCTCCTTCCAGCGCCACGCGGCGATGGAGCGGCCCGAGTTGATCGGCGCCCTGGTCGACCATGCGGTGGAGACCTACTACCCGCAGCTCGGGAACGCCGGGAACCGCGCCGCCGCCCTGTTGGACGCGGTGACGGCGAAGAGCGCGGACCTGACGGCGCGATGGATGGCGGCGGGCTTCGTGCACGGGGTGCTCAACACCGACAACATGAACATCAACGGCGAGAGCTTCGACTACGGGCCCTATCGCTTCCTGCCGCGCAACGATCCGAACTTCACCGCCGCCTATTTCGACCACTCGGGTCTCTACAGCTTCGGGCGCCAGCCGGAGGCGATGTTCTGGAACCTGCGCCAGCTGGCCGGGGCCTTCAGCCTGGTCAGCGAGGCCGAGCCGCTGATCGAGTCGTTGAACCGCTTCAGCGCGCATTACCGTGAGGCCCTGTCCGGCGCCATGGTGCGCCGCCTGGGACTGAAGCCGGCGCCCCTTGGCACGTTGGACGCCGACGTCGACCTCGCCAACGCCGCCTTCCGCGCCCTGGCCGAGGGTGGCGAGCCGCTGCGCTGGGAGCCTTTCTTCTTCGACTGGTTCGGGGGGGCGGCGTCGGAGGTGCGGGCCCTGGCGGGGCCTCGGGCGGGACTCTACGGCGGCGAGGCGTTCCTCAAGTTCCGCGAACTGCTGGCCTCGCGCGAGCCCGACCGCCCGGAGCGCCTCTTGAGCCCCTACTTCGCGGGCCCCGAACCTGAGGAGCTGCTCTATGAGCAGATCGAAGCGCTGTGGGCGCCGATCGCGGAGGCCGACGACTGGTCCGCCTTCGAGGCCAAGCTGGCGGCCATCGAGGCGGCGCGCGCCGGGTGGGGGTACTAAAAGAAGACATAGAAAGAAGGGAATTTACCACAGAGACACAGAGCACACAGAGAGGAAAGAAATGAAGTGAAAACGATTGCGCTTCGCGCGAAGCACAAAGAATAACCTTTCTTGATTGCTTGCTTCTCTGTGTCCTCTTTGTCTCTGTCGTGAATCTTTCTTACTTGAATCGCAGCAACTCGGCCACGGCGGTCAGGTCGCGGACGAAGTCGCGATAGGCGGCCGCCTTCGCGGCGGCGTCGGGGACGCGCAGGAGGTAGGAGGGATGGACGGTGACGACGCCCTTCGCGCCGTCCTCGAGGGGCATCGCCTGGCCGCGGGACTTCATGATCGGCATGGCGCGGCCGAACACCGCCAGGGCCGCGCTGCCCCCCAGCGCCACGATCACCCGCGGGCGCACCAGTCGCCGCTCGTTGTCGAGCCACCAGCGGCAGGCTGTGATCTCGCCGGCGTCCGGGGTCTTGTGCAGGCGCCGCTTGCCGCGGAGCTCATGCTTGAAGTGCTTGACGGCGTTGGTGACGAAGACCTTGCCGCGGTCGATCCCGGCCTCGGCGAGGGCGCGGTCGAGGAGCTGGCCCGCCGGGCCGACGAAGGGGTGGCCGGCAACATCCTCCATGTCGCCGGGCTGCTCGCCGACCAGCATCAGGGGCGCGTGAGCCGGGCCCTCTCCCGGCACGCCCTGGGTGGCGCCGCGCCAGAGGTCGCAGCGGCGGCAGGCCTGGACGCCGGCCGCGATTTCCTCGAGGCTCCCGGGCGCATCGCCCGGCGAGGGGGCGGCCTCGATGAGGGCGACCGTCGTCCGGGACGGCGCGCGCTTTCGCGGCTGGGTGGGTTCGCTTGCGACCATGTTCTCCGCCCTTTCCTGCGCGGCCTCGATGAGGGCGGGAATGAGCGCGGCCTCGGGAAGGTTGCGCCAGTAGCGCTTGGGCATCTCCGACTGCATGGCGGCGACCTTCAGCCGGGCGGGGTTGAAGATCGAGGCGTAGTAGGTGAGCCAGTCGCGCTCCAGCGGGTCCGCGGCCGGCGCGTCCTCCTTGCGCGCGCCCGGCGTGAAGGCGAGCTCGGCGCCGTCCCAGTGGCAGCAAAGGTCGGGCGTCAGGATGGAGAAGCGCAGGTTGGCGAAACGCTTCACGAAGTGCTGTGCGGTGCGCTCCAGCACGTGGTGCGGCGGCTCGAACCAGGCGACGTAGGTCTCCGGCGCCACGCCCTCCAGGAGCCGGAAGCGCACGAAGGCCTTCATCTTGTGCGAAGCGCGGCGCACCTCGCCGGCCATGCGCAGGGCGTCGGCCACGTCGGGGTCGGCGCGATCCTCGAGCAGGCGCGGCTCGTCCTTCAGCCGCCAGAGCACGTTGTAGAGCCGGGAGAACCGATCGGCGGAGCGATGGCAGACGACGTCGGCGGCGAGGGCCGGGAAGGCGGGCGGGACGGTGAAGGCTCCTGCGGCGTGCGCGCAGGCGCCCATCTCCCCCTCGGCGAGGGCGAAAAGATCGCCCGCGCCGACGCGCCAGAGCGCCTGGTCCGGTGGCACACCCTCGAGGCGCAGGCGCCGCGCCGCCCGGCGCCAGCCGTCGAAATCGGTCTCCGAGGAAAGCTGGGCGACGCGCACCGGCTCAGAAGAGGCTCAGCTGGCGCGGCTCCGGGGCCACGGGATGCTCGGCGTCCGCCAGCGCCAGGGGCGACCAGTCGGCGGCGACGATGAACGGCGTCACCTTGCCGACGCCGCCGCACAGGCGCCGCACGTCCTCCAGGCGCAGGCGCCTCTGCCGCCGCATGGCCAGGAGGCGGTCGACCGTGCGCACGCCCAGCCCCGGCGTGCGCAGCAGCATCTCGCGGTCGGCGCGGTTGACGTCCACGGGGAAGCGGTCTCGGTGGCGCAGCGCCCAGGCGAGCTTGGGGTCGATGGCGAGGTCGAGGTTCTCCGCTCGGCCGATGAGCTCGTCGCGCGAGAAGCCGTAGAACCGCAGCAGCCAGTCGGCCTGGTAGAGCCGGTGCTCTCGCATCATCGGCGGCCGCTGAAGGGGGAGGCGGGCGGTGGCGTCCGGGATCGGGCTGAAGGCGGAATAGTAGACGCGGCGCAGCCGATAGGCGCCGTAAAGGGTTTCGCTGCGCGCCAGGATCTCGCCGTCCGCCGCCTCGTCGGCGCCGACGATCATCTGGGTGGACTGGCCGGCCGGGGCGAACCTGGGCGCTCGCACCCTGCGGCCCTTCTCCGACCTCTCGTCGATGCCCAGGCGAACCTCGCCCATGGTCCGCCGGATGCCGGCAACGTCCTTATCCGGCGCCAGGCGCGCCAGGCTGTCGTCGCGGGGCAGCTCGATATTGATCGACACCCGGTCGGCGTAGAGCGCCGCCTCGGCGGTGAGCGCCGGGCTGGCTTCCGGGATCAGCTTGAGGTGGATGTAGCCGCGGAAGTCGCGGTCGAGGCGCAGGGCGCGCACCACCCGCACCATCTCCTCCATCGTGTAGTCGCCGCTCCGGATGATCCCGGACGACAGAAAGAGGCCCTCGATATAGTTGCGCTTGTAGAAGTTGAGGGTGAGATCGACGACCTCCTGCACGGTGAAGCGGGCGCGGGGGACGTTGGAAGAGACGCGGTTCACGCAATAGGCGCAGTCGTAGATGCAGTAGTTGGTCAACAGGATCTTCAGCAACGAGATGCACCGCCCGTCCGGCGCATAGGCGTGGCAGATGCCCATGCCGGGGCCGGACGACCCCACACCCTTGCCGCCGCGCGAGTCCCGCCTGGAGGTCCCGGAGGATGCGCAGGACGCGTCATACTTCGCCGCGTCCGAGAGGATGGCCAGCTTGCGCCGCAGATCGAGAACCGCCATGGGCGGGACTTATCGTTCTCTGTTTGTTCTGTCGAGAACGCATTTTCTCGGAGCGAGAACGATCATGGGAGAAGCCTCTCCCTATCGCCTCTGAGCTACGGCGACCGCGCTACCGTCCATCTGATCGATGGCCACGGCGTTCACGCCCGGCTGCACGTGGACCGGTCTGCTCCAGACCATTGTGCCGCCCTTATAGGCGCCGTAGCCGACGACGAAGTAACGGCCGGGTGGGATCGTCCCGGTCTGCGCGCGGCCCGAGGCGTTGGTCGTGTAGACGCCGACGGCCTTCGCCGTCATCACCTTGAAATCCCGCACGCAGACCCACGCGACCTGGCAATCATACGTGAGCTGGGCCAGCGACGATCCGATCGGCTGGATGCCGGCCACCATCAACGCGCGCACAGGGTCCTCGGCCGTGACCCAAAGATGGACGCCCGCGAGCGGGGTGAAAGGGCCAGGCGCCGAGGCGCCGACCTGGAACCGGACGAACGCGCCCTCGGCGGCCGGGTGAGGCGAACCCTGAGGCGCCGAGGAGTGGCCGGACGATGACCGCGGCTGACGCGGGACTGAGTTGTACGCGGGCCCCGGCGAATTGTAGCCGGGCTGATCGTACGTCGGCGGGTTGGCTTGCTGCTGCTGGCGGAACTGCTGGTCCTGCTGATCCGATTGCTGCTGGAGCTGCGTACTGCCTTGGTAGGTGCTCGGGTCCGGGATCGCGCCGGGCGTCGATCCTTCTTCCTGAGCCCGGGCCCCGACGGCCGCAATGGCCAGAATGATAACCGGTGGGAATATTGCAAGAACCGTGGGCAAGGTTCTCATCGTGTCACCCTTTGCTGACACTGCTGGGCTCAATCGGCGGCGCTGAGCGCAGCCCATCTTAGCGCCGACGACGTCCGGTTTCCACCCAACGGGACGTTCCGAGAGGCTGCTGTCAGGGCCGAAGCCACGTGGAGGCTCGACGCCTCGCGCTCTTTCGGCCTAGACGCTGGCGCGCCTCGCCGGGTTATGGGGTCGGCGATCACGATCGTGGGGAAAGACGCACGCGTGGCTTCGCCGCTGGACCCGGAAACCTTGCGGGCCGTGATCGTCCGGGTCTTCCCCGACCTCGCCGCGGGCGCCTTCACGCCGCAGACCCGCGGATGGGACAGCGTCGCGATCGACGTGGACGACCGGCTGATCTTCAAGTTCCCCCGCCACGCGGCCGGCCTCGCCGGGCTCGTGCGCGAGGCGGCCCTTCTGGCCATCATCCATCCGGCGGTGACCCTGCCGACCCCCAACATGACCCTCCACGACGGGCCGCCGCTGTTCTCGCGCCACGACAAGCTGCGAGGCGGCTACCTTGAGCCGCCCCTCTACGCCGAACTCGCCGAACCAGCGCGCGATCGCCTGGCGCAGGACCTGGCGCTGTTCTACGCCCAGCTCCACGCCCTGCCCGCCGCCTCCCTCGAGGCGGCGGGCGCCGTTCCGATCAAGCCGTGGCTCGAACCGGACGACATCCTCAGACGGGCGTGGCCGGTTCTTACTGAGCCGCTGCGCGGATACGCGGAAGGCGCCATCGCCGCCTGGCGCGCCCTGCCGCCCGACCCGCATGGCCGCACCTACGGCTTCTTCGATGGCCACGGCTGGAACATGGCCTTTGACCCCGCGGCCCGGCGCCTGAATGGCGTCTACGATTTTGGCGACTCCGGCTTCGGCCAGCTGCAGCAGGAATTCATCTACGCCAACATGATCTCCCCCGACCTGGCCGCCCGGATCATCGGCCGGTACGAGACGCTTACGGGTCGGTTGCTCGACCGCGAGCGGATCGCGCTGCTGTTCGAAGTGCTGCGCCTGTCGGAACTGGCGGAACACGCCGAAGACGCCCATTGAGGGCCGATCGCGCTGGAGACAGTGCGCACCCTGAGCGAGGCGTCGCTCGGCTGATCTCAGAACGCGCGCCGCCGCCGGCCACTATCTTGCGCGACTGTACGGCGCTCAACGGCCCCGGGCGCCTAGGGACAGAAGCTCGATTGCGTTCGCCGGCGTCCTCGGCGTTGAAGTTGGGACAGACGCCGGCCGAAACGCGCCATCTCCAGAGAGCAGCTGCGGCTCCAGCAGCAGCCCGCGTCGGCCGCCGTCCAATTTCCGTCTTCGCTCGGCCCCTGACTGCCACTTATATGTTCATCTTGAGGCTAATTATGGCTTGAAAGAGCGCCGCGGTTCCCTTAAGCCAGATTTGAGCCGCTTTTGGCTCGGGGGTGTGTAAATGCGTAACTTGGTTTTCGGAATGGCCACGGCGGCCTTGGTGATTGGCGCGCCGCAACTCGCCCTGGCAAAGGGTGGTGGCGGCGGCACGGGGCCGACGCTGGGCGGCCACGCCTGTGCGTCGGGCGACATCACGCCAGGCGCGCAGGCCTGTACCGGATGGTACACGGGTAATCTGGACGGTGGCAGCCCCACGGATAACGCCGACACGGCGGTCGCGCTGAACACACTGCTGGGCGTCTCCACGTTCACGGCAACTAATTTCACGGTTCTCTCAACCCTCTCGAACCTCCCCGGAAATTCGGAACCAAACGCGGTTGATTTCAGTGTGCCAATGTATGGCGAAACGGTGATCAGCTTTCACGTCGGCGCGGCAAAGGGTTCGCCGACAGGGGTTGGGTACCAGGCCACGGCATTTTACGAGTTTGATGCGGGGAATCTGGTTGGCGGCCTGCAATCGATCTTGTTCAACATCCAGGGCCTGTCAAACGCAAGGCTCTACTCCACCGGCGCCTACCAGGGCTGCACGGGGGATTGTGGCGGTGGCGGCGGCGGATCGGTGCCTGAACCGGCCACCTGGGCGCTTATGCTGATCGGCGTCGGCTGCGTCGGTGCGGGCGCTCGGATGCGCCGCAGGGATGCAATCATCGCGGCGTGAACGCGGCTCGCGCCGGAACAGAGCGCCGTTGGTCGTCAGGCCGGCGGCGCTTTCGTTTCCGCCCGCCTCCAGCCTTGTTGGTCTTTGGGAACGTTGGCTGCCGCTAAGGGCGCCTACGCCTTTATCCCTGGACGAGAGCGCGCCTTTCTGATCCCAAAAGGCCATAGCTCATGGCGCGCCGCGTCGTCCTGCCGGGGCGGGGGAATGCCGTCATGGCCGCCGCGAAGACCTTAGGGTTCGCCGATCTCTTCTTCTATGCGGCCTCCATGGCGCTCTCGATCCGCTGGATCAGCGTCGCGGCGGCGGCGGGGCCCGCCTCGCTGTGGATCTGGGTGCTGGCGGTGGTGGTGTTCTCCGGACCCCTGATCGTGGCGACGGCGGAGCTGACGACGCGCTTCGCCGGCGAGGGCGGCGTCTATGTCTGGACGGAGGAGGCCTTCGGGCCGTTCTGGGGCTTCCTCTGCGGCTGGCTCTACTGGGCGTCCAACCTGCCGTTCTTCTCGGCCATGCTGGTGTTCATGCTGAACCTCCTGGCCCTGGCCATCGGGCCGGCGGGGAAGGCGCTGATCGGCTCGCCATGGCTGTTCACCGGCGTGGCGGTGGGGCTGTCCATCGCGGTCGGCGCCCTGCACTACCTCGGCCTCGGCACGGGGAAGTGGCTCTCCAACGTCGGTGGGGCGTCGAACATCGTCCTTGTGGCGCTGCTCACCGTGGTGGGCATGCTGGTGTTCGCCAGGCAGGGTTCGGCCACGGACTTCGCCCGCGCCAGCTACGCCCCGCCGCTCAACGCCGACGGCGCCATCCTGTGGGCGACCATGGTGTTCGCCGTCGGCGGGAGCGAGGCGCTGGCCTTCCTGCGCAATGACGTGCGCGGCGGCATGCGCACCATCCTGGCCGTCCTCGCCTGCGTGACGCTGCTGCAGATCGCCTTCTACTTGGCGGGGACGGCCTCGATGCTGGCGATCCTGACGCCCCAGGCCGCGACGCGCCTCTCCGGCCTGCCCGACGCCCTGATCCTCGGGCTGAAGACGCTGGGTCTCGGCGCCCTCGCGCCCCTGGTGCTCATTGGCGGCTTCCTCTGCCTCCTCGGCTCCTACAGCGCCTGGTTCGGGGTGGCGGCGCGCCTGCCGTTCGCGGCGGGGATCGACGCCGTGCTGCCCCCAGCCTTCGGCAAGCGCGACCCGAAATCCGGCGCCCCGGTGGTCGCCATCGCCGTGCAGACGGCAGTCGTCGCCGTGATCGTCGTCCTTTCCCAGGCCGGCGACACGCTAAAGGGCGCCTACGACTTCCTCGTGGCCATGAGCGTCCTCTCCTACACCCTGCCGTTCCTGTTCCTGTTCGCCGTGTTCCTGAAGTTGCAGGTGGGGGTGGCGCGATCGGGCGCCGCGCCCGCGAAGGCCTGGCGCACGCCCGGCGGGTGTCGCGTCGCCCTGGCCGTCGGCGCGGTCGGCATGGCCGCCACCATCGTCGCGGTGCTCTGCACCCTCGTTCCCAGCCCGGACGCCAGGAACCAGCTTTTGGAGGCGGCCAAGCTCGTCTTCGCCTCCGCCGTCCTGATCGTATCCGGCGTCGCCGCCTACGTCCTCGCCACGCGCCGCGCCGGCTCAGGCTGAGGGCAGGCGACGCCGCCTTGTAAGGCTACGCCCAGACTGTAAGGTCTCTGCCGCTGAGGCGGGAGAGCAGAATGGCCGGCGCCGACGATGTCCATGACGTTGTCATTGTCGGAGCCGGGATTGCTGGCTCCGCGCTGGCGACGGTGCTGGCGCGCGCCGGTTTGAATGTCCTGCTTCTCGAGAAATCCGAGGCCTTCTCCGACCACGTGCGCGGTGAAGCCCTGCTGCAGTGGGGCGTAAAGGAGGCGCAGGACCTCGGGTTGCATGACGCGCTGATCGCCGCCGGCGCGCATTACCTCGGCAGGAACGTCGGATACGACGAGTTGCAGACTGCCGAAATGGCGGAATCCACGCCGTTGGACATGGCCCGGTTCCTGCCGGGGGTACGCGGAATCCTGGCGATCGGCCATCCCCAACACTGCCAAGCCCTGCTGGGCCAGGCCGAGGCCGCGGGGGCGACGGTGCGACGCGGGGTCGACGTGTTGACGCTCGAGGCCGGCGCCGCGCCGAACGTCAGCTACGAGGCGCAGGGGGCCCGGTTCACGGCGCGGGCTCGTCTGGTCGCGGGCGCTGACGGCAGGGCTTCGGCGGTGTGCGAAGCCCTGGGGATTCCGCTTAACGTCGGCGCGCCGCGGACCCTGCTGAGCGGCATGCTGATCGCCGGCGCCGAGGGCTGGGATCCCGACACATGGACCCTGGGAACCGAGGAGGATTTCTGCTTCGCCGTCTTTCCACAGGGCGAAGGCCGGGCGCGGATCTATGGCTGGTGGCCTGTCGGCCAGCGCAAGCGGTTCGCCGGTAAGGGCGGCTTGGACGCCTTCCTCGCCGCGTTCCAACTCGGCTGCTGCCCCAGGTCCGCGGCGATCGCGGCGGCTCGTCCGGCAGGACCGATGATCACCTTCCTCAACAATGAAACGGTCGCCGAAAGTCCTTTCACGGAAGGCGGCGTGCTGATCGGCGACGCCGCCGGCTGGACCGATCCGCTGTCCGGCTGCGGCCTTTCCAGCGCCTATCGCGACGCCCGTATCGTTTCCGAGATCCTCCTCGCGTCCGATGACTGGTCGCCGGCCGCCTTTGCGCCCTACGCCGCGGAGCGCGGGGAGAGGCTCCGGCGCCTGAGATTCATCACCGAGATCGAAGCGACCCTGACCTGCGACTTCGAAGAGCGCGGCCGCGCGCGCCGACGGCAGTTCTTCGACCGGTTGCC
The DNA here is from genome assembly GCA_028290905.1 of Caulobacteraceae bacterium. Classification (GTDB taxonomy): domain Bacteria; phylum Pseudomonadota; class Alphaproteobacteria; order Caulobacterales; family Caulobacteraceae; genus Acaudatibacter. Next base: position 36,892 of record JAQGIW010000049.1, on the reverse strand, counting down.
ATCGGAGCCGGCGCTAGCGGCCCACCTGATCGCGAACCTGGCCGGACCGGAGTCACAGCCGGCGGAAGTCTATACCCCCGCGCACCGCGCCTATGTACTGGGAGAGGCGTAGAAAGGCGGTGGTTTTCACCCGTCCCCGCTGCCGATCTACGGCGCGCGCTGTTCCTGCGCGTCGCGGCGCGGCCGGAGCGAGAGCGGGAGGCCGACAACCACCAGGGTGAGGTCCCCAAAGCATTCGACGAACGGGGCATGAGGTTCGACGGGTAGCAGCCTGGGGGCTCGCCCTCTGCCTATATCGCGCTACAATCGACCATGCCGCCCCGCCTCGACCCGCCCGCCTCCCTCCGGCGCGACTCACGCATCGCCTGGCTGTCGATCGTCGGCTTCTGGACGTTCTATTTCCTAGTCAATTCGACCCGCGCGTTCATCCTGCAGGAGCCCCACCAGGTCGAGATGCTGGGGAGGCGGGTCATCGTGGCCAGCCTGAGCATGGTCATCACGGCGATATTCTATGTCTTCTTGCGAGGATCGTCCGCCGCCTCGATGAGACGGAGCATGGCGACGGCCGCGGCCCTGGCCCTTCCGTCGGCCATTGCCTATGGCGCCCTCAACTTCTTCGTCTTCGAAGACATCTCCTCCAAGTCCTACCCGGCGCAGGTCCACGTGCGCCCCTCGGCGCCCTCTCCGACGAATGCGGGCGGCCAGCCCGAAACTCTGAACGTCGGCCATGCGACCTCGGAGCACGACATGGCGCCGTGGCAGGCGATCGCCGAGAATTCGGCCAACGGCTATTTCTTCTTCGTCGCCTGGGCCTCGCTCTTCCTGTCGCTGCGCTATGCGGGCGAGGTCAGGGTGCTCGAGCGGCGATCCGCGGAGCTGAGGGCCGCCGCCCAGTACGCCGAGCTTCGCGCGCTGCGCTACCAGGTAAACCCACACTTCCTGTTCAACACCTTGAATTCCCTGTCCTCCCTCATTCTCACCGGCAAGGGCGAGCAGGCCGAACGGATGATCCTCAACCTCGCGACCTTCTTCCGCACCAGCCTGAGCGGCGATCCCACCGAGGATGTCTCGCTGGCCGAGGAGATCGCGCTTCAGCGGCTCTATCTCGACATCGAGGCGGTGCGTTTCCCCGATCGCCTGCTTGTCGAGATCGACCTGTCCGAGACCCTGGCGACGGCGCAGGTCCCGGGATTGATCTTGCAGCCGCTGGTCGAGAACGCCGTGAAGCACGGCGTGTCGCGGACGGTCAGGCCGGTCACCATCGCCATCAGCGCTCAGGAGCGCGAGAGCCGCTTGGTGCTGACGGTGGCGAACAGCGTCGGGGACGGACCGTGCGAGAACGGCCTCGTCCATGGAACCGGCGTGGGGCTGCGCAATGTCCGCGACCGTCTCGCGGCAAGGTTCGGCGACGACGGCCGTTGCCACTGGCGCGCGCCCGCGCCGGGGCGGTTCGAGGTGGAGCTCACCATGCCGATTATCCGCAATGGCCGCTGAGGGCTCCTTGAGGACCCTGATCGTCGACGACGAACCGCTCGCGGTGGAGCGGCTGCAGGTCATCTGCGCCTCGCTGGACGCCGTTTCGGTCGTGGGAACGGCGGCGGACGGGTCGTCGGCGCTACGCCTCATCCAGGCCCTGTCGCCCGATCTCATCCTTTTGGACGTCTCGATGCCGGGGCTCGACGGCCTGGGCCTGGCGCGAAGCCTCGAAGATCTGCCGACGCGTCCGGCGGTCGTCTTCTGCACGGCCTTCGACCAGTATGCTGTGGCCGCCTTCGACGTCGCGGCCTGCGACTATCTGCTGAAGCCGATCACGCCCGAGCGGCTGACCAAGGCGATCGGCCGGGTGCATGACGGCGCCCGGCAATCGGCGTCCGCAGGCGCGCCCGCCAAGACGGAATGGATACAGGAGATCTGGGCGCCGCACCGGGCGGAAATGATCCGCATCGCCGTGACCAGGATCGACCGCATCGAAGCCGAACGCGACTACATGCGCCTGTTCGTCGGGTCTCGGAGCTATCTCGTACACCAGACCATCGCCGAGCTCGAGCGCAAGCTCGATCCGCGCCTGTTCATTCGCCTGCATCGTTCGGTCATCGTGAGACGGGACTTCATCGGCGGCCTGAAGCATGACGGCCGGGGCGCGTGGCAGGCCTCGCTGCTGGACCAGTCCACCGTCAAGATCGGCCGGACCTACCTGGCCGCCGCCAAGGCGCTGGTGAGCCGCTGACGACCACCGAAGGGCGGCCGCCAGCGCCTCCCCGCGCCGAACCTCACAGTCCGAGCTTGTTCGGCGCCGCGCGCATCCCGGCATAGGCTGTACCGCGATGGGCCGCGATGATCGCGTCGGCCGCGTCCGCCGCCGCCGCCCGCGCCTTGCGCACTTCGGCCACTCCCCTGAGATCGCGAGGATCGACGTCGCCCTTGACCAGCACCGCAGCGCGGTCGACGCGGGCGTGAAGCGCGTGGGCGCCCTGCGGCGTGGCGAGGTCCAGATCGCCGTATCTGACGACGATCCGCACATCGTCGGACGCGCCCACATCGACGGTCCTGGCCACCGCGCCGGTGGTGGACTGGACCATCGCCAAGGCGAGAAGGGCGGCAGCGCCCACCTTCAGATTGATCATGTTCGTTTCTCCCATCTGGCCGGGCTGGTCGCGACCGGCACTGAAGCCTGTGTAGGCAGGCGGCTCAGCTCCCGCGCGACCGTTTCGACCAGCCGCCGAGGCGCTTCAGCCAACGACAAGCGCTGCCGACGAACGGCCGACTAGCGTCGACGAAGGGTGACACCGACCCGGCGCCGTCTTGCCTTCCCTTGCGGCGGGCGCCGCATTCAGCCCACCTGACCCCAGAGCGGCTTTGCCGCTCCCGTCTCTTGCATGACGCACGTTTTGTCGAAAACCGGTCGCCACTTTTCGGACGCACTCTCTGAAGGAATGTCTGCCCCATGCCCACGCTCTTCGACCCTATCCGCCTCGGCGACCTGGATCTGCCCAACCGGGTGCTGATGGCGCCGCTGACGCGGATGCGGGCCGATCCGGTGACGCGGGCGCCGACAGAGCTGGTGGCCGAGCAGTATGCGCAGCGGGCCTCGGCCGGGCTGATCTTCGCCGAGGCGACCTCGGTCGAGCCGATGGGCGTCGGCTATCCCGGCACGCCGGGCGTGTGGACCGCCGAGCAGACGGAGGGCTGGAAGCGGGTCACGGCCGCGGTGCATCGCGCCGGCGGCCGGATCGCCCTCCAGCTGTGGCACGTCGGCCGGATCTCCGAGTCGGGGCAACTGGACGGGGCGACGCCGGTGTCGGCGAGCGCGATCGCCGCCAAGGGTTTCGTCAGCCACCTGCGCCCCAAGCTGGCATTCCCGGTTCCCCGGGCGCTGGAACTGGAAGAGATCGCGCGGGTGATCGAGGCGTTCCGGCGGGGCGCGGAGAACGCCCAGGCAGCCGGCTTCGACGGCGTCGAGATCCACGGCGCCAACGGTTACCTCCTCGACCAGTTCCTGCAGGATGGTTCGAACAAGCGGGTCGACGCCTATGGCGGCCCAGTGGAGAACCGGGCGCGGCTGCACCTCGAGGTGGCCGAGGCCTGCATCTCTGTATGGGGGGCGGAGCGGGTGGGGATGCACCTCGCCCCGCGCGGCGACTCCCACGACATGGGCGACAGCGACCCCAAGGGCACGTTCACCTATCTGGCGCGCGAGCTGGCGAAGCGGGGCGTGGCCTACGTCTTCCTGCGCGAGCACGTGGGGCCGGACCGGCTGGCGCCGGCGATCAGGGCGGCGTTCGGCGGCCCGCTGATCGTCAACGAGCAATATACCCTGGAGCAGTCGATCGCCGACCTGGAGGGGGGCGTGGCCGACGCCGTGGGCTTCGGTCGCACCTTCATCGCCAACCCAGACCTGCCGGCGCGGCTGAAGGCGGGGGCCCCGCTCAACGAACTCAACACGGCGAACCTCTACACCCCCGGTCCCGCAGGCTACACCGACTACCCCACTATGGAGATGGCCGCGGCCTAGGGCTCCGCGCTTTCTTCCCCACGAGGGATTGCGAGAGCCGGGAATGAGGCCTTGAAACGCCAAGGAGCCAAGACGCCAACAGTACTCGCCTACCTCTCGGGAACCTGGCAGGTCCGGCCTTAATTCTCGCGCGCGAAGCGCGCCGACACCCACGCGACGCTTGTCAAATAGAAGCGACGTCAGGTGGGCGCCTTGGCTTCTGGCTCCTTGGCGGTTCAATGCCACGCCCTCGCGTCCCAGTGGGGGAGGCGAGTCAGATCACTGGCTTTGCCGCCATCTCCAGGTGCAGGCGGTCGCCGGTCCACGGGTTCGCTTCCGCCACCGCCTCGTCCAACTCGACGCCCAGTCCAGGCCCGTCCGGCGGGATGACGTAGCCGTCCTCGAACCGGATCGGGGCTTTCAGGATCTTGGCGTGGAAGCCGCCCCAGTCCTCGATGCCTTCGAGGATCAGGAAGTTGGGAGAGCAGGCGGCGAGCTGGATGTTGGCGGCGCCGACCACGGGTCCGCAGTAGAGGTGCGGGGCGATCTGGACGTGGCGGACCTCGGCCATGGCGGCGATCTTCTTGGCCTCCAGGAGCCCGCCGACGCGACCGAGGTTCGGCTGCAGGATCGCCGCCCCGCCGGCGTCCAGCAGGCGGGCGAAGTCGTACTTCGTGGCTAGGCGCTCGCCGGCGGCGATGGGCACGGTGGTGGCGCGGGCGAGCCTGGCCATTTCCTCGGGCGCGTCGGGGGGAACGGGCTCCTCGAACCATAGGGGATCGAAAGGTTCGAGCCGGCGCGCAAGGCGGATGGCGCCGGCGGCGGTCATCTGACCGTGGGTTCCGAACAGGAGATCGGCGCGGCTCCCCACCGCTTCGCGCAACTGGCGGGCGAAACGCTCGCAGCGGTCCAGTGCTTCCAGGGAGAGTTGGCGGCCGTCGAAGGCGCTGTAGGGGCCGGCGGGGTCGAACTTCAGGGCGGTGAAACCCTGGGCCAGGTACTCGGCCGCGCGTTCGGCGGCGAGGTCCGGGTCCGCGTACACGTCGGTGCGGTCGCCGGGGCGGGGGTAGATATAGGTGTAGGCGCGCAGGCGCTCGTGGACGGCGCCGCCCAGCAGCTTGTGGACCGGCTGGCCGGCCGCCTTGCCGACGATGTCCCAGCAGGCCATCTCCAGGGCGCTGAGCACGCCCATCAACGTCACGTCCGGGCGCTGGGTGTAGCCACTGGAATAGACGCGTCGCCACAGGGCCTCGATGTCGTGGGGGTCCTGACCCTCGGCGTAACGCGCGAAGATGTCCTCGATCAGTCGGGCGACGAGATGTGGGTCGAAGGGGACGCCGTAAGCCTCGCCGATCCCGTTGATCCCGCAGGCGGTGGTCAGCCTGACGAACACGAAGTAGGGCCCGCCGAACGCCGGGGGCGGGTTGGCGACGACGAAGGTCCTGATGTCGGCGAGCTTCATCGCCTCGCCTCACACGTAGCCGATCGCCCGTTTCTGGTCTTCGACGATGGTCCTGGCGGCGCGCCAGTAGTGGAAGGCGGCCCAGAAGCCGGTGGGGGCGAGGATGAGGAGGGCCAGGCGCAGGGAGGCGGCGTCGCCGCCGTGGGCGCCGCCGAAGCGGTCGCTCAGCCAGCCGACGATCCAGGGCGCGACGATGAGGTTCAGCACATTGGCCGAGACCAGGGAGACGGCGATGAACATCGCCCGCATCTTCGCCGGCGCCAGGTTCTGCACCAAGCCCATGGCCGGGCCGATGTAGAAATAGATGGCGGGGATGAACAGCCAGAACATCACGGTGGCGACCGGCAGGGAGTGAGTCCAGTAGGCGAGGAACGAGGGGACGGTACACACTGCCGTCACCCCCGCCAGCAAGTATACGACCCGGCGGGGATCAGTGAAGGCGCGGTGGGCGCAGCACCAGGCCGTGATCAGGCTGGCCAGCGAGCCGCCGATCAGGTGGATCGGCCCGACCACGGCGCCGGCGTCGCCCACGCTGAGCGACCAGGTGCGCTGGATGAAGGTCGGGGTGAAGTACATCAGCCCCCAGCCCCAGAAGGCCGAGAGGGCGCCGCCGGTCATGACGTGGAAGCTGGCCTTCTGGCTCAGCATGAACTTCACGGTCGCCCAGAACGAGGGGGTCGCGGTCTCGGCGCTCTCGTCCAGCCGCCCGCGCTCCGGTTCGCGGATGGTGATCCAGACCAGGAGGCCGATGGCGACGCCGGGAACCCCGAGCACGAAGAAGGCGGCGCGCCAGCCGTAGAGGTTGGCGACCCAACCGGCCAGGTCCGCGCCCATCCAGGCTCCGATCGGGGCGCCCAGGGCGAAGATAGCCATGGCCATGGGCCGGCGGCCGGCGGGGAAGTAGTCGCCGATGATCGAATTGGCGGGCGGCGTCCCGCCGGCCTCGCCGACGCCCACGCCGATGCGGGCCAGCATGAACTGCCAGGAGGTGCGCGAGAGGCCGCACAGCGCGCTCATCGCCGACCAGGCCACGAGGGAGGCTGCGAGGATGTTGCGGCGGTTGGAGCGGTCGGCGAGCCAGGAGATCGGGATGCCGAAGCTGACGTAGAACAGGGCCAGCGGCGCTCCGGTCAGCAGGGCGACGCCGCTGTCGGTAAGATGCAGGTCCTTGCGGATCGGATCCAGCACCGTGGAGACGACGTAGCGGTCGGCGATGGAGATGGCGTAGACCACGCACATCACGATCAGCACATACCAGCGCACCGCCAGGGACGGGATCGGCCGCGCGGGCGCCTCCGCTATGGTCGCCATGCCCTTGGAATTCCTCCTGCCCGCCGCGCAAAGTTGCCGATTAGGCCCCGAAATCCTGGCCACGGTCCAGGGGGGCCCGCTTGCCAAATCGAGATGGGCCCCGCCTGGTTCGGCATAGGGGATGGGGTTGGCGACGAGACGACATTCGGCGGCGGCGAGCCTCGTGTTCGTTGTCCCGTTCCTCGCCCCTTCGCTGCCGAATGGAACCGCTGGACAGGCGCCGCGTGGGCGATCACCGAGGCCGGCCGGCGTCGTCTCCGCGTCCGGGGCGTAGGCCCCGACCGGCGATCGCCGGGTTCGACAAGTATCTGAAGCGTGGGGCGTGGGAGTGGGCTGACAAACCTCGCTCAGACCTCGGTGCGGTAGACGATGAAGCCTGATCTGACACTGACCTTGTCATAGAGCCGCCGGGCTACGGCGTTGGTTTCGTGGGTCTGCCAGTAGACGCGGCTCGAGCCGGCCTGCCGGGCGCGGTCGTAGACCGCCTCGATCAGGGCCCGGCCCACGCCCTTGCCCCGCGCCTCGGCGCTGGTGAACAGGTCCTGCAAGTAACAGATCGGCGCGATCATCGTCGTACTGCGATGAAACAGGTAGTGGACGAGCCCGAGGAGGGCGCCGTCCGCCTCCGCGACCAGGGCGTGAACCGGTTCGGCCGGATCGAAGAACCGGCTCCAGGTCATTCGCGTCACGGCCCCGGGCAGGGCAGTGGGCCCGATCCGCTCGTAGAAGGCGTTGTACCCATCCCAGAGCGGCAGCCAGCGCTTCCAGTCGGCCTCCTTCACCTCACGGACGCGAACGTCTTCTCCGGTTTTCCCCACGATCTTTTCGCCGACGGCGCCTCTGACAGGGCGGAAACAACACCCTACAGGGGTGATGCTCAATCTCCGCGGTGTAATTGTGGCAATGTGCGATATCGCACAGAACCCGAAATTGTTGCATCCGATATGTCAACCTTTGTGAACTGCATCGACAAGGTGAATTGGCAGGCCTACGCTCAAGAGTGAGGCGAAATCCCGTCATGGCGAGGTATCAGCAGTTGTACTTCGTACGTTTCTGTACCGACAATTGTAAAAAACTTTCCAGCCAATCAGTTTGGCCGGAAAGTTCAGTATAATACTGACTCCATTGTCTGTTTGGGGTTGGCCTATATGTCCGTTAATCCTATCGTCCTGGAGAACCAGAAGCGGGGTACCCCAGACTCTGTCTGGAATGCCCCGACGAGCCCCGGCGAGATCGAGGGTTTCGCGACCGACATAAGCATCAATCGCGGCGATACCGTCTCGTTCAAGATCAACATGAACGCGGCGACGGATCCGGCTCTCGGGGCCAAGGTTCCCTATCACATCGAGATCTATCGGCTGGGTTACTACGGCGGCGACGGGGCCACCCTGGTGACGACGATCAATGGCCTTACCGGCGTCGCCCAACCCAATGCGCTAGTGGACCCGACCACCGGCGAGGTCGACGCGGGCAACTGGGCTGTCTCCGCCAGCTGGACGACGCCGGCCACGGCGGTCTCCGGCGTCTACATGGCGCGGATCGTCCGGGACGACAACGGCGACTCCAACCAGATCCCGTTCATCGTGCGCGACGACGGCGGCAAGAGCGACGTGGTCTTCCAGACCTCCGATCCGACCTGGCAGGCCTATAACGCCTGGGGCGGCAACAATGGCCAGGTCGGGGCCAATTTCTACGGCGGCAACGTCTCGCACCCGCCGGTGGCCGATCCGGGCCTAGGCTCGCAGAGCCGGACCTACGCGGTCAGCTACAACCGGCCGCTGATCACCAATGGGCCGGCGGCAGGCGCGCAGGATTCCCTGATGGGGGCCGAATACGCCGGGATCTCCTGGCTCGAGCAGAACGGCTACAACGTCTCCTACATCGCCGGCGTCGATACCGACCGGCTGGGCGTCAACGCCCTGCTCGGTCACAAGGTCTTTCTTTCTGTCGGCCATGACGAATACTGGTCCGGCAACCAGCGGGCCAACGTTACGGCCGCGCGCGACGCGGGCGTCAACCTCGCCTTCCTGAGCGGCAACGAAGTCTATTGGAAGACCCGCTATGCGGCGAGCACAGCCTCGACCGACGGGTCGCCGACCGCCTATCGGACGCTGGTCTGCTACAAGGAGACCTGGGACTACAATAACCCCGCCGCGCCCGCTTCTGCCTATACGAACGATGACCCCAGCGACCAATGGACGGGTACCTGGATCGACGGCCGCTTCGCGACCTCGCGGGACGCCAACGGCAAGCTGGATGCGATCGGCGGAGGCAATCAGCCCAATTCCCTGACCGGCCAGCTGTTCGCGGCCGACGGCACCGGCGCGATGGGCGCCGGCATCACCGTGACGGCGCCTGAATCGCAACTGGCGTTCTGGAAGAACACCGTTGTCGCCACCAACGGGGGCGCCACCAACCTGGCTCCGGGGATCCTGGGCTACGAATTCGACGCCTCTCCCTACAACGCCACCACGCCCGCCGACCTGATCCACCTGTCGGACACCACCGTCACCTGGAGCGCGGTGCTGACGGATCAGGGCAACCACGAATCGCCAGGGCAGGTCAGGCATCAGCTGTCGCTATATAAGGCGCCCAGCGGCGCGCTGGTGTTCGGGGCGGGGACCGTGTTCTGGACCTGGGGCCTCAGCGACCAGCATGACTCGCAGCCCTACGGCGCCAACATCGCCAATCCGACGATCCAGCAGGTGACGGTCAATCTGCTCGCCCAGATGGGCGCGCAGCCGCAGACGCTGCAGACCAACCTCGTGCTCGCATCCGCGTCGACCGATGTGATCGCCCCGCACGCGACGATCATGGTGAACGGCGCCCCGGCCAGCGTGGCCGTGGGCCAGAACGTGACGATCAGCGGCACGGCGCTGGACGACAACAACGCCAGCAGCTCGGCCAACTACGGCAAGGTCGCCGCGGTGCAGGTCTCCACCGACGACGGCGTCACCTGGAACATTGCCAACCAGACACCCGCGACCACCGGGGGGGTGAACTGGACCTACAGCTGGACGGCCACCGGCGCCGGCGGCCACACGCTCCTGGTCCGTCCGGTCGACGACAGCCTGAACATGCAGACCGACGTCTCGCAGCTGGCCTCGACGTCGCTGCTCGTCAGCGCGGCGGCGGCCGGGACCGGCTTCGGGCTGTTCAATTCCACCGACGGTCCCGCCGCCGGCATCAACGCCACGGTCTTTGACGACAACGGGAACGGCGGCAACGAACTGGGCGTCCGTTTCGAGTCGGACGTCGCCGGAACGATCACCCAGATCAAATACTATCGTTCGGCCGCGGACACCGACTTCACCACCCGCCAGGGCCACCTGTGGAGCCCCACCGGTGTCCTGCTGGGCACGGCGACCTTCACCGCGTCGCCTGGCGACAGCGGCTGGCAGACGGCGACGCTCAGCGCGCCGATCGTCATCCAGGCCAACACCGTCTACACGGCCTCGTACCACACCCTGGGCGACTACATCGCCAGCAACAGCTATTTCCTCAGCACCTATACGTCGCCAAGCGGCTATCTGATCGCGCCGTCGGGCGGCAACGGCGTCTACGACTATGGTCCGACCGCGAAGGACCCCGCCTCCTCTTACCAGGGCACCAACTATTGGGTCGACGTCACGTTCGTGCCGTCGAACAGTTCGACGTCGCCCCTGCAGATCACCTCGTCGGCCAATTTCACCGTCTTAGACGACCAGACGTCAGTCACGACGGTCGCCGCGACCGACGCGCCCGGCCAGACCCCGACCTATTCGATCGTGCCGGTCGCGAACGGTGGCGCCGCCGACGGGGGGCTTTTCCAGATCAATTCGTCCACCGGCGTGCTGACGTTCGTCGCCGCGCCCGAATTCGAGTCGCCGGCCGACTCCGGCCACCACAATCTCTATAACGTTACCGTCGCGGTGCAGGATCAGGCGGGGAATCTGCAGCAGCAGAACCTGGCGGTGACGGTCACCCCCACCGCGGAGGCGCCCGTCGTCGCGCCCCCGCCGGTCTTCGACGGCCAGCCGGTGGAGGCGCAATACATCAACGGATCGACGCCGACCACGCTGGTCGGCCTCCCCGGTGACACCCAGATTGGGACCGTCGGTGCGGGAGTCGAATTCCAGAACCTTCCCAATGCCGGAATAGGAAATGGCGTCGACGGCCTCGCCACCGTCGACATCAACTCGTCGACCATCCGCGTCGCCTTCCCGCTCGACCCGAGCGTCTGGGGTGCGAACGGTGTGGTGTCTTTCAACAACCAGCCCTACAACGGTGTGCTGGTCACCTTCCCGAACGGCCTTCCGGCCAATTTCGCGGGGTTCTCGATCGTCAGCCAGGCCGGCTTCACGACGCCGCTGAACGCCAGCAACGTCATCGTTTCCGGCAACAGCGTGCTCGTCAACGTCGAGGGAAACCAGCGGCAGGTCGACAGCGATCCGAATACAGCCGGCGTTCAACCGAGCTACATCCTGCTCCAGGCCAACTATACCGGCACGGCCGAGCCGGTGGTCACATCCAACGGCGGCGGCGCCACCGGCTCCGTGACGATGTCGGACAAGACCTCGCTCGTGACCACCGTCCAGGCGACCGAGACCGCCTTCGCCGGCGCCATGACCTACGCCATCGTGCCCGCGAGCGGCGGCGGCGGCGGCGATTCCGGTCTGTTCCAGATCAACAGCGCCGGCGAGCTCCGCTTCAACAACGAGCCGGACGCCAACAATCCGCCGCCCTCCGCGTCAGGGACGCCGGACCAGTACCAGGTGACGGTGGAGGCTTCGGACGGCCAGGGCGGATTCGTTCAGCAGACGCTTTCAGTAAATCTCACGGCCGCCGCGCATCACCCCGACTCGACCAAGTCGAGCCTGAACGCCAGTCCCACGACGCTGACGGCGGACGGCGTGCAGACCACCACCCTGACAGTGATGCTTGAGGACGCCGCCGGCAACCCGTTGACGGGCCAGGAGGTGAAGCTGTCGGTCAACGGATCGAACAACACGTTCGGCGCCATCATCGGCGTGACGGACACGTCGGGGACGTTCACCACGACCTTGGCCTCGACCACGGCGCAGACCGAGACGATCACCGCCACTGAGAACACGGCTCAGGAACAGATCGCGATCGTGTTCACCGCGGGCGCCCCTTCCGTGAACAACTCGACCCTGATGGCGAGCGCCGGCCCGGTCACGGCGGACGGTGTCTCGACCACGACCCTGACGGTGACGGTGCGGGACGCCCACGGCAATCCGGTGGTCGGCCAGAACGTGACGCTGACCGGAGACGGCGCCAGCAACATCTTCGGCGCCAACGGCAGCGCCGGTACGACGGACGCCAACGGCGTGTTCCAGACCACCCTCGCCTCGACACTGGCGCGCACCGAGACCATTACGGCGACGGAGGGCGCCCTCCAGGAACAGACGTCGGTGACCTTCACCGGCGGGCCGCCGTCCTCCTCGACCTCGACCCTCACGACGAGCGCGGGACCGGTGACCGCAGACGGCGTCCAGACCTTCGCCCTGACGGTCACGCTCAAGGACGCCAGCGGCAATCCGGCGTCCAACCAGTCGGTGACGCTTTCCGGGGACGGCTCGAACAACGCCTTCGGGATCGACGCCCTGGCGACGATCACCGGCACGACGGACGCGAACGGCGTGTTCACGACTACCCTTGCCTCAACCCTGGCCAGGACCGAGACGATCACCGCGACTGAGGGCGGGACCACCGAAACCACTCCCGTGACGTTCACGCCGGGGGCGCCGTCGGCGGTGACCTCCAGCCTGGTCGCCGCCCCAGGGTCGGTATCGGCGAGCGGCCAGTACGCGACGACCCTGACCGTGACGGTGCGGGACGCCAACGACAATCTGGTGGTCGGCCAGAACGTGACGCTGGCAGGCGCGGGAGCGACGTTCGGAAACGCCAGCGGTGTGACCGACTCCAACGGGCTGTTCACGACCACCGTTTCGGACCACCTGGCGCCAACCTCGTCGATCACGGCGACGATCAACGGGACGGTGCAGGAAATTCTTTCGCTGTCTTCCGCGGGCGTGCCGTCGGCGACAACCTCGACCCTGACCGAGAGCGCGGCGTCCGCCCCGGCCGACGGCGTGTCGACGGTCACCCTGACCGTGACGGCGCTCGACGCCCAGGGCGATACCCTGGCCGGCCAGGCGGTCACCCTTTCGGGCGACGGCACGGGCAATTCCTTCGCCTCCGCGAGCGGCGTCACCAACGCTAGCGGGGTGTTCACCACCACCCTGGCGTCCGGCGTCGTCCAGGGCGAGACGATCACCGCAACGATCGGCGGGACGGTCCAGGAAACCGTGCCGGTCACCTTCACCACTCCCTCTTCGCAGCCTCCGACGGTGACGACGCCGGTGATCACGGGGACAGCCCAGGAGGGCCAGACACTGACCGCTACCGGAGCGGTCGCCGGCGACCCGGCAGACACCGTCAGCTACCAGTGGCAGCTGAACGGGCAGGCGATCAGCGGCCAGACAGCTTCGACCTACGTGGTCCAGGAAGGCGACGAGGCCGGCGTGATCACGGTGGTGGCCACCGCCACCTCACCGCAAAATCTCACCGCCAGCGCCACGAGCCTGGCGACGCTGCCGGTGAACGACGCGGCGCCGACGGTGACGACACCGACGATTGCGGGCACGGCCCAGGAGGGTCAGGTCCTGACGGCGACCGGCGCCACCGCTGGCCAGGCCGACAATCCGGTGACCTACCAGTGGCAGAGTTCGGCGGACGGCGGGAACACCTGGTCCAACATCTCCGGGGCGACCGGCTCGACGTATGTGGTCCAGGAGCCCGACGAGGGCGTCCTGATCAAGGTGGTGGCCACGGCCACCAACGCCCAGAATCTCACCGCCGGCGCCACGAGCCTGGCGACGTTGCCGGTGAGCGACGCGGCGCCAACGGTGACGACGCCGACGATCACCGGAACGGCCCAGGAGGGTCAGGTCCTGACGGCGGCCGGCGCGACCGCCGGCCAGGCCGACAATCCGGTTACCTACCAGTGGCAGAGCTCGGCGGACGGCGGGAACACTTGGTCCAACATCTCCGGGGCGACCGGCTCGACCTATGTGGTCCAGGAGGCCGACGAGGGCGTCCTGATCGAGGTGGTGGCCACCGCTGCCAACGGGAATGGCGTCAAGGTGTCGACGACCAGCGGGCCAACTTCGGCGGCTTTGGACGCCGCGCCAACCATCGGGTCGGTGTCCATCATCGGGACAGCGCAGCAAGGCCTGACACTGAGCGCCTCGGCCACCGGCTATCGCCCGGACGACACCCTTAGCTTCCAATGGCAGTTGAACGGCGTCGACATCAACGGCGCGGTCGGCTCGACCTTTCTCGTTGTCCCGGCCGACGTCGGGGGGACGATCACCGTGGTCGGAAAGGCGACCAACGACAACAATGTGGCCGTGTCCGCCACAAGCGCGCCCACGGCGGTCGTGCTCGGCCCCGCTCCGCCGGCGCTGTCCAACCCGGGATCCGCGGCGTCCTACCTGCTCGGCGGTCCCGCCGTCGCCATCGCGCCCTCCATGGCGTTGGTCGATTCCGAATCCACCACCGTGAATTTGGCAACGATCAGCATCTCCAGCGGCTTCCTGGCCGGCGACCTGCTGAACTTCACCAACACAGGCGCCATCACCGGCGCCTACAACGCGGCGACCGGGGCCCTGACCCTGAGCGGCGTCGCCTCGGTGGCTGCCTATCAGGCCGCGCTCGATTCGATCACCTATTCGTCGAGCGTCAAGGACGCGACCGGCGGCAACACCGATGCGTCGCGCACTCTGGCGATCTCGGTCAATGACGGCCAGCAGTCGTCGAACACCCTGTCGACCTCCCTGACGCTCACCAAGCCGGCGGGCCAGACCTACACGCTGACGACCGGGACGGACACGATCCACGGCGGCTTCGGCGACGACACCGTCAAGGTGGCGGTAGGGACGCTGGGCGCCAACGACAGCATCGACACCGGCGGCGGCTTCGACACCCTAGCCATACAAGGCGTGGGCCTGTTCAACCTCGGCGTTCCGAAGACCCTGGCGAACATCGACGTGATCACCGTCAACGAGGCGCAGTCGACGACCGGGGCGGTCGCCGCGACCAAGACGCAGGTAGTTTTGCGCAACGGCCTGAACGCGACCGTCAATGTTCTGCCGTTGCCCGGCTCGACGCCCTCGACCTCCGGGATCACGATCACCGGAGCCAACGACAGCGCCACCATCAACCTGGCGACCGGCACGGACATCGTGAACCTGGGCAGCGCGCTGGAGACGGTGAACGGCGGCGCGGGCCCGGACACGGTCAACGCGACGGCCGCCACGGCCGGGGCGCTGATCAAGGGTGGCGTCGGGGGGACGATGACCGTCAACCTGACCGCGAACGCCACCGCCGGCGGGTCCTTCGCCTTGAACCCCGGGGACAGCGGCATCACCGCGCTCAACCTGAACCTGTCGACCACCCCCTATTCGGTGAACGTGGGCGGGCTCGCGGGCCTGACGATCACCGACAAGAGCACCACCGCCGACACCATCACCGGCGTGGTGGCTTCGGACATCGTCAACGCCGGCTCGGCCAGCGTGCTGGTCCAGGCCACCGCCGCCAATGCGGGGCTGAAGGTGGTGGGCGGAACCGGCGCGGACGTGCTGGAGATCACCGACGGCGGGACCGGGACGGTGACGCTGAACCCTCTGACGACCAAGGTGCGGGTGAAGCTCGACGCGGCGACCAACCTGGCCCTGTCCGCCGGCGTGACCGCCGTCACCGGCAGCGCCGGCGACGATACGATCAACGCGACGGCGGTCAATATCCTGGCGGCGACCTCGCTGGACGGGGGCGGGGGAAGCAACACCCTGGTCCTGAAGGGCTACGGAACGTTCAACCTGGGCTCGGCCGCGAGCCTGGCCAACTTCCAGACCATCACCGTCTTCGAGGGACAGGCGGGCACGGCAGCCGTTCCGGGGACCAACCAGACGATCATCCTGCGGTCGGGCCAGGCGGCGAGCGTGAACGTCACGTCCGTCGCGCGCAACCCGGCCAATCCCAACCCGGCGAGCATCTCGATCACCGGGGCCAACGACAGCGACGTGATCAACCTGGGGAACGGATCGGACACGGTCACCCTCGGCAGCGCGCTGGAGACGGTGAACGGCGGGGCCGGGCCGGACACGGTCAACGCCACGGCCGCCACGGCCGGGGCGCTGATCACGGGCGGCGTCGGGGGAACGATGACCGTCAATGTGACCGGCGGCGGCGCGATCAACTTGAACGCTGCGGACAGCGGCATCGCCATGCTCAACCTGAAGGCGTCGACGGCGGCCTACAACGTCACCGCCAACGCCCAAGCCGGGCTGGTGATCAACGACCAGAGCACCACCGCCGACACCATCACCGCGGGCGGCGCGACCGGTGCGGGGCAGACGATCACCGGGGGCGCGGCGGGCAAGCTGACGATGATCGCCTCCAGCGCTGGCGGGACGACGATAAAGAATGCCTCCGCCATCCTGAACGGCGACACCATCAAGCAGTTCGCGACCATCGCCAACAGCGGCAACGCGATCGACATCACCGACTTTGCCTCGATTTCCAACGCTTCGACCTTCACGGAGAGCGCCGACGGGTCGCAAGGCGTGCTGACGCTGGTATCGGGAACCCACGCGACCTCGATTGCTCTTTTCGGCCAGTACATGGCCTCCGGAGCCAGCGGTAGCGCCGCGGCGGCGGGGTTCTCATTCGCCAGCGACGGCCATGGCGGAACCAAGGTCGTGCACAATCTGGCCGTGATCGGAGGCTGAGGCCCAACGCGGGGCTGTCCATCACGGCCCTGATCGCCCTATGGTCGCGCAAAATGCGATTTGGGGGACCGGGATGATCAGTACGACGGACTACGTGAAGCACGACGCGGTGGGCCTGGCGGCCCTGGTGCGCCGGGGCGAGGTCACGCCGGCGGAGCTGGCCGAAGCGGCAATCCGCCTGATCGACAAGCACAATCCGGCGCTGGGCGCGATCACCGAGCGGATGGATGGTTTCGCCCGCAGCGCGGTTACGGCCGGCCTGCCGGACGGGCCGTTCACCGGTGTGCCGACCCTGCTCAAGGACCTGTTCCAGAACCTGCCGGGCGTCCCGACCAACAACGGCTCGTCGCTCTTCAAGGGCGTGCCGCCTCCCTATGAGAGCACCCTGGTCGGCAAGGCGAGGGCCGCTGGCCTGGTGATCGTGGGCAAGAGCGCGAGCCCGGAGTTCGGCCTGATGCCGACCACCGAGCCGCGCGTCTTCGGCCCCTGCCGCAATCCCTGGAACACCGCCCATTCTCCAGGCGGCTCGTCCGGCGGCTCGGCGGCCGCGGTGGCGGCGGGGATCGTGCCGGCGGCCACCGCCTCGGACGGGGGCGGGTCGATACGCATCCCGGCCTCATGCTGCGGCCTCTTCGGCCTGAAGCCCAGCCGGGGCCGGGTGGGGGCCGGCCCGGTGGAGACCGAGGGCTGGAACGGCCTCGCTACCAACGGGATCATCAGCCGCACGGTGCGGGATTCTGCCGCCCTGCTCGACGCCCTGGAAGGCGGCGATCCGGGGGAACCCTATGCGGCGCCGGCCAAGGCGCGGCCGTGGGCGGAGGAGGTCGGCCGATCGCCCGGCATGTTGCGGATCGCGGTCTCCCGTAAGACCCATTCGGGCGTGACGCTTCACCCCGATTGCGCCGCTGCGTTGGACGATGCGGCGGGCCTGCTGGCCTCCCTGGGACACGAGATCGTCGAGGAGGACCTGCCGCTCGACCTCGATGCATTCGAGGAGGGTTTCATGGGCCTGCTGGCCGCCAACACCGCCGCCGACCTGATCGAGCTGGGCGGGGCATTCGGGCGGCCCCTGGGCGCCAACGACCTGGAGCGCTGGACCTTCACGCTGGCGAGCCTGGCCGACGGCAAGACAGCCGGGGAGGTCATGCTCGGCTACCGCAACCTCTGGCGGATGCACCGGCCGATGGGGGCGTTCCTGGAGCGCCACGACGTGCTGCTGACGCCGACGCTCGGCTCGCCGCCGGTCCGCCTCGGCGTGCTCGATCCCGACCTCGACGATCAGGGCGAGCTGAGACGCCGGGTGGCGGCCTTCATTCCGTTCACGCCGCTGGCCAACGCCTTCGGCCACCCGGCCGCGAGCGTGCCGCTCTACTGGAACGCCGAAGGCCTGCCGGTCGGGGTGATGCTGCAGGCGAGGCTCGGCGCGGACGACGTCCTGCTGCGCCTTGCCTCCCAGCTCGAGGCTGCCCGCCCCTGGGCAGACCGACACCCGCCGGTATTCGGGTGAAAGGGTGAGGCCGGCGAGACCGTTCATGTAAGGGAAAGCGTGTCATGGAAACCAGGACCGACGAAATCGCCGAGGGCGTCTATCGTTTCTCGACAGCCGCCACGGTGGGCGGCGGTCAGCCCTTCACCTTCAACCAGTTCCTCATCGACGCGGAGGCGCCGATGCTGTTCCACCTCGGCCACCGCGGCTTCTTCCCGCTGATCTCGGACGCGGTGGCGCGGGTGATGCCGCTGGAGCGGCTGCGCTACCTGAGCTTCGGCCACGTCGAGGCCGACGAGTGCGGGTCCTTGAACGCCTGGCTGGCGGCGGCGCCTCGCGCCGAGGTGGTGCACGGCCGGACCGCCTGCATGGTGTCCCTGACCGACCTGGCCGACCGCCCGCCGCGGGCCCTCGCGGACGGAGAAACGATCGACCTCGGCGGCCGGCGGGTGCGGTGGATCGACACGCCGCACGTGCCGCATGGCTGGGAGGCCGGGCTGATGTTCGAGGAAACGGCCGCCACCCTGTTCTGCGGGGATCTGCTCACTCACGGCGGCGACGGGCCCGCGCTTACCGAGGGCGACATCACAGCGTCGGCGATCGCCATGGAGGACGTCTTCCATTCCATGTCTATGAGCCCCAACACCGACGACGTCCTGCGCCGGCTGGCGGCGCTGGCGCCGGTCACCCTGGCCCTGATGCACGGCTCTTCCTACCGCGGAGACTGCGAGGCCGCCCTCACGCGGTTCGCCGACCATTATTCGGGCGCGGCGGGCTAGCCGGCAAGCAGCGCAGGAGGATCCGCGACTGCGGCGTCAGGAGGCTGCGGTCGACCGCCGCCCTGACCAGCACGCCGGTGATGGTCTTGGTGGCGGAGCGCGTATTGCGCAGGGCGGCCGCGCTGCCGGCGTCGAAGTACTGCTCAAAGACGAGCTTGCCGTGGCGGGCGACCAGCACGCTGGTGACCTGCTGGTAGGTTCCGGCGCGAACCGCCGCGGTGACGGCGTCGAGGCCCGCCGCCGGCTTGGCGAGGACCGCGCCGGACCACGTGGCGGCGAGCAGGAAGACGAGGCAGAGAAATCGCATGAACTTCACCTCCCTTGGAGCCGAGGCGACCCTAGGCGGTCACGCCAATCCCGGCTTGTACCGGCGCAACATCGTGGGCGCGGCGCCAGGCGCCGGGCGTGAGGCCAAAGGCGGTCCGGAAGGCGCCGTAGAATTCGCCGGGGCCGACGCCGTCCGGTCGGCCCTCGCCAGCCAAATCAACGCGACGCATCCGTCAGAGATTCTCCAGCAAGGGCCCTGGTGAAATCCTTTTCCGCAGCTCGGGGGCTTTTTTCGGTCAATATCATAACTCTAAACTGCAATCGGAAACGCGCCATGGAGGGAGGTCATTCTCATGACCACCATCGTCGACGTTAGCCCGACACAAACCAACGCCCACCCCTCGTCGCGGAACCATTCGGTGACCGGCCGCATGTTGTCGCTCGCCTGCTCGCCGGACGGCCAGTCGGTCTATGTGGGCTCCTACGCAAACCTGTGGGCTTCGGACGACGCCGGCCGCACCTTCAGCCAACTGACCTGGCCGCAGCCGCCAGACGATCAGTTCGATGCGCCCGGGGCCCTCGGGGGTTGGTGCGTCGTCGACATCGCTGTCGCCCTGGGATGGCGGGTGGAGAAGCACCCGCGCTGCCTCGCCCAGCTGACCCCCAGCGGGCACAGCGATATCGTGGGCTTCGGCGACTGCGGGGTGTGGACGGCACTCGGCAACGGCGACGGCACGTTCCGGCCGCCCAACGTCGTGCTCAATACGTTCGGGTACCAGGCGGGCGGGTGGGCGGTCGACCAGCATCCCCGGCTGGTGGTCGACCTGACCGGCAACGGGCTCGGCGACATCATCGGTTTCGGGGACGCGGGGGTGTGGACCGCGCTCGGCAACGGCGACGGCACGTTCCAGGCCGCCAACTACGTGCTGGCCGGCTTCGGCGTCCAACAGGGCTGGCGGGTGGACTCCCACCCGCGGTTCGTCCTGCCCCTCACAGGCAGCGGCCACGCGGACATCATCGGCTTCGGCGACGCCGGCGTCTGGGTCGCGCTGGGTAACGGCGACGGCACGTTCCAGGATGCACACTATGTTCTGGCCGGGTTCGGCGTCCAGCAGGGCTGGCGGGTGGATTCTCACCCCCGATTCGTCATGGCATTGACCGGCAGCGGCTACCCAGACATCGTCGCCTTCGGCGACGCGGGGGTGTGGACCTCGCTCGGGAACGGCGACGGCACTTTCCGGGACGCGGCCTACGTCCTGGCCGGTTTCGGGGTTAACCAGGGATGGCGGGTGGATTCCCATCCACGGTTCGTCGCCGCCCTGACCAGCGGCGGACACCCCGATATCGTCGGCTTCGGCGACGACGGGGTGTGGACGGCGCTGGGGAATGGCGACGGCACTTTCCGGGACGCGGCCTACGTCCTGGCCGGTTTCGGCGTGAACCAGGGATGGCGCGTGGACTCCCATCCCCGGTTTGTCGCTCCGCTGACGAACAGCGGACTTGCGGACATCACCGGCCTCGGCGACGCCGGAGTCTGGACCGCGGTGGGCAACGGCGACGGCACGTTCAGGGACGCGATCTATGTTCTAGCCAATTTCGGCCCGCAACAGGGCTGGCGGGTCGACCGGCACCCGCGCCTGGTCGCGAGACTATCAGGCTCGGGCGGCGCGGACGTCGTCGGCTTCGGCGACGCCGGAGTGTGGACGGCGAAGGGGGACGGGCAGGGCGGCTTCGCCCCGTCAGGCTTCGTGCTGGCCAACTTCGGCTATGGAACGACCGTGCTGGCGATGACCACCAATGACCTCGTGGCGGGGAGCCGTGGGGTGTGGCGATCGACGGACGGCGGCGCCAACTGGACGAACGCGCACCCGTTTTCGGCCGGCGAGACCGCGGGACAGCTGCAGTGGGCGCTGGGTAGCGACCATCTGGTCTATGCGGCGGTGGGCGGCTCGCTGGCGATCAGCCGGAACGGCGGAACCACATTCACGGACGTGTTCCCCTGGGGATTGAGTCCGGCGAAGCGGGTCAACCATGTCGCCGTGTGGCAGAACGAACCGGCCGATCCGAACCCCGCGGTGATCTATGCGCTGGGTGAGGACGTCATCGTCGTGCAGGGCAGGACCGTCCTGGAAAGCACGATGTTCGTCTCGTTCGACGGCGGGTCCAGCTGGATGCAGGACCAGGGGATACTGCCGTCGCCCACGGGCGGTGCGGCCAGCCCAGTGGCCAATGCCAACACACCGACGGTGATGGTGATTTCCCCGCGACTTCCGCTCGAGGTGTTTCTTCTCAGGGACGGAAGCGGCGGCGCCTATCTGGCCGAGCTCTGGCGGGGCGACTACACCCAGTTCCCATTCGGGTCCAAGACCTCGACCTGGGATTCGGTTCCCGTGCCGAACCCGCTCGACGACAAGGGCAATCCGCAGCAGGACAGCGGCAACGTCTTCCTGGCCACAACTCGCAAGGGTTGCGGAGACCTGCTGTTCCTAGGCGCCCAGCGGTACGATGCGAACAACAACCAGCCGCTGTGGCATGTCGGCCCGCTCTATCCCAATGCGGCGACGGACTGGCGGGCGCTGGACCAGACGATCCACGTGGACCTGCACGGCTTCCTGCTGTCGCCGGATTTCGTCGCCACGCTGCACGGCTCCGACTACCAGGTGTCCGCCGGCGCCGCGTGGATCCTCAGCGACGGCGGGATCTACTGGAGCACCGACGGCGGCCAGCAGTTCAATGACGCCCAGGGGGCGACCAGCCTCTCGTCAGTCAACATCGCGGGCGTCTCGTTGCCGGGGAAAGGCCCCGCGCTGTCGCTCAACACCGGCGACAACGACGGCTTCTATTCCGTAAACGGCGGCCAGAACTGGGACTACCAACAGTATGGCGGCGGCGACAACGACTGCGCCTTCGCCGACCCGCTGCGGCCGCACGCGATGCTGGTGTTCACGCCGCGGTGGGACAGCGCCGGAGATGAACTCGGGCATGGCAAGGGCCAGACGGTGTCCGTCTATCAGACGACGCCCGGAAACCTGGCGGACGCCCGGTCCGGCCGGACCGCGGTGACGGGGCCGCCGCTGACGCCGCCGCCCTCGTCGAGCAGTGGGGATATCTGGAACGCGCTCAGTTCCTACGGCTCGCGCGGCTCGCGGCCGATCGTTCAGAGCCTGCCCGGCGAGACAACCACGGACCAGGGCGACTACGTCTTCATCCGGTTCGCGAGCGACACGCAGTCGCTGGTGCTGCGGACCCAGAACATCCTCGACATTCAGCACCGCGACGAATGGGTCACCACGGCGACCGGGCCGGGTCAGGGGGCGAACGTCTTCCTCCAGGGGCCACCATTGCCCAAGGCCGACATATCGGTCCTGCAGGCCTCGGGCGGCCACGCGGCGACGGTATTCTATGTGGGCGGCGACGCCGGCTTCGGGCTATGGACATGGACCGCCGGCGCCGCGGGATGGACGGGGCTCCTGCCTGGCGGGGGCGCGACATCGGCCGTGCGCTTCTTCGTCGATCCCTACCGCCCGAACCTGATCTACATCTTGGACTCCGACCATGTGAAGCGCTCCGACGACGGGGGAGCGAGCTGGAACGTCGATGCGAACCTCGAGACCCAGCTGCGCTGGAACAACACGATCGCCCTGTCGACCAACGACAACACCAGCGGCGTGGGCGATCACTTCGACGTGCTGCTGACCGACATGCAGTTCGATCCCAACGATCCAGCCAGGCGGTTCGCCGTCGGCCAGGGCGGCGCCTTCTACACCTACGACGGGGTGAACTGGACGCGGCTGCTGCATACCGGCGCCATGGCGGGGCGTCCGGCCAATTGCTACTACGACTGGACCAGCGATCCCGGCAATCCTGCGCTGTACGTCTCGTTCGCGGGGCGAAGCCTGGTGAAGATCACCGATCTGCCCGCGCCCGTCATCCTGACCAGCACGAGCCGGTAATTGCCTTACATTCCGTCTTGTATTTCGACAAGGCGTCTCTAAAACCAGGGAAGCGACCTTGCCAAGCGAGGCGCCGGAGGAAACCCATGAAGCTCATCTTCTTCCACATGCAGGGCTATCGCGACCTGCCGGACAATTTCTCGGACAAGTACGAGAGCGTCTGGGTCAACCCGCCGACCGATGAACTCTGCGACCCGGTGATGGAGGGCCAGTACCTCCGCTGGAACCTGGAGGAGATCGAACTCGCCGCCCGCCTGGGCTACGACGGCGTCGGCACCAACGAGCATCACCAGAACGCCTACGGCTTTCCGATGCCGAACCTCACCGCCTATCACGTGGCGGCCGTGACCAAGGACGTGGCCATCGTCCTGCTCGGCATGACCCTTCCCATCTACCACCCGCTGCGCGTCGCCGAGGAGATGGGCCAGATCGACTGCCTGTCCGGGGGGAGGCTGGTCGCCGGCTGGCCGGTCGGTACCTCCATGGACGTCAACCACTGCTATGGCGTCACTCCCACCCAGACGCGCGGCCGCTGGGCCGAGGCGCACGACCTGATCAAGGCCGCCTGGACGCGCAAGGGCCCGTTCGTCTGGAACGGCAAGTACAACAAGCTCCGCTTCGTCAATCCGTGGCCCAAGCCGATCCAGCAACCGCATCCGCCGATCTGGCTGGCGGGGGGTGGATCGCTCGAGACCTTCGAACTCGCGGCCAAGGAAAACTACACCTACAGCTTCCTCAGCTTCGGCGGCCATCTGGCCGGCAATGACATGATGCAGCAGTTCTGGGAGACGAACGACAAGTCCGGAAACGATGCGAATCCCTACCGCGGCGGATTCGCCCAGATCGTGATGGTCGCCGACACCGACCAGGAGGCGGAGCGGCTCTACGAGCAGCACGTGAAGAACTTCTACATGAAGTCGCTGCACGTGGCGCCCCAGTTCGCGGTGACGCCGGGCTACAGCACCAAGCGCAGCCTGGAAAACTCGATAAAGAAGATGCAGGCCGCGACCGCATTCGACCCGGCTTACCGGCGCGCGGTGACGTGGAAGAGCGCCATCGAATCCGGCCAGGTGATCGGCGGCAGCCCGGCGACGGTGCGCGACCAGCTCCTCGAGGCTTCGAAGAGGATGAGGATCGGAAACTGGATCCTGCTGATGCAACTGCAGTCGATGCCGCATGACCTGACGAACCACAACATCCGGCTGTTCGCCGAGAAGGTCATGCCCCACGTCCGCGACCTCTGGGACGACGAGTGGGACGCCGGCCCCTACTGGCCGAGTGGCGCCCGCAAGCCGAAGCTGGCGACCGAGGCCGCCAAGTCCCGCGCGACCGACCGGGTTCCGGCGGAGTGACGCCCATGACATCCGCACCGGAAAACAGGCGCGTCCACCTGCCCAGCGGCCTCGTCGCCGAATACCTCTGCAAGGGAAGCGGCCCGCCGCTGCTCTTCCTTCACAGCTCGTTCGGCCGCACCTGGACCGCGTTCCTCGAGCAATTGGCGAAGAGCTTCACGGTCTATGCGCCGATGAGCCCGGGGGGCGTCGAGCCGATGGAACTGGACTCCTTCGACGGGTTCAACGACCTGGCGCTGTTCTACGACGACCTGATCCGGGCCCTGGGCCTGGATCGGGTGACGCTCGTCGGCCACTCGTTCGGCGGCATGGCCGCGGCGGAATACGCCGCCTACTTCCCCGAGCGGGTGTTGAAGCTGGTGCTCATGGACGCCCTGGGCCTGTGGATCGACGACCAGCCGGTCGCCGACATTCACACGGTGGGGCCGGCGAAGGTTCCCGCGCTGCTGTTCGCAGACCCAGCCGGCGAGGCGGCGCGGGAGGTGATGAAGCCGCCGAGCCCCGAACAGGCCGGAGAATTCATGCTGCGCACCCAGTTGGCCCAGGCCAGCGCGATCCACTTCTACTGGCCGATCCCGGATCGGGACCTCGTCCGCAGGCTCTATCGCATCCAGTCACCGACGCTCCTGGTGTGGGGCGCGGAAGACAGGGTCACGCCGCCGGTCTATGCCGAGAAATTCGCCACCGGCATTTCCGGGCCCACGAAGATCAGGCTGATCGAAGGGGCGGGGCACTTCGCGCACGTGGAGCAGACCCGGGCGGTGGTAGACGCCATAGGGGCCTTCGCCGGCGAGACGACGCTGTCCGCCGCTTGATCCGGCGCCGGCCATGTCGAGGAACGCCGCCGCAGCCAAATACAAGGACACCCCGCTTCGGCAGGCGCAGCGCGAACTGACCCGCAGCCGCATTCGCGACGCGGCGCGCGACCTCTTCTACGAACTGCACTATGACGCCACGACGGTCGACCAGATCGCCGGCGCGGCCGGGCTGACGCGATCGACCCTCTACCTCCACTACAGGGACAAGGCCGAGATCCTCGCCGACATAACGGCCGACTACGCGCCGCGGGCGGTCGCCCAGATGGAGCGGCTGCCGGGTCCCAACCCCTCCCTGGCCGAGATCGACGCCTGGCTGCTGGAGGTGGTCGACTTCGTCACCGCCGAGCGCGTGCCGCTGGCCATTGTTCAGGAAACCGGACGCTCGGGCGCCCAGTCCCTCGAACCGCTCCTGTTCGACATCCTGGAGGCCCTGGGCCGCAACAATCCCGCGTTCGCCAGGGCCGCCAGGCGGGAGCGCGTCGATCTGGCCCTGAGGGCGCGGGCCACGCTCCTGATCGGCGCGCTGACCTACGCCTGCAACCAGGTCGCGAGAGGCGGCGACCGCGATTTCGGGACCGCCCTGCTGCTGGCGGTCGCCGAGTCTTTCCAAGGCTTCATCGTGGCCTACAACTAGCACAAACGCCATCCAGGTGGGATCACCTGGATGGTGATGATCGCCGAACCAGTTCCCACTTCGGCGGCGAACGCCCTAACGGGTTTCGCGGGAACAAGACGCGAGGGAGGTCACCGATGGGCGATATCTGGCTCGGCGAGCGTTGTTTGCAAACGGTGGAGCTGCAGCAACGCGCGGCCCAGGCGGCGACGGGGTTCGAGCAGCTGGGCGTGCGCTCCGGCGACGGTGTCGCGCTCTACATCCGCAACGACTTCGCGTTCTTCGAGGCGAGCACGGCGGCGGCGATGCTGGGCGCCTACCCGGTGGCGGTGAACTGGCACTATACGCCGGACGAGGCGCACTACCTGTTCGAGGACTCGGGCGTGAAGGTCCTCGTCATCCACGCCGACCTGCTCCCGGCCATCCGCGCGGCCATTCCGCCGAGCGTCACGGTGCTGGTCGTCCCGACCCCGGAAGAGGTCCGCGCCGCCTATGGACTATCGGACGGCGCCTGCGAAATCAGGGACGGCGGCATCAATTGGGAGGCTTGGCGATCCGGGTTCGCGCCGCGCGAAGGCCCGCCGACCCAGATCCCGACCGCGATCATCTACACCTCCGGTACCACGGGGCGCCCAAAGGGGGTGCGCCGCCCGACGCCGACGCCGGAGCAAGCCGAGGCGATCGCCCGCATGCTGTCACAGTCCTACGGCTTCACCCCGTTCCTGGACAGGCCCGAAGAGATCGTCACGGCGGTGGTGGGGCCCATCTACCACTCGGCCCCCAACGCCCACGCCAGCTTCGCCTTCCGCATCGGCGCGAACATCGCGATCATGCCGCGCTTCGACCCGGAGGCTCTGCTCGCCCTCATCGAGAGGAGGCGGATCACCCACCTGAACATGGTGCCGATCATGTTCAACCGCTTGCTGAAGCTGCCTCAGGCCGTGCGTGAGACGTACGACCTCTCCTCGCTGCGGTTCGTCGCCCACGCCGCCGCGCCGGTCTCGCCGCCGATCAAGCGGGCGATGATCGGGTGGTGGGGGCCGGTGATCAACGAATACTACGGCTCGACCGAGATGGGGAACGTCACCTTCTGCACCGCCGAGGAATGGCTCGCCCATCCGGGGACGGTGGGGCGTCCCATGCCGGGGGCCGAGGTCAAGGTGATCGATGACGAGGGCAGGGCCCTGCCGCCGCGTGGCGTCGGGGAGGTGATCGGCCGGATGCACGGCATGTCGGAATTCACCTACCAGAACGACCACGCCAAGCGCCTCCGCATGGAGAAGCAGGGCCTGATCACCCCCGGCGACGTCGGCTATTTCGACGAGGACGGCTTCCTCTACCTCTGCGACCGGATGAACGACATGATCATCTCGGGCGGGGTCAACATCTACCCGGCCGAGATCGAGGCCGAGCTGCACAAGATGCCGGAGGTGGCGGACTGCGCCGTGTTCGGCATTCCGGACGAGGAATTCGGCGAAGCCGTTTGCGCGGTGGTGCAGGCGCAGCCGGGCGCCGTGCTCGGCGAGTCCGACGTGAAGTCGTACCTGCGTCGGCACGTGGCCGGCTACAAGGTGCCCAAGACCGTCGCCTTCAGCGAGGCCCTGCCGAGGGAGGATTCCGGCAAGATCTTCAAGCGCAAGCTGCGCGAGCCCTACTGGGCCGGAACGGGGCGCTCGATCTGAGACCGCGCGCCTTCCCCTTGCCCTTCGCTGGCCCGCGTCGATAGACTCCGCTCGAGGCGGGTCATGAAACCCGCCCGAGGAGACGCCCCATGATCCGACGCGGCCGCGGTTACCTGAAGATCCGGGAAGAGCCGGCGCCTCCGGAGAGCGTCCAACTCGAACGCGAAGGCTACACCGTCATCCGCGGACTGTTCACGCCCGGGGAGGTGGCGGAACTGCGCGACGAGATCGGCGCCATCTACGACCGCGACCCGCCCGACATGCGCGGCAGCCGCGGTCCCGAGGACATGGCGATGTTCCGCTACGCCATGCTCAACCGCAGCGCCGCCGCCCAGCGCGCGGTCGCCCAACCGAAGCTGTTGGAGGTCATCGAACCGCTCCTGGGCGAGGACTGTCACGTCATCGCCAACACCGCCTGGCGCAATCCTGCCGGCCACCCGGGCTCGCACGGCGGCCAGACCTGGCACATAGACGCGGGACCGCACGTGCCCCTTCCCGAGGGCGTGCGCTGGCCGGCCAACATCCCCCATCCGGTGTTCGCCGTCGGCGTCCACGTATATTTGCAGGACTGCGCCCTGGAGGACGGGCCGACCGGGGTGCTCCCGGGCACCCACCTCTCGGGACGGCCGCCGCCCCCTACCCGGGTCATGGACGACGACCTGGACTACGAGGGCCAGAAGGTCGTGCCGCTGATCACCCGGGCCGGCGACGCCGGCCTCTTCGTCTCCGACATCTGGCATCGCCGCATGCCGACGCGGGAAGGCGACCATGGCCGCTTCTTCCTCCAGGTCCATTACGGCCGCCGCGACATCGCCCAGCGCCTGCTGCCGACCGCCGAGAGCCACCAACTCTCGCCGGAGGCGCTCGCCCGGGCCACGACCGACCGCGAGCGCCGCGTCGTCGGCCTGCACCCGCAGTTCTTCTACGACGGTTGAGGCCAGGCCAGCTCACGCCAGCTTCGGCAGGATTCTTTCGGTGAGCAGGTTGAAGGACTCCTGGCTGAGGGGCGCGCAGAGCAGGTAGTTTAGCGCCGCGGTGTCTTGCAGGCCTAAGATCTGGTCGAGGACGGCCTCGGGCGTGCCGTGGATGATCACCTCCTGGACGTAACGCTCAACCGGATCGATGTCGCCTCGCCCAGATCCGATGTAGGCCCCCACGGTCCAGGCCGCGCCGCGGCGGGCGATCTCGGCTGCACGCTCCGCGCTGTCGGCCACCGCGATCAGTCGCGCCATCGGGATGTCGCGGCCGCCGTCGGCATGCCCGGCGGCGCCGAGGCACTCGCCGTAGCGCCGGCGCTTTTCCCCGAGTTCCCGGTGCGTGCAGTGCGGGTCCATCAGGATGGAAAAGCCCCGCCCGGCGGCCCAGTCGATGGCCGTATCGGAGGTCGCGGCCACCCACGTCGGCGGGTGCGGCGGCTGCAGGGGCTTGGGCAGGACCTCGACGCCGTCGAAGTGGAAGTGCTCGCCGTGATGGGTGAGCCGGTCCTGAGTCCAGGCCTTCAGGACGATCTCGACTGTTTCGCGAAATCGCGAGGCGCTCTCCTCGATGGGGATGCCGAAGGCGGAGAACTCGGTCGGGGAGAATCCCCGTCCCGCGCCCCAGTTGACGCGCCCTCCGGAGAGGACGTCGAGGAGGGCGACCTCCTCGGCCAGGCGGAGGGGATGGTAGAAGGGCGCCAGGGAGACGGCGGTCCCGATGCGCATGCGGCGCGTGCGCGCCGCGGCGATAGTGGCCATCATGTGCACCGAGGGGCAAACGCTGAAGCTCGAGAAGTGATGCTCGGCCAGCCACACCGCGTCATAGCCGGCGCCGTCCATGATCTCGAAGCGTTCGATGGCCCGGTCGTAGATCGACGCCAGGGGGATCTTCCGATCCGCCCAGCCGAAGAACTGAAGCACGCCGATCTTCACGGCCGGTCTCCCCCGTCAGGCGGGCCGTGGCCGCTCAGGTCACGGGGGCGGGGACGGGCGCGCGGCAGGTGATCTCGATGAGGACGCCGTTGGGGTCGTGGCAGAAGGCCTGGGCGCCCATGCCGTCGGGGATCGGCTGCGCCTGGTATTTGACGCCGAGTTTGTCGAGCCGAGCCAGGGCGCCGGCGAAATCGTCGGTGGCGAAGGAGAAGTGATCGATCATTCCGGCCGCCGGCCGATCCTTCCCGACCGCCGCCAGGTGCAGGATGGGACGGCCGCCGCCGTAGAGCCAGAACCCCGGCACCCCGAAATCGGGGCGTTTTCCGACCTCGAGGCCGAAAGCGTCGACGAAGAAGTCGCGGGTCTCGTCGAGCTTGTTGGTGATGATCGTCGCGTGATCCAGACCGGTGATCATGGCGCTGCTCCGCTGGGCAGGGTTCTCGGGCCCTGTCGCAGGGACTAGATCATCGAACGGGCTTTAGTGTCTATACGGAGCGCTGGCGTCCCGCCGGCACGCAAACGAGAGCCGGCGGGACGCCGGCGGTCCGGGGTCGGCGCATGAAGGGGTCCATCGCGGAGGTCGTGGCGGCGGCGCCGCTCTATCGCGACCTGGCGGCCGACGAGATCGCCGAACTCGCCGCCGGGCTGGAACTGCGGCGGTTCGCGGCGGGCGAGGCGCTGATGATGCAGGGGGCCGACTCCGACGGGGCCTATGTGATCGCCTCGGGCGTGGTGGACGTGGCCGCGCGCCTCCCCGGCGGCGGCGAGGCGGCGATCGCCGATCTCGGCCCCGGCGACATGGTGGGCGAGATGGCGCTGCTGATGCGCGGCGGGCGGCGCACGGCGACAGCGCGGGCGCGGGGCGAGGTCGAGGCCCTGTTCACCGACCGGCGCTATTTCGAGGCCGCCCTGCACCTGCTGCGCCCGGCCTCGCTGAAGGTGCTGCGACGTCTCGGCCTCACCATCGCCGAACGGCTGCGCGCCGTCCGCGCCCGCAGCCGCGCGCTGGTGAACGCGGCGCCCGACGACGGCCTGTTCCGCCCACTCCCGGGCGGCGAGGCCCATCCGCCGGCGGACTTCAAGGTACGCGCCTTCCTGCCGATCCTACCCTGCCTGCGCGATTTCTCCGCTGCCGAGATCGACGCCCTCGCCGCCGCGGCGCGCATCGAGCAGCCCCCGCGCGGCGTAGCGCTGGGCGAGGAAGGCGAGGCCGTCGACGCTCCGCGCCTGGTGGTGCGCGGCGCCCTGTTGCTCGGGCAGCGGCACGGCGAGCGCCTCTGCCAGCTCGACATCCTGGGGCCCGGGCGATTCGCCGGCGTGGCGCCGGTGCTGGAGGGCGCGCCGGCGGGGGCCGCGGTGATCGCCGTGGAAGATTCCACCGTGCTCGCCTTCGACGCGGCGCGGTTCACGGCGCTGTGGAACGGGACCGACCGTCTTTCGCTGCGGCTGCTGGAGGCGGTGAACGCCGACCTCGTCCTCTCCCTGAACACGGCCAGCAACCACCTGACTAGGCTGAACGCCCAGGCCCGCGTGCGCGACCTGGCCCGGGCGTAGTCTTCGATCAACCGACCGCGCGCACCTGCACGCGCGGGCGCCCGCCGCGGGTCTCGGCGTGGACCAGGCTGTATTCGGGGACCTGCAGCCAGGTCGCGGTGTTGGAGGACAGCGGCTCCGAGGCGATCAGGGCTGAGGTGGCCTCCGCCTCGCCGCCGACCATCTGCCACTCGCCGTCGTGGAAGCCGTACTCGCGGCCGAGCGTGAACCACAGACTGAGGTAGGAAAGGTTGGCTTCGTGCACCTGGGCCGGCGATTCGGTGCGGAAGCGGCCGAAGTCGAAGCAGTAGCGCAGGCCGAGGATCTGCTCGCCGGTGGCGATGAAGAGGTTGCACGAGGAGGAGATGTCGACCCCATGGTGGCGCCGCGTGCGGCGCACGATGTCGATCACCTCCTCCACCGCCGTGATCAGCTCCTCCCGCGCGGGCTCGCGCCGGGGATCGGGGAGGCGGGAGAGCAGCAGGGCGTAGAGCCACTCGCTGTCGGTCGAGCCGGCGATCTGGCGGGCGTACTCGTCCTTGAGGTGGGCGCGCAGTGTCCCCTTCATCTCGCCGATCCGATAGATGTCGCCGTTGTGGGCGAGCGCCACCTTGGTTCCTGGGAAGTGGAACGGGTGGCAGTTCTGGTCGGAGATGTTGACGGTGGTGGAATAGGCGACGCCGCGAACGTGGGCGAGCACGCAATCCGCCTGGGTCTTTCGGGCCAGTGACTTCAGGTTGCGGTCGAAGACTGGGAGGGTGGGCGAGGAATAGCGGTAGGGCGCCTCGGGATCGTGGCTCGCCTTGTCCCAGGCCATCATGCCGAACCCGGCGAGGTTCAGCATGTGCAGCATCCTGGGCATGTAGGCCTGGTTGATCAGCGAGCTGTCGGGCCGGAACAGCAGGTCATCGATCAGGATCGGCCTGCCCAGATAGATCATCGCCCGACACATCCGCTTCCCCCCTAGTGTGGCGATTCAGAAATTCGCCGCTGTTTGTGGCGCCTCACCCGAGAGGCGCCGAACGCACCACAAGGCTTGAATCTTGTGGTGCATTCTGAACCGCGGGGATCGGACTCATGTGTTTGATTTGCACCACTCGATGGACGCAGTCCCCCTGACCGGTCAGAGTCCGGCCGCGCTTGTCAAGCGGCCCGGCGTCGGGGGTTGCAAAGCCGCCACAGGGGCTTAGGGCGGGGCCATGGCGACGCCCCCTACCACCATCCTCCTCGATCTCGACGGCACGCTGATCGATCCGGCGCCGGGGATCCTGGGATGTTGCCGGCAGGCGCTGGAGGCGCTCGGGTGTCCGGCGCGGCCGGAGGAGGACTTGCGGTGGGTGATCGGGCCGCCGTTGCGGGGGTCGTTCGTGCGGCTGCTTGACGGGCGAGGCGATCCGGAGGAGGCGCTGCGGCTCTATCGGGCGCGCTATGGCGAGACGGGCCTCTTCGAGGCGGGGGTCTATCCAGGGGTCGTCGACGCCCTGGCGGCGCTCAGAGCGCGGGGGCTGACCTTGCTGGTGTGCACGTCCAAGGCGCGGCCGTTCGCGGAGCGGATCGTCGAGCACTTCGGTCTCGCGCCCTATCTGGCGGGGGTCTACGGCGCCGAACTGGACGGGCGCCTGGACGACAAGGGCGACCTGATCGCGCACCTGCTGGCGGCGGAGAGCCTCGCGCCCGATGCGGCCTGCATGGTCGGCGATCGGGAGTACGACATGCGCGCGGCGGCGCGGCACGGCATCCCCGGGATCGGCGTCCTGTGGGGCTATGGCGACGCCGCCGAATTACAGGGCGCGGGCGCGACGGCGCTCATAGCCTCGCCGACGGAACTTCCGGACGCCTGCGGATTGATCCATAAGGTGTAGAGCGATCGCTAGGAGCGCTCCATGGCCAACACCTACCCGCACCTCAACGACAAGCTCACCGCCTTCATACGCCGCCAGAAGATGTTCTTTGTGGCCACGGCGCCGCTGTCGGCCGAGGGGTCGGTGAACGTCTCGCCCAAGGGCTACGACAGCCTGGCGATCATCGACGAGCGCACGATCGCCTATCTGGACCTCGGCGGATCGGGGATCGAGACCCACGCCCATGTGCGCGAGAACGGCCGCATCACCCTGATGTTCTGCGCCTTCGAGGGCGCCGCCAACATCGTGCGGGTCTATGGCCGGGGCGAGGCCGTGATGTTCGACGACCCGGGGTTCGCCGAGAAGCGGGCGCTGTTCCCGGGCTTCAGCCGGGCTCGAGGCGTTATCACTGTGCACGTCACCCGCGTGCAGGACAGCTGCGGCTGGGCCGTGCCGTTCTTCGAGTACAAGAGTGAACGCGACCAGCTGCGCCGCTGGGTCGACGCCGCCGACGAGGACACCTGGACGGAGAGGCGCTACGCCAGCAACGCCCTCTCGATCGACGGCCTGCCGGGGCTGGTGCGGGCGCGGGAAGAGGTTCTATCCGCAGATGACGCAGATGAACGCAGATAGGCCGGAGTTCCTGCCGCGAAGTGGCGAGTAGCCCGAGTCCTTTGGTCGTTCGCGCCTGCGGCGCAGCCTCACGGCGACATCTGCGTTCATCTGCGTCATCTGCGGATAAACAAACCTACGCGCCTTCGCGGAGGATGCGGCGGCGCTCGAGACTGGCGGGGGGCCAGAGGGCCTTGGCGTCGTAATATTCGGGGACAGCGGGCTTGTCAGGGGGGAGGACCACCCAGGGCTGCTTCGAGGCGGTGAAGATGTGGATGTCCGGGGGCAGGCGGTCCGGCTCGTCCAACGTGCCGACGCGGACGAAGGCGACGCGGTTCCCGGCCCCGGCGTAGTGGCTCCAGACCGCCACGCGGCAGGTCGCACAGCGGGCGATATCCTGGCCGCGGCCGCTGTTGGAGGGGGTGTGGACGATCTCGGGAGCGCCGCTCAGGAGCTCGACACGGCTCGTCTCGATCATGGCGTTGAGGGCGAAGGCGGTCCCGGTCTCCCGCTGGCACCAGCGGCAGTGGCAGCAGTGGACGAAGAGCGGGCCGCTGGTCAT
Organism: Caulobacteraceae bacterium; assembly: GCA_028290905.1. Classification (GTDB taxonomy): domain Bacteria; phylum Pseudomonadota; class Alphaproteobacteria; order Caulobacterales; family Caulobacteraceae; genus Acaudatibacter. Next base: position 2,926 of record JAQGIW010000049.1, on the reverse strand, counting down.
CCGGTAGCGCAGCTCACGGCAGGTGCAGCCGCCGTCGTAAACGTCCTCGGCCATTAAGCGTCGATCCTTCGGAGCGGGCTTCCGGCTGGTATCTTGTCGGAAACAAGGGCCGGCTGGAAGCCCGCTCCGCGTGGGTTGCTCGTCTACCCCTCGTACCGCCCTGTCAGTTCCGCGGCCAGCACGGCCTCGCTCACCAGGCGGCCGCCGGCAATCATCACCTCCGCGACCTGCCCGTCCTCGCCGCGGACCAGGCGGGCGGGTTCGCCGTAGCTGGCGAAGGCGCCGGCTTGGCTGATGCGGGCTTCGTCCGGGCCGGTGGGGGTCAGCTCGGTGGCCTTCATCAGAGGATTGGGCATGGCGGGTGTGGCCAGGAAGACCTTGTCGCCGGCGGGAACGAGGTCGGTAGGGCCCCAGACGCTCCACCAGCGGCCGGTCCAGTCGGCGACGGCGGGGGTCGGCGGGCCGCTCTCCTGGAAGCGTTTGAGGATGGCCATGGCCCCGTCCAGCCAGACGTGGGCGGGGCCGTCGATAGCGTTGGTCAGGCACGAGACCGTGAGGTCGTGGGCGGCGACGGTGGAGGTGCGGGTGAGATAGCCCTGGAAGCCACCGCTGTGGCCGACGCCCTCCCAGCCATCGAAGGTCGAGCCGATCGTGCCGAGGCCATAGGTGATCGGGATGGCGGACCACCGGTCCTTCCACTGCGCGCGGCTCATCTCGCGGCGGCTGGCTGCCGAGAGGAGCCTGGTCTCGGCGGTGGGGGAGAGCTGGGCGAAGAAGCGGGCGAGGTCGGCCGCCGTGCTCACGAAGCCGGTGGCGGAGGCCAGGGCGCTCGTCGGCTGGTCGCCGGGAAACACCAGGCGGCGGCCCAGCAGCGCCTTGCCGCTGTGGCCCCTCGCGAGCGGCGCGCCCGGGACGACGGGAACGTCGGGGGTCGTCTCGGCGAGGCCCGCAACGTCCACGATCTCCCGCTTCACCCACACGGCATAGGGTTCGCCGGTGACCGCCTCGATGATCAGCCCCGCCAGGCCGAAGCCGTGGTTGGAGTATTTCAGCCGTGTGTTCGGATCGATAGCGGGGCCGGCCGCCAGCTCGCCGCGCAGGGACGCCTCGTCGAGGAACGCCGCCCGGTCGACCCAGTAGGCGCAGTCCGGCCCGTCGCGCACGACGCCGGCGGAGTGGGAGAGCAGCTGCGCCAGGGTGGCCGAGGCGATATCGGGATGCAGGCCGCTCACGTACTGACCGGCAGTGTCGTCCAGCTTCAGCCGGCCCTGCTCGCGCAGCTTGAGAATGCCGGCGGCGGTGAACGACTTGGAGTGAGAGGCGACGCGGAAGCGGTGTCGCGGGGTCAGGGCCTCGCCGGCGACGAGGTCGGCGTGGCCGAAGGCCGCCTCCAGCACCACCTCGCCCCGCCAGGCGACCGCAAGGGAGCAGCCGGGCTGCTCGGTCGACCGCATCTGATAGTCCAGCCATCGCGGAATGTAGGCGAGGGCGGGCGCGAGCCAGTCGGGGGCCGGGGCGTTCGGAGATGTGGTCATGCCGCCATCATGGCGGCGGGGTCGTCGTGGGGCGAGGGCCTATCCGCGCGAAGGTGAACCTGCGGACGCGCCTGGCGATCCGGTGACCCGCGTCCCTCCTAACGCCGGGAGCGCGAGCGGAGCCGGCCGGACGCGCCCTGACCAAGGAAACGGGGCCGGCGGCCTGCGCCGACCCCGTCAAGGAGCGAGGATCGCCGCCGATCAGGCCGTCAAAGCCAGCGCGGCGCGACGGCGCGCAACGAGCCCGACGAGGCCCGCGCCGAGGAGCATCATGGCCCAGGTCGCCGGCTCGGGTACTTCGAGATCGGAGGCAATCTGGAGATTATAGAAATCGCCATTGCTGACGATGCCCGCCAGGACTCCCGGCTGAAACTGTCCATTTTCGAGGTTGACGCCCCCGTTCGGCAGAGGACTCAGGCTATTGGGATCGGACAGGAACACGACCTGGAAAAAAGTATCGCCGGCCGTCCCGCTGATCTCCACCGTGTCGCTGAGCGTTACGCCATCCGGCTCATAGTAGTTGAACTGGTTGTCGAAGCTGGCGAGCAGGGTGGCGCCCGACCAGAGCGTGTAGGGCGCGTTTATCTCGTCGTTCGGGAAGACGACGCTCTGGATGAGGTTCGCGCCGTTCTTGTAAGTGTTGCCGGTTATGGTGTCATTGGACGCTCTATCGTCCAGCTGGATGAGATAGTTATCGGCCGCTTGGGCGACCCCGGCCCCAAACCCCACGACGAGGGCGGCAATCGTACCAACCACTGAAGCTTTCAAGGGAACCTCCTACGTCAATCGGTCCGTCGCACGAGCGCGACAACGCAATGAAGGCAGGGAAGCCAACTCTTACTGATTGAGGCCGCTACCCGCCCGAAGCGCCACCATTAAGAGACCACAGATATGTCTGTGTCAAGGCGGCGGACGCACCAACAGGCAATATTGTGTCGTTTCCGCCATATTTATTACGTTTGCGACATGCGAGTGGCAAACTGCAAAGTTAGACTCGCGCCTTGAGCCAGGAAGTCCCACGGGTTCGCCCTCAATTCGGCCGTGCGTGGATGCGACGGCGCTCCTCATCTCGTTGCGTCGGCCGGTCGCCGGTCCGAATACGGCGGGTTAGGGAGAGGCCATGACACGACCGACGGCCTTCACGCACGGCCCCAGGACCTTCCTCGAGCCCGTCGAGCTGACCATCGGGGGGGTCGGGGCGCAGGGGGACGGGATCGCCGGGAAGGTGTTCGCGCCGCTGACCCTGCCGGGCGAGCGGGTGCTTGCGCGGGTCGAGGGCGACCGGGCGCAGGTGCTTGAGATCCTCGAGGCCAGCCCGGAGCGGGTGACGCCGCCGTGCCCGCACTTCGGCGACTGCGGCGGCTGCGCCCTGCAGCACTGGGCGAGCGGAT
>JAQGIW010000038.1 GCA_028290905.1 Caulobacteraceae bacterium | reverse complement strand
TACGGTCGTGGACACCGACACCTCCTTCGAGGAGTTCGCGGGCCGATATGGCGCAAGGGTCGCCGCGCTGGTGGCGGAGGTCACCGACGACAAGACCCTGCCCCTCGTCGAGCGCAAACGGCTGCAGGTCGAGAACGCCGCCAACGCCTCGCGCGGCGCCAAGGTGATCAAGATCGCCGACAAGACCTCGAACCTCCGCGCCATGGCCGAGAGCCCGCCCCGGAACTGGTCGGCGGCGCGCCGGACCGACTACCTCGACTGGAGCCGGAAGGTCGTCGCCAACTGCCGCGGGGTGAATCGTTGGCTCGAGGAGCAGTTCGACCAGGCCGCTCGCGCACTCGAGGCGCGCGTGGGCGTTCCGGCCTAATCCACGGCTTCCGGGGCGAGGGCGTAGACGCGCGAGCAGTACTCGCAGGTGACGTGGATGCGGCCGTCGGGCTCGACCATCTCGGCGCGTTCCTCGGGCGGAAAGGCGCGGAGCATGCCGACGATCTTCTCGTGCGAGCAGCGGCAGAAACCGGTGAGCGTCTTGGGCGGGAAGACGCGCACGCCATCCTCGTGGAAGAGGCGCCACAGCAGGGTCTCGCTGGGCAGGGTGGGATCGATCAGCTCGTCCTCGCCCACCGTCTCGAAGAACGCCTGGGCGCGGTCCCAGGCTTCCTCGGTCGGACCCCGCGCCAGGTCCTCGGCGGTGTTCTGGATCAGCAACCCGCCCGCCCGCCAGTGCGGTCCTTCGCCGTCGTCGGCCTGGCCGACCGCCAGGCGCACCCGTGTCGGCGTCTGCTCGGACTGGGCGAAGTAGGTCTCGGCGCACAGCGCAAGGGTCTCGCCGTGGATGGGGGTGACGCCCTGGTAGCGGTCCATATCGGGGCCCTGGTCGACGGTCATGATGAACACGCCCTCGCCGAGCAGGGTGCCGGCTCCCGGCCGCGCAAAGCCGCCGCTCGCCTGCGCGACGCGCTCCGGATCGAAGCGGCAATAGCCGCGAAGGGCGCCGGCCGTGTCGTAGTCGGCGACTACATAGGCCACCGGGCCGCTCCCCTGGGCCTGGACGATGAGGCGTCCCTCGAACTTCAGGCTGGCGCCGACCAGAGCGGCCAGGGCGCAGGCCTCGCCAAGCAGGTTGGCCACGGCGTCGGGATAGGCGTGACGGGTGAGGACCTCGTCCACGGCGGGTCCGAGGCGCACGACGCGGCCGCGAACCGGCTGGGATTCGATCTGGAAGGGGGCGACGAGATCGTCGGCCAAAGAACGGGGGGCGAGAGGCTGGGGCACGATCCGGATATAGGGCCGCTATCCCGGCTCGCCTAGATCGCGCCGAAGCACCAGGCCAGGACCGACTTCTGGGCGTGGATGCGGTTCTCGGCGGCCGCCCACACCAGCGACCGCGGCCCGTCCAGCACGGCGTCGGTGACCTCCTCGCCACGATGGGCAGGGAGGCAATGCAGAAATACCGCGTCCGGCCCGGCCTGGTCCATGAGCGCCTCGTCTACCTGGTAGGGCCCGAAGGCCTGCATCCGCGCCTCATGGTCGACATCGCCCATGGAGACCCAGGTGTCGGCCACCACGCAGTCCGCTCCGGCGACGGCGGCGCGCGGATCGTCGGTGAGCATCACCCGCCCGCCCGCCTCGACGGCCCTGGCCAGGTCGTCCGGTGAGGGGCGGTACGCGTCCGGGCACGCGATGTTGAGCGAGAACCCCAGCTTGCCCGCCACATGCAGGTAGCTGGCGCAGACGTTGTTGCCGTCGCCCACCCAGGCGATGGTCTTGCCCGCCACCGGTCCGCGACGGGCCTCGAGGGTCATCAGGTCGGCGAGGATCTGGCAGGGATGGCTGCGCGGCGTCAGGCCGTTGATCACCGGCACGGTGGCGGCCCCCGCCAGGGCTTCCATGGTTTCGTGGCGTTCCGCGCGCAGCATGATGGCGTCGACCATCGACGAGAGCACGCGGGCGGTGTCCTCGATCGTCTCGCCTCGCCCCAGCTGCAGGTCGGTGCTGGTGGAGATCAGGCTGGAGCCGCCCAGCTGGCGCATGGCGGCGTCGAACGAGAACCGCGTGCGCGTGGAATTGCGCTCGAAGATCATCGCCAGGGTGCGCCCCGCCGCCGGGGCGTCGGCGTCGACGCGACCCTTGGGCCAGCCGGCGCGGGCGGCTTTCCGGCGGTGGGCGTCGCCCAGGATCGCGAGGAGCGTGGCGGCGTCCAGTCTCCAGAGGTCGACGAAGTGGCGCGGTTCGCTCACGCGGCCGCTTTCCGCCGCGCCGCCTCGCAGGCCCGCTCCAGTTTTTCGATCGCCTCGCGGGCCTCCTCGGGTGTGAGCAGCAGTGAGGGCAGCAGGCGCACGCAGTTGTCGCCGCCGCCTGCGATCAGCAGGTGCTCGTCCCGGGCCAGAGACATGAAGGCGCGGTTGTTGGGGATCAGCCGGACTCCCACCAGCAGGCCCTTGCCGCGGATCTCGGCGATGATGTCCGGATAGCGGTCCTGCAGGCCCTTGAGCGCCTGGGTGAAATAGCCGGCGATCTCGCGCACGTTCGCCAGGGTCTCGGGCCGGCAGATTTCGTTGAACGCCGCCAACCCCACGGCCATGGCCAACGGGTTCCCGCCGTAGGTCGAGCCGTGCGAGCCGACCGTCATCCCTTTCGCGGCGCGGGCGCTCGCGAGGCAGGCGCCCACCGGGAAGCCGTCGCCCAGGGCCTTGGCCACGCACATGACGTCTGGGGTGGCGTTCTCGGCCCACTCATAGGCAAACAGCTTGCCGGTGCGGCCCAGGCCGCACTGGATCTCGTCATAGATCAGCAGGACGCCGTGCTCGTCGCATAGGGCGCGCAGCCGGGTGAGATCCGCCTCCGGCAAAGCCCTGGCGCCGCCTTCGCCCTGCACCGGCTCGATGATCACCGCCGCCGTGGTTGGACCCAGGGCCGCGGCCAGGGCGTCCAAGTCGCCGAACGGCAGGTGGACGTAGCCCGGCAGGGGCGGCCCGAAGCCCTCGACATAGGAGGGGTTTCCGGCCGCGTAGACGGCCGCGTAACTACGCCCGTGGAACGCGCCCTCGAAGCCGATGATGTCGATCCGCTCGGGTTGGCCGTTGGCCCAATGGAACTTGCGCGCCGTCTTCAGGGCGCACTCGATCGCCTCGGTGCCGGAGTTGGTGAAGAACACCACGTCGGCGAAGGTCTCCTCGCAGAGCCGCCCGGCCAGGGCCTCCTGGCCGGGAATGCGGAAGATGTTGGAGACGTGCCAGAGCTTGTCGGCCTGGTCCTTCAGCGCCTGCAATACCTTGGGGTGGCAGTGGCCGAGGCCGGTGGTGGCGATGCCGGCCAGGCAGTCCAGATAGGCCTCGCCCTCGGCGGTGTAGAGTCGCGCGCCGACGCCGCGCTCGAAGGCCAGCGGCGCGCGGTTGTAGACCGCCAGGATGTGGTCTTCGGGAACGGTGGGCGTGCTCTGAAGCGACATCGTCGCGCCTCCCTCTTGAAAAGAAGAGCGCCCCGAGACGCCAGACACCAGGCAGTGGCGGCGCGCGAGGACAGGAAGCGCGGCGTTCTCGCGCCCGCGCCCAACGATGTCAACAATCGTTCGGTGAAGCTCTTGCGGCGGAGCGCGGTTCAGCGCCTCACGTCTTCAGGCGATAGCCCGTCGCGAACATCCACACGCAAACCGCCGCCAAGGCCACGCTGAGCGCCGCGGTGGTCACCACCCCTGTCACCAGCGAACCGTCGCTCTGGCCGATGAAGCCGTATCGGAAGCCGGAGATCAGATAGAAGAATGGATTGTAGCGCGAGGCCGTGCGGAACGGCTCGGGCAGGCGGTCGACCACGTAGAAGGTGCCCGAGAGAAACGTCATGGGCATGATGATGAAGTTGCCCACCGCGGCGATGTGGTCGAACTTGACCGACCAGATGGCGGCCATCAGCCCCAGAAGCCCCATGATGAGCGAGGCGCCGAGCGCGAAATAGACCACCGCCCACAGGTGCGCGACCCACAGGTGGGCGAACGGGAGAACCGCCAGGCCCGCCACCGCGCCCACGGCGACGCCGCGGGTCGCCGCGCCCAGGGCGAAGCCGGCGACCTGCTCGGAGGGCGACAGCGGCGGGGTGATGAAATCGCCGATCAGGCCGTTCATCTTCGCCTGCAGCAGGCTCGAGGAGGAGTTCGAGAAGGCGTTGTTCAGGATCTGCATCATGATAAGGCCCGGGGCGACGAAGGTGGCGAAGGCCACCCCTTCCATCGGCGGCCTCGCGCCCTTCACGGCGACCACGAACACCAGCATGTAGAGCAGGGCCGTCACCACCGGCGCCATCAGGGTCTGCGTGCCCACCTTCCAGAAGCGGCGCACCTCGCGCACATAGAGCGTGCGCAGGCCTTCCCAATTCGCCCCGTGGTACTCCCGCGGCAGAGGCGGGGACGCCAGGGTTTCCGGCATGTCCTTCATCGCCCCCCTTTGCGCCCGGCGCACCGCGCGCGCAAGCCGTTCAGCCGACCACAACATGTAGTTCCCTGTGGATGGATCGCAGGGCGCCTATTGTGTCTTCGCACAAGTTGCTTACGATATCTTGTGGTTGGCGGCTTTGCTGTGGCCGACCAGACACTATATCTAGGGCCCTCTCGATTTCCGGGAGGGACCGGCGATGTCGACATCGAGCGGAGGGTTCCCTGGCATGGGCTGGACCGACGAACGCGTGGAAACGCTGAAGAAACTGTGGCTTGACGGCCTTTCCGCCAGCCAGATCGCCAAGCAGTTGGGGGGCGTCACTCGCAACGCCGTGATCGGCAAGGTCCATCGCCTGGGCTTGTCGGGCCGCGCCGCGCCCTCGCAGCCCGCCCGACCGGCGTTCAAGGCGCCCCGTCCGGCCCGGCCGGCCGCGACGG
>JAQGIW010000020.1 GCA_028290905.1 Caulobacteraceae bacterium | reverse complement strand
TACATTGGCGATCGTACTGAGCCAGGGGGCCAGCGTCGGCGATTGAAAGACCACGGCGGTCTCGCCCCGGCCGGCGGTCCGCGCGAGGGCCCCCCGCGTCGGCGGCTCCAGGCCGGCCAGCAGCCGCAGGGCGGTGGACTTGCCGCAGCCAGAGGGGCCGACGAGGGCGACGATCTCGCCGGCCGCCAAGGTCAGGTCGAAGGGGCCAAGCGCCTTCCCCCGGCCCGGGTAGTCGACCTCGACCGCCGAGAGGGTGGCGACGATGTCTGTCACAAGGAGAGTCCTCCCTCCCCCTCGTGGGGAGGGACAGGCTGCGCAGCGGCCAGGGCGGGGCACGGCGAACCTCCGCGGTCTCGCAAGCCGCGCCACACCCCACCCTGACGCCGCTCCGCGACGTCTGTCCCTCCCCACCGCCGACGGGAGGGAGGAGAGGTTGGTCCGCCCACTCCCTACCTCACCGTCGGCGCGGTGAAGCCGAGGGCGTAGGCGGCCTTGTAGTCGGTGTCCTTGGGGTAGACGCCCTTGTCCGAGGCCATCTTGAAGAATTGCGACCAGCGCGCGTCGGTCATCGCGCCCAGCCCCTCGCTCTTGGCGTCCCCGGACTCGATGATCCCGTAGTTGCGCAGCTTGTCGCGCGCCTGGGCCAGGACGTCCTCGGTCATCTCCGGATTGCTCTTCAGGATCAAGGCGTCGCCGGGCGCAGGATCGCCGTGCAGATAGGCCTGCCAGCCGGCGGCGCCGGCCTCCACGAACGCCTTCACGGCGGCGGGGTTGGCGGCGATGAGCTTGTCGGAGGCCAGCACCATGCCGCCGTAGCCGGGATAGCCCTGGTCGGCGAGCAGGAACACCGCCGGCTTGAGGTGGCCCTCCTTCTCCAGGGTGTAGGGCTCGGAGGTGACGTAGCCCTGCTGCACGATGCGCTTGTCCGCCAGGAAGGGGGCGTTGTTGAAGGTGTACTTGCGCACCTGGTCGTCCGTGAAGCCGTACTTGGACTTCAGCCACACCCAGAAAGCCGTCACCGAGGCGTCCGACAGCAGGATCGGGTGACCCTTCATGTCGGCGAGGGATCTGACGCCGGCGTCGGGATGGGCGATCAGGACCTGGGGGTCCTTCTGCATGAAGGCCGCGACCGCCTTCACCGGCACATGCTCGGCGGCGAGGTTCATCACGATGAAGCTGTTGGAGCCGATCCCCATCTCCACCGCGCCGGAGGCCACCAGCTGGGGCACGTTCACGCCCGGACCGCCGGGAACGATGGTGACCTTCAGGCCCCGCTTGGCATACTCGCCATTGGCCAGGGCTTCGTAGAAGCCGCCCTGCTCGGCCTCGGCCCGCCAGTCGGTGGCGAAGCGTATCGCCGTCTGGCCGGGCGCCCCCGCCTGCTCCTTGGCCGGCTTCGAGCAGGCGGAGGCGAGAAGAAGCAGGGCCGTGGCGGCCAGCACGGATAGTCTCACAGACCCACTCCCCCTCCGAAAGGGGAGATCCTTAAGCCGCGCAGCGCCCCAAGCCAAGCCGTTCAGGGCTTGCGGAACAGATAGACGAACTGGTCGGTCTTGCCGCGGATCGAGGGATCGAACACCAGCTTGTCGCGAGTATCGGCGGCGTTGCGCAGGACGTTGATCTCACCGGCATACTGAAAGCCGGCGGCCTCCATGTCCTTCTTCACCACCGCCGCATCGATGCGGTGGGTGGTGTTGGTGTCGGCCAGCCCCGAGCCCTCGGGGGCCGAGTGGTCGATGATCACGAACACGCCGCCGGGCTTGAGGGCGTTGAACACCTTCTTGTTGAAGGCCGGCACGTCGGCCGGACCCATGAACGGGTCGTAGAGGTCATGGTAGTTCTGGCGGATCCACACCACGTCCACCGGCTCGGGCGTCGAGAAGTCGTTCACCGGCGCGGCGTTGACCGTGACGTTGGGATAGTTCGGGAAAGGCGCCGAGTTGTTGGGGGGGACCGGGAGCTTCTCGGCCTTGGCGATCTCCAGGGGCAGGAACATGTAGACGTGGCCCGAGGGTCCCACCGCCTTGGAGAACATCCGGTCCCAGTATGGGCCGGGGATGACGTCGACGACCTTCATGCCGGGCTTGAGGCCGATGAACGTCAGGATTTCCGCCGGCCTGCGGCCCCCGTCGAGGGCGGTGTCGGCCGCCGGCCGCCCGGAATCGGCCACCGCGGCCGCGATGTTGGACGGTGCGTCCGCGCCCAGGGCCGCCGCGGAGGCGGCGATGAGCACGCCGGCGCAGACCGCGCCGATCAGAGATCGAATCTTCATGGGTGCGTTTCTCCCCGCAGTTGTTTGAGCGCGACCATAGCGCCTCCCCGCGCGGACGCCAGATGGCGCGCCGCGAAGCTCAGGAATCCGGGAGTTAGCCCTCGCACCCTACAGCCCGAGCTTCTCGAAGGTTTCCAGGGGAAGAAAGATGCGGCGCGGCTCTTTCGATCAGCGAGCTGATCCTGTCCGCGTCCGCCGGCGTCGCGGGATTGTAGATCACCATGCTGAGGTCCGGCCGGCCGTCGACCGCGAAGGCTGAATATTCGAACGCCAGCGGGCCGAGAACCGGATGCCGTATGTGCTTGACGTGCTCGCCGTAGCTGCGGATGTCGTTGTCGCGCCACATCGCCTTGAACTCGGGGCTGAGCCGGCAGAGTTCGTCGACGAGCGGTTCCACCGCCTCCGCGGCGCCGGCGCGGGCCGCGTCGATCCTGAACGCGCCCACCACGAACCGCGCCACGCTGTCCCAATCATACTGCGCGGCGCGGGCGCGCGGGTCGAGGAAAATGAAGCGCAGGATGTTGCGCTGCTCCGGCGGCAGCGATCCATAGTCGCCCAGCATCACGGTCGCTGCCCGGTTCCAGGCGACGACATCCCAGGTCGCGGTCCTGATGAGAGCGGGGCTCGGGTCCAACGCATCGAGCACGCGTTGCAGCCGTGGCGTGATGCCGCCGTTCTTCTGATAGCGCACCTCGGGGGGCCGGCCGAGGCCGAGCAGGAAGAGATGCTCGCGCTCTATGTCCGTCAGCATCAAGGCCCGCGCAATCCGGCCCAGCACGTCGGCCGAGGGCGCCCCGCCGCGGCCCTGTTCGAGCCATGTGTACCAGGTCGGGCTGATGTTGGCGCGCTGCGCCACCTCCTCGCGGCGCAGACCGGGCGTGCGGCGACGCCCCGCGGGAAAGCCGAGCGTGGCCGGATCCAGCTTCGCGCGGCGGTCCTTCAGGTATGTCCCGAGCAGGTTCTCGTGCGTGACGCGCTGGTCCATCCTGTTAGCCATTATACCATGATAATATCACTACTTTACCAGAATAGCCCTTGAGCCGACATTTGTCTCCAGCGAACCCTGGAGATTGTGCTCATGCGTGTGTTTGTCACCGGGGCCACCGGATTCATCGGCTCGGCCGTCGTCAAGGAATTGATCGCGGCGGGCCATCAGGTCCTCGGCCTCTGTCGTTCGGACGACAAGGCGCCGGCCCTGGCTGCGGCTGGCGCCCAGGTTCATCGCGGGGGGCTCGAGGATCTGGACAGCCTCGAGGCGGGCGTCGCCGGGTCGGACGGCGTCATCCACATGGCCTTCAACCACGACTTCTCGAAATACGCGGCGAACTGTGAGGATGATCGACGGGTCATCGAGGCGCTTGGCTCGGCGCTCGCCGGCTCCGACCGACCGTTGATCGTGACCTCCGGCACCGGAATGGCCAACACCGCGCCTAGCCGGCCAGCCACGGAAGACGGCGAGGCTATGAGCTCCAAGGTGATCCCTCGCGCAGCCTCGGAAGAGGCGGCCGCCACTGTCGCCGCCCGCGGGGTCAACGTGTCGGTGGTGCGCCTGCCGCAGGTTCACGACACGGCCAGGCAGGGCCTCGTCTCCCCCGCGATCGAAATCTTCCGTGAAAAGGGCGTGTGCGCCTATGTCGGAGACGGACAGAACCGCTGGCCCGCGGCGCATGTTCTCGACACGGCCCGCCTCTACAGGCTGGCGATCGAAAAGGCTGAACGGGGCTCAAAATACCACGCGGTCGCGGAAGAAGGCGTGCCGCTGCGGGATATAGCGGAGGCTGTCGGCCGGCGCCTGAAGTTACCGGTCCGATCCATCGCCCCGGAAGAGGCTCAGGCCTGGTTCGGCTGGCTCGCCATGTTCGCCGGGTACGACGCTCCCGCCTCGAGCGCGCAGACGCGGAAAAGGCTGGGATGGCGCCCGGCCGGACCCGGGATGATCGCCGACCTCGAACAGCTGCAGGTGGCCGGTAGCTGAACCCCGCAGCGATCCGCCCGCCCAGAGACCTTTTACTGTTTGTCTGACAGCACGTTCAAGTTTCCGCCGCGGGGCGTTGTGGCAGTTCGGCCGGCGTGTATTTTCGCAGGTTCGAGAGCCGGTCGATCTCTTCCCAGAACTCGCGGACGGTGTCCCTGACGATATCGGCGGCCGGCTTCACTTCATCGATCAACACGGCGCTTTCGCCGCATCCGACGAGCGCAAGGTCCGTCCGACCCTCGTAGAAGAGCTTCATCGGCTCGCCGGCGTAGGGGTTCTTCTTGTGGCCGGCCTCGCCGCGGGCGACGGCTTCGGCGAAGGGGTTGCGGACCGCGCGCATTTCGGGGATCAGCGGCAACCCCATGTCGATGGCGATCACCTGTTCGGCCTCTACGATCGCCTGCTTGTAGTTGTCGTGCCACGGACACTCCTTCGAGGCGATGAAGCGGGTGCCCATCCACACCCCTTCGGCGCCCAGCGCGAAGGCCGCGGCCATGCCGTAGCCGTCGACGATACCGCCCGTGGCCACGATCGGCGCGGCGATGCGTCGGCGCGCCTTCTGCAGCAGGGCGAAGGTGTGCAGGTTGTCGCGGCTGTTGCCGCCGCCCTTCTCCGCCCCGGCCAGCACGATGCCGTCGACGCCGGCGTCTTCCGCCCGCAGGGCTTCGTCCAGCGAGTCCGTCTGATGGTAGGTGATCACTCCAGCGTCCTTGATCCGCTGGATGTAGCGGGTTGGGTCGCCATAGCCGGTGGTGACGAAGCTCGTCCTGCCGTCCAGCACCCAGTCCAGAACCGCCTTCTCACGCTCGGGCTTCGAAGCCAGGAACGGGATCATCAGGTGCAGACCGAACGGTCGGTTGCTGCGGGCCCGCACCAGATCGAACTCGGCCTGCAGCTCTTCCATGCGCAGGGAGGCGGTCTCCATCAGCCCGACGCCGCCGGCCGCCGAGACGGCGGCGACGAGGTCCGCCCGCGAGATCAGTCCGATGGGGGCCTGGAATACCGGGAACTCGGTTCCGGTGTGCCGGGTGACACGGTTGCCTTCAAACGAATACATGGCACCTCGCTAGCGCGTTCCGATAAGTAGGAACTGGTTATCGGACAAAACGTGCGGAAAAACAAAAAACTAGAGTATCGATCTGATCCCGTCAGATCGATACTCTACTCCCCGCTCGTCGCCCGCGCCGCCGGCCGGGCCCTCACGCGCTCGAACCAGGCCGGCAAGTACTTGCAGCCGGCCGGCAGGCTGCTGCCGCCCTCGGGCGCGCGGAAAGCCATGAAACAATAGAACATGATGTCCGCCAGAGTGTAGCGATCGCCGCAAATATAGCTCTTGCCGGCCATCAGCTCGTCCAGCCAGAGGATGCGGTCTTCCACCAGGGCCGCAAGTTCCTGCGCGGCGGACACAGAGAGCAGCTTGATCTTGTCGATATAGAACTCGCGCCCGAACGTCGCGCGGCCGGCGCGCGAGCGGCCCTCGAGGATGTTGAGGTCGATGCGCCTCACCCACATGCGCGTCTCGGCCCGCTCGCCGGGCGTGGCCCCGATCAGGGGCGGCTCCGGATGGAGCTCTTCCAGGTACTCGCAGATCGCCGTCAGCTCGACGATCACCTGACCGTCGTCGGCCTCGAACGCCGGGGTCTGCATCATCGGGTTCGCCACGCTGTAGGGCGGCCGGCGATGCTCGCCGCCCATGACGTCGATCGCCTGCAGCGGCAGGTCGATCCCCTTCTCGAGAGCGAACATGCGCACGGTGTGCGGATTGGGCCCGAGCGAATTGTAGAGTTTCATGCAGCTCCCTTGGATTGGTGGCCCGGCGCCGCATGGCGCCGCGCCGTTCTTGCGCCCAGAACATGAACACGTACCGACTACCATGGGCCGAAGTCGATACCGGTTGGCCTGTAGGTAGCCGGGGACGCTGCGGCTTGAAAGGTCAACCTGCGTCTGACGAGATTCCGCCTACACCGATTGGATCTTTTGGCGCACACTTGACCTTAGAAGCCGCCGTGGGATCTGATACCCTGTCCCAGGACAGTCGCTTTCAGGGCAGAGCGCCGATGCCGATCAGTCCCAAGACAATCACCGTGTTCCTCGACTGCAGCGCGTCGGGACAGAGGCGCGCCGCCCATGCAGCCGCCTTCGCGAGGCGTTGGGAGGCTCACCTCGTCGGCGTCTATGTGGTCTTCAAGGGGGTGTCGCCCCATCCGTCGTTGGGTTACGCCCGCAGCGAGAAGGCGATCGCCGGCGTCATCGCTCACGAACGACGCGTCGAGGACGCATGCGAATGTGCGACCGCGGAGGTCGGCGAGCACTTCCAGACCCTGTGCGTCGGATTGGGCGTCTCCTCAGAGTTTCGTCCCATTCAGCGAGGAAAGACGGCCGAGACGGCCATCATCAACTCGCTTCATTCCGACCTGCTGGTCATCGGGCATCCAGAGCCGAGCGGACTTCCTGATGACATGTCGGCGGACCGGATTCTGCTCGCCAGCGGCGTGCCGCTGCTGATCGTTCCGAACGCCTGGAAAGGAGAGAAGATCGGCGATCGGATCATGATCGGCTGGAACGCCAGCCCGGAGGCGCGGCGCGCGGTCTCCGACGCCATGTGCCTGCTTGTCGCGGCCAGTTCGGTGACGACCCTGATCGTGGATCCCGAAGGTTGCAAGTGGCTCGGCCAGGAGACAGGCTGCGACATTTCCCAACATCTGGGCCGGCATGGCGCGCATGTCGAAGTCGAGCAGGTGGCTTCTCGAGGCCGCCCGATCGCGGAGGTCATCCTCGACCGCGCCACGCACAGCGGTTCCGACCTGCTGGTCGTCGGCGCCCGCAACCCGGCCCACCTGAGGGAGCTTCTGTTCGGGAACGCGACGCGGACCCTGCTTACGAAAATGCCCGTGCCCGTCCTCATCTCGCGATGAAGAGCCGGCCGGGGTGGTCGGCGCGTCCTATTCCTCCCGCGCGGGCGCGGCTTCGGCGGGCGGTCGATCCTGTCGGAACAGGCGTTTCACCACAACGAAGAACACCGGCACGAAAAAGATGGCCAGCACGGTCGCCGAGATCATGCCGCCCACCACGCCGCGTCCGATCGCATTCTGCCCGCCCGAGCCGGCGCCGTGCGCCAGCGCCAGCGGCAGTACGCCGAAGATGAAGGCGAACGAGGTCATCAGGATCGGCCGCAGCCGCAGCTTGGCCGCCGCCAGTGCGGCCTCGGCCGCGCGCAGGCCCATCTTCATCCGCTCTTCGGCGAACTCGACGATCAGGATTGCGTTCTTGGCCGAGACACCGATGGTGGTGATCAGGCCGACCTGGAAGTAGATGTCGTTGTCGAGGCGGGTGAGGTGGGCCGACAGCACCGCGCCGACCACCCCCAGCGGCACCACCAGCAGGACGGCGATCGGCACGGACCAGCTTTCATAGAGCGCCGCCAGGGACAGAAACACGATCAGGATGGAAATCGCGTAGAGCGATCCCGCCTGCCCGCCCGACGCCTTCTCCTCATAGGAAAGTCCGGTCCATTCATAGCCGATGCCTGGCGGAAGCTTCTTCGCCAGCGCTTCCATGTGGGCCATGGCTGTTCCCGTGCTCTCGCCCGGCGTGGGCGAGCCCTGGATCTCCATGGCGGGATAGCCGTTGTACCGCTCCAGCCGCGTCGGACCGTAGATCCATTCGCTCGTCGAGAAGGCGGAGATCGGCGCCAAGGTTCCGGAGGCGCCGCGCACATAGAGGTTGTTCAGGTCCTCCGGCCTGGTGCGGTAGGGCGCGTCGGCCTGGACATAGACCTTC
This sequence comes from Caulobacteraceae bacterium, assembly GCA_028290905.1. Classification (GTDB taxonomy): domain Bacteria; phylum Pseudomonadota; class Alphaproteobacteria; order Caulobacterales; family Caulobacteraceae; genus Acaudatibacter. Next base: position 22,402 of record JAQGIW010000020.1, on the reverse strand, counting down.
TTCACGCGGCCCCGGTCGATGAACTGGTTCACAAAGGCGCTGCCGAACGCGGTGCTGACGGTGGAATTGATATCGGCCTGCGACAAGCCGAACGACCCGGCCCGCGCATGGTCAATATCGAGCTTGAGCTGCGGCACGTCATCCAGACCGTTGGGACGCACCTGCGCCAACCCTTTGTCCTGCCTGGCCATGCCCAGCAGCTGGTTGCGCGCCGCCACCAGCTTGACGTGGCCGACATTGCCGATGTCCTTCAGCTCGAAGTCGAAGCCGGTGGCGTTGCCCAGTTCGAACGCCGCCGGCGGCGCGAAGGCGATCACCTGGCCGGTGCGGACGGACGGCGCCAGTTTCTGGAACACCCGCCCGACCACCGCCTGGACGCTACGGGCCTTGCCGGGCCTTTCCGACCAATCTTTCAGGGTGGCGAACCCCAGGCCGGTGTTCTGGCCGATCCCGACAAAGCCGAACCCGGCCGCCGTGAACAGGCCGGCGACATTGGCCTTTTCGTCGACCAGGAAGTTTTTGCGGACCTTGGCCATGACCGCTTCGGTCTGTTCCGCGGTCGCGCCGGTCGGCAGCGTCACCTGGGTGAACAGGAAGCCCTGATCTTCGTCCGGCAGGAAGCCGCCCGGCAGGGTGCTGAGCAGCAAAGCCATGCCGCCGACGATCAGGCCATAGATGATGAAGGTTCGGCCCCAGCGACGGTTGGCCGTCTCGACGCCGCCGCCATACCGGCCGACGCCGCGTTCGAAGTTGCGGTTGAACCAGCCCGCGAAACCCTTTTCGTGGGCTTGATCGACCTTTGCGGGCTTGAGAAGCGTCGCGCAGAGCGCCGGGGTGAAGATCAGCGCCACCAGCACCGACAGCACCATCGCTGAGACGATGGTGATGGAGAACTGCCGGTAGATCACCCCCGCCGATCCCCCAAACAGTGCCATAGGCAGGAATACGGCCGACAGGACCGTGCCGATGCCCACCAGCGCACCAGTGATCTCGTCCATCGACTTGCGCGCGGCCTCCTTGGGGGAGAGCCCTTCGGTGTGGATCAGCCGCTCGACATTCTCGACCACCACGATGGCGTCATCCACCAGAAGGCCGATGGCCAGCACCATGCCGAACATGGTCAAGGTGTTGATGGTGAAACCGGCGGCATAGAGGATCGCGAAAGTGCCCAGCAGCACCACCGGTACGGCGATGGTGGGAATGAGCGTGGCCCGCCAGTTCTGCAGGAACACCAGCATCACGACGAAGACGAGGGCGACAGCCTCGAAGAGCGTGACCACGACATCCTTGATCGAGAGGGTGATGAACGGCGAGGTGTCGATCGGATAGACCACCTTGATGTCGGGCGGGAAGCTTGCCGACAGCTCCTTCATCCTCGCCTTGACCGCCGTGATCGTGGCCAGGGCGTTGGCGCCCGGCGCCAGCTTGATAGCCAGCCCCGTAGCCGGATGGCCGTTGTAGCGCGAGATATAGGCTTCCGTTTCCGCGCCGATCGCGACGCGGGCGACGTCGCCAAGCCGGATGATCGAGCCATTGGTGTTGGTGCGCAGCAGGATCTGACGGAATTCCTCCGGCGTCTTCAGCCGCGACTGGACATCCACAATGGCGTTCAGCCGCTGGCCGGGAACGGTGGGCAGGCCGCCGATCTGGCCGGCTGAAACCTGGGCGTTCTGCGCCGTCACGGCGCTGGTCACGTCAGCGACGGTGACTTGCAGGTTCGCCATCTTGATCGGATCGAGCCAGATCCGCATCGCGTATTGGGAACCGAAGAACTGGGTGTCCCCCACACCGGTGATCCGGCCCAGCGGCTCCTGGATCTGGGAGGCGATGTAGTCGCCCAGATCGTCCTGGTCATGACTGTCGTCGGTGGATTCCAGGGCGACGATCAGGGCGAAGTTGCGGGCCGATTTGGTGACCGTCAGGCCTTGCAGCTGCACTTCCTGGGGCAGGAGAGCGATTGCCGATTGCAGCTTGTTCTGGACCTGGACCTGCGCGGTGTCGGGATTGGTCCCCTGGGCGAAGGTCATGGTGACCGTGGCCGTGCCCGATGAATCGCTGGTCGAGGAAAAATAGATCAGGTGGTCGAGCCCCTTCATCTGTTGTTCGATGACCTGGGTGGTGGTGTTCTCGAGGGTCTGGGCGTCCGCCCCGGGGAAGACCGCCGTCACGGAGATCTGCGGAGGCGCGAGAGCCGGAAACTGCGCGATCGACAGCGTGCGGATGGCCAGTATGCCCGCCAGGCTCAGCACGATCGCGATCACCCAGGCAAAGATGGGGCGGTCGATGAAAAAACGGGACACGGCGCTCTATTTCCCTGCCGCGACGGGCCGCGCATCGACCTTGGCGCCCGGATGGAGATTGAGCAGACCGTCGACGATCAACTTGTCCCCGGCTTTCAGACCGCCCGCCACGACCCACTTGTCGCCGATGGCCTGCTCGGTCGTGACCATCCGCTGCGCGACGACATTGCCCGGCCCCACCACCAGGGCTGTCGCCAGCCCCCGTTCGTTGTGCGAGACGCCGGCCTGCGGCGCCAGCAACCCCTGCTGACGCACGCCCTCGATCACGCGAGCGCGAACATAGAGCCCCGGCAGCAGGACGCCACTCGGGTTGGGAAATACCGCGCGAACCACCACCGCGCCGGTCGTGGGATCGACCGTGACGTCGGCGAACTTCAGCACCCCTTCACTCGGGTAGATTTGGCCGTTGGGCAGGATCAACTGCACCCGCGCGCTCTCCGGCCCCGGCCGGGTGACGTCGCCGCCCTGCATGGCCGCCCGCAGGTTGAGGAGATCGGCCGCCGACTCGGTTAAGTCGACATAGACTTGGTCCATCCGCTGGATGGTCGCCAGGGCGTTCGCCTGGCCGTTTTGGACGAGCGCGCCGGGCGTGAACAGCGAGCGGCCGATCCGGCCGGAGATCGGCGCGCGGATGCGCGTGAAGCCCAGATTGACCTCCGCCGACTTCAGCGTGCCCCGCTGGGCGATCACGGCGGCCTTGGCCTGGGCCGCCGCGGCCACGGCGTTGTCGGCGTCCTGCTTGCTGACCCCGCTGATCGCCACGAGTTGCCGATAGCGGTCCGCCTGCAGCTGGGTCGCGGCGATATTCGCCTCCGCCTGGGCGAGCTGGCCGCGTGCGGTCAGGTCGGCTGCGCGATAGGGCGAATCCTCGATCTCGTAGAGAACCTGCCCGGCCCGGACCGTCGAGCCTTCGACAAAAGCGCGCCGGCGGATGACGCCGTTGATCTGCGGGCGCACGTCCGACGATTCCATCGCCGAAACCCGACCCGGCAACTCGGTGGTCAAGGTCACCGGCTCGGACCGCAAAACGACGTAGCCGACCGTGGGCGGCGGCATTGGCGGCGGTTGTTTCTTGCCGCAGGCGGTCAAGGCGAGGCCACATGCGAGACAGATCGTTGTGACGGATAGCCTCATGCTGATGGTCCGCTTCGATCGGGTGGGAATTTGCGAGCCAGGGAACCCCGCAAGCCCCCGAGGGGCAAGTGCGTGAGAAATCCGCGCTGAGGATTCACCTTTCTTGCCCGGCGTCGCGGCGTTCGCCCAACAGTGGAAATCGCCGCTGCGTCAATTTCCCAGGAGCTGGCAGCGCTTGTCGGTAGCCGAGACATCCATGGAGGAGATCGGAGCGTTCCTGAGCAATTGTCTACAATACGCCGGAGCCTGAGCGGCCCGATCGCAGGGTAGCCGCCCAAGTTGGAGCTTCAACAGGTCGGTCTTAAGCTCGCGCCGTCACAATCCAAGTTGCGGCCTGCAAGGCAACGTTTGCGGTATCACCCTTTGCAGCGAGCGCCGCTCGGACGCGGGTCTCTGCGAGGGCTCTGAGTTCCGGGTTCTCCCGCACAATCCTGCCGAGCGGTCCGACCCTCAGAAGCACTGTCGCCATGGCGTCCAGATCGCCGCTCGTGACGGCCTGATCGTGCGCGACGATCCTGATGTCATTGAAGTCCGCCTTCTCCAGAATGTCTTGAACGTATGACGGAGCTTCGAAGCTGAATGGTGTCGGATCGGCCAAGTGCTCGAGTCCCGCAACCCGGAGGGGGAGAACGTCCAACTCGTTCTCCTCCAACGACCGCCAACAAACGAACGCGAGTCTACCTGTCGGCTTCAGCATGCGATGGAAGTTCGAGAATGTGGCAACGGGGTCGGCGAAGGCCATCACACCGAACCGGGAGAACACGGCGTCGATGCTGTCATCTGGCAAGTTGAGTAAGAGAGCATCGCTTTCGATGAAACTGACGTATCCGAGCCCGTTTGTTCTTTCTCGTGCCGCGTCGAGGAGCACGTGCGCCATGTCCACGCCGACGACGCGACCCTGAGGGCCGACCATCTCGGCGAGCTGCAACACGGTCTGTCCGGTTCCACAGCCCACGTCCAAGATCACTTCCCCTGGGTGCGGCGAGAGGGCTTCGATTGCACGAAGGCCAAGCGGCGAGAGCTGTCGATCCAGAGGTCCGCGGACCTCCACCCAGGCCTCAGCCGCGAGAATAGCCGCCGAGCAGCGCGATCCAGAAGGCTCGACCATTCCCGTCACCTAACATCGAGGAGCGGCAATGTCGCTCGTCCACCCTGGGGGGCGGTTCGAAAATGACCGTCTTGGCGACCGGAACCACGCGATCGCACGCGGGGAGAATGCGCCATGGGCGGCCGTTGGCATCGCTCCCGAAACTCACCGTTCCGGCGCACGATTGCTCGGTGCTGCCAAGGGGACGTTGGGAATGGCTCAGCAGCGTGGAAGCCGTGTGAGACGCCCAGGGTGGAAAGCGGGCCTTCACTATGGGACTTTCGCGCAATGTATTCTCAGATCGTGCGCCGCAAGTTCATCTCCGCCATCGCAGCGGCGTTAGCGGTTTCGGCCTGCGCTCCGGCGCAACAGCCCGCGAGCAATCAACCGGTTGCTGCGGTTGAGGTACCACTCCGAACCCCCGCCGACCGAGCCGATCTTCTGGCGATGCTGCGGCGTCACGCTCGCGACGGGGGTCTCCACGTCGATGATGTCAGCGAGCGATGGATTCAATTTCGTCGAGACGCGCCCGCTGATGAGCCCCCCTTGGCAAGAAGTGTGCTCACGAAAAGGATCTATGTAGGTCTCTGGCGTGGCGCTCAAGACAATGACCTTGAGGTGTCCGTGGACGACGGCGGTCACCAGGGCCGACCTTGGCTGACGTTCCTCAAAGGCAAGCAACCTGAGTTGGCAACCAGAGTGCGCGTCGGCCTCTTGGCCGAGATCAAGGGTCGATGGCCGGAGGCGCGCGATGTGCCGGTGATGCCGAATGGCGCATTGCCCCTGGCGAGCGACTTGGTTTGGACTGGGACCATCTACGTTGTGAAAGCCGAGCGGGTTAGCGCTTACTCCCAAAGAGGCGGCTGAATCTAAAGTGTAACCTAAACAACAGGGACACACTGGACGACGGCAACGGGTCGCGTGAAGGGAACGCACGTCCCGAAACTCGCGGTTGGCCGGCCGCAAGGTATCGGCGCCGAATCCGGACATAGCCAAGGGCTCCTATGAGCCGATTTTGTTGAAAAAGTCTGATTTCGGCCTACGCGCTTGAATTTTCTGGTCGTGAGCGGGCGTGGCGAAAATGGACGCGAGGGGATGCGTCTTTGATCAAAACAGCGATATACGGGCTCTGTACGCCCTCTGCGACGGTGTTATTTGGCAACAAACGCCTAACACTTCGATTGTGCGGAAATCCGGCCAGCCTCTATTTTTGACTTTTTCAACAAAATCAGCCACGAGCGGCCGCCGTCCGTGAGAGGCGCCCACCGCCCCCCGTTCTCTACCGAGCCGTCGCGTCTCAGTTGCGCGGCGCCCTGACGGTGTGGGAAACTCCAGCTTGGCTGGGCGGAGGGCGTTCATGCGCCGACCTTACGAGCTTGTACTGCTCGCTGCGGCGGCGGCGTTGTTGGGTGCGATCGAACCAGCCGCGGCGCCGCCGGTCCCACTGGCTGGCCCGATCTGTCATGTAGAATCGAAGGACGATCCGGCGCCGCCGGCCAAGGCGCTGCTGACCGGCTATGGGACGGGCGGGTTTGTCATCAGCACGACCAACGCCCAGGCCCAGGCCTATTTCGACAACGGCATGCAGCTGGCCCACGCCTTTGCGCACAAGGCCGCGACCAGCGCCTTCAAACGGGCCGAACAGCTCGATCCGACCTGCGCCATGTGCGTCTGGGGCGAGGCCTGGTCCCGCGGCCCGACCATCAACTATCCGATCGACAAGAAGGCGCAGGTGGAACTCGCCGCGCTCGCGGGCAAGGCGGCCGTTCTCGGCGCCGGCGGTCCGCCCAGGGAGCGCGCCCTGATCGCCGCCTTGCAGAAACGCTATCGCGGCGGGGGCGGTGGCGGGGCCGGCGACTACGCCTTCGCCAGGGCGATGGACGATCTCACCAGAGCCTGGCCCAACGATAACGAGATCGCCGTGATCGCGGCGGACGCCTGGATGATACCGGCGGCCACTCGCAACAACCGCGCCCACCTGGACCGCGCCATCGAGATCCTCCAGGCCGTCTTGCAGCGGGCGCCGGACGACACCGGCGCCATCCATTTCTATATCCACGCGACGGAGCTGGACGGCGTCGGCGTGCGCGCCCTGCCCTACGCCGAAAGACTGCAGGCCCTGGCGCCGGCCGCCAGCCACCTCGTCCACATGCCGTCACATACCTATTTCTGGGCCGGCCGCTATCGCTCGGCGGAGTTGTCGAACCTCGACGCCGTCGAGATCGACAAGCTCAACGCCGCCAGGCTGAAGCCAAAGGACGGCGTGTTCGGGCTCGTCTATCACAGCCACAATGTCCAGTTCGGGGAGAGCGCGGCCCTGATGGATGGCGACGCCAAGGGCGCGCTGTCGCTGGCCGTGGCGGAGGTCGGGCAATTGCCGACCATCAAGCCCGACAAGGTGTTCGCCCAGATGGGGCTCGGCACGGCCTATTTCGTCTACGGCCGCTATGGCTCGCAGGCCGAGGTCGCCGCCCTGGCCGATCCGGGCGCCAAGCTCCCCTACGCCCAGGCCATGTGGCGCTACGCCAAGGGCGAAGCGGCCGCCCGAAGGGGCGATGCTCCCGGCGTCAGGGCCCAGGCCGCCGCCATCGCGGTCGCCCCCGCCGACCTGAAGACGTTCGGCGCGTTCGCGCCCCAGGCCCGGGCCATGGTGGACGTGGCGCGGCTGGTCCTCACCGGCAGGGCCGCCATGCTCGAGGGCAAGTTTACCGACGCCGAGGCCGCCTATCGCAACGCGGCGGACATCCAGGAGGCCAGGCTCGGCGAGCTCAGCGACCCGCCCGCCTGGTGGTATCCCGTCCGCCGCAGCCTCGCCGCCGCCCTCGAGGCGCAAGGCAAGCCGGCCGCCGCCGCCGCCGAAGCGCGCAAGGCCATGGTTCGCTGGCCCTTCGACCCCGTCAGCCTGGACATCCTGGCCGACGGCGAACGCCGGGTCGGCCAGACCGACGACGCTCGCCGCCAGCTCGCCCACGCCCGCGCCAACTGGACGGGCGATGTGTCAGCGATGCCTCTGGCGCTCAGGTAGCTCCCAGCACGGTGGGCGGCCCGGCTTGCGCCGGCGTTACGGCTTTGGTGCTCTGCGCGTGGAGCTGGACGCCCGACTGCTTCTGCAGTTCGCCAAGCACGCCAAAGAGATTGCGGGCATTGGGATTGCCGGCCGGGCTGAACATGCGCATCAGGCTCTTCGGCGGCGTGCCGGTCGCCGAGCCGAGCCGCTCGAATCCAATGGTGGCGTTGATGAAGTCGCGGAGCACGGCTTTGCCGGTTTCCACGTCGCCGGACAGGAATGCATCCACGGCCTCCGCCAACAGCGCTTCGCGAAAGGCGGCGTCGCGGTGGACCCGCGCTTGAACCGTCTCCTTGAACGAACGCGTGAGCGTCATTTCAGCCTTTGCCTTTCTTGCGATCCTTGTAGTCCTGCCAGCGGGCCTGCGCGTCTTCGATGTCGCGCTGCTGTCGCCCAAATAGGCAAGCGCCGGTTCATTTCCCTCGCGGGATCGGTTGCGCGAGCCTTGCAGATCGCAATCATATCCGCTATATTGCGCAATGCAATCGCTATCCCGCCCTCCACCGCGGCGCACTGGAGTCTACATGCCCGTCCTCGAAAACCCCCGCCACGAAGCGTTCGCCCAGGCGCGAGCCCGGGGCGCTCTCCTGAACGACGCCTATGAGAGCGCCGGCTTTGTGCTTCTCAAGGGCCATCCCAACCGACTGGCGTACCGGGCCGAGGTGGCGGAGCGGAGTGATTTTAGTAAAAAATTCAGCACTCTAGCCCAGGGGGGCCTTGGTGATGGGCTGCGTCCGGACGCCCACAAGCGCCCCTAGAGCGCCCCGGAACCGCCCCGCAGACTCCCACGAACCGCCCCGAGACCTCCCGTGAATCTCCCCCGAATCTCCCACCAACCTCCATCGAACCTCCCCGGCGCCGCCCTTGCGGATCCCCGTTCCGGCGAGTCTTCCACCACCGTGTCTACGGTCGTTAACGGTGACATGCGCTATCCGGCCCCCCGCGCCAGCGACTCCTTCAGCGTCTCCAGCTCCAGCCAGGCCTCCTCGGCCGCGGCCAGTTCGTCGCGCGCCGCCTCCAGGGCAGTCGAGGTCCGGGCGAAGGCGGCCGGATCCCGCCCGTAGAGTCCGGGATCGTGAAGGTGGTGTTCGAGGGCGGCGATCTCGGCCGGCAGGGCCGCCAGCCGGGCCTCGAGTTCGGCCAGCCGCCGCTGGTCCTTGAAGCTGAGCTTGACCGCCGGCGCGGCCGGACGGGGCGGCGGGGCGGCCCTGGCGCGGCGGACGGCCGGCGGCTCGGGCGGTTCCAGGAAGCCCGGGTTCTGGCTCAGGAAGTCCTTCCAGCCGCCCGGCGTCTCCACCGCATGGCCACGGCCGTCGAGGGCGATGGTGGAGGTGGCCAGGCGGTCGATGAAGTCGCGGTCGTGACTGACCAGGATCAGGGTGCCGGCGTAGTCGGCCAGCATGTCCTCCAGCAGGTCGAGGGTGTCCATGTCCAGGTCGTTGGTGGGCTCGTCGAGCACCAGCACGTTGGACGGCCGGGCGAGGGCCCTGGCCAGCAGCAGGCGGTTGCGCTCGCCCCCGGAGAGGCTCGTCACCGGCTGGCGCAACTGATCGTCGCGGAACAGGAAGTCCTTGGCGTAGGCGGCCACGTGGCGCGGCTGGCCCTGAACCATCACCTGGTCGCCGCCGAGGGGCGCGAGGGCGCTCCACAGGGTCATGTCTTCGACCAGGTCGGCGCGGGCCTGGTCGACATAGACGATCTCGAGTCCCACCCCCAGTTTCACCGAGCCGGCGTCGGGAGCGGTCTCGCCCAGCAGGATCTTCACCAGGGTCGTCTTGCCCGCGCCGTTGGGGCCGACGATGGCCACCCGATCGCCGCGCAGGACGCGGGTGGAGAAGGCTTGGATCAGGGTGCGCCCGCCATAGGCTTTCGTGATCCCCTTCGCCTCCAGCACCCGCTTGCCGGAGGGCTGGACCGCGGCGCTGGCCAGGGTCAGGTCGCCGCGCGCCAGGCGCAGGCTCTCGGCCTTTTCCTGGCGCATGGCGACCAGGCGCCGGCGGCGGCCCTCGTTGCGCGCCCGCCGCGCGGTGACGCCATAGGCCAGCCAGTCGGCCTCCCGCTCGATGGCCTTGTCGAGCCGCCGCGACGCCTCCGCCTCGGCGGCCATCAGCTTTTCCGCCCACGGCTCGAAATCGGCGAAACCGGCGTCCAGGCGGCGCACCCGCCGGCTCTCCAGCCAGAAGCAGCGGCTGGTCACGCGCTCCAGGAACGCGCGGTCGTGGCTGACGATCAGGACGGAGGCTCGGTTGCGCCCGATCAGGGCCTCGAGCTGCTCGATGGCGACGATGTCCAGGTGGTTGGTGGGTTCGTCCAGCAGCAGCACGTCGGGCTGCTCGGCGAAGGCGCGCGCCAGGGCGGCGCGCCGCGCCTCGCCTCCCGAGAGGCCGACCGGAGCACGGGCGGGGTCGAGACCAAAGGCTTCCAGGGCGGCCTCGGCCTCGTGACGGGCGGCGCCGCCCGCGGCGGCGAACTCGAGAAGCGTGGCGCCCTCCACGAACGGTTCCTGGGCCACGAGCGTGATCCGTGTCCCCGGCGGGAGGGTGCGCTCACCCTCGTCCGGCGCGGTCAGCCCGGCCAGGATTCGCAGAAGGGTCGACTTGCCCGCCCCGTTGCGCCCCACCAGGCAGGCGCGGCCACGGCCCTCAAGGCCGAGGTCGACGCCGTCGAACAGCCATCGCGGGCCGTCGGCCAGGCGCACGTCGCGAAGGGCCAGGACAGGCGCCATATGGGTGATGCAAGCTCCCGAGGAATGAGGCCCGGCGGTCTATCGTTCGCGGGGGCGGTTGGTCTAGATGAAGCGGATATGGCGACGCAGCCTTTTTGGCGCACCAAGACACTCGAAGAGATGACCGTCGGCGAGTGGGAGAGCCTCTGCGACGGCTGCGGCCTGTGCTGCCTGATCCGCTTCGAGGACGAGGACAGCGGGGAGATCACCCCGACCTGGGTGTCGTGCAAGCTGTTCGACAGTGGGACCTGCCGCTGCTCGAATTACGCGGAGCGCCGCCGGCACGTACCCGACTGCATCAAGCTCACTCCCAAAAACATCCCCTCGCTGCCCTGGATGCCGCTGAGCTGCGCCTACCGTCGCCTGTACGAGGGCAAGGACCTGCCGGCTTGGCACCCCCTGGTGACGGGGGACCCCGAGAGCGTCCACGCCGCCGGAGTCTCGATGCGCGGCCAGACGATCAGCGAGGAGAGCCTCGCCGATCCCGACGACGCCATAGACTACGCCGCGCCGGAGTTGATGCGCGACCAAAGCGATGACTGAACGGAGTGTGGCGTTTTAGCAACAGTTGCCCTTGCACCGAGGGCCGGTCATGCCAATTTAACCAGATGGCCGCCCCATGACCCCGCCGTGGTCGGCCCCGGCGATCCAGCAGCGAAGCGCCGCGGGGCGGCCGACAAGCCGGTGGACATGGTCGAGGAATTGTTTTGGCGCAGGATCCCTACCAGGAGTTGGGCGTCTCGCGGAACGCGAGCGCGGCGGAGATCCGCAAGGCCTTTCACAAGCTCGCCAAGAAACACCATCCGGACGTCAACAAGGGCGACAAGGCCTCCGAAGAAAAATTCAAGCGCATGAGCGCGGCCTTCGACCTGCTCGGCGATGCCGAAAAGCGCGCCAAGTACGACGCCGGCGAGATCGACGCTGACGGGCGCGAGACCATGCGCGCCTACGGCCAGGGACCGTACGGAGGGGGCCCGTACGGCGGCTCGGCGTTCGGCGATGAGGCCGGCGGTTTCCGCTCGGCCACCTTCGAGGGCGTCGACCTGAACGACATCCTGGGCGAGATGTTCAGCAATCGCGCCGGCGGACGGGGAGCGGGTTTCGCCTCTCGCGGCGCCGACGTCCGCGCCCACCTGGACATCGACCTCGAGGAGGCGATCAACGGCGCCAAGCTGCGCCTCCCCTTCTCGGACGGCCGGGTGCTGGACGTCACCATTCCCAAGGGCGTCGCGGATGGCCAGACGCTCCGCCTCAAGGGTCAGGGCGCGCCGGGCCGGGCCGGGCCGGGCGACGCGCTGATCGAGATCGGAATCCGTCCGCACCCGATCTTCCGGCGCGAGGGTGATCAACTGGTCATGGACCTGCCGGTGTCGGTCCCGGACGCAGTGCTGGGCGGCAAGGTCCAGGCCGAGACCCCCGACGGTCCGGTGACGCTCAATGTGCCCAAGCATTCCAACAGCGGCCGCACCCTGCGCCTGAAAGGCCGCGGCCTGAGCGATGGCCAGGGCCGGCGCGGCGATCTGCTGGCCCGCCTGGTGGTGACACTTCCCGAGCCCCCCGATCCCGAGCTGGAGAAGTTCGCGGAGACCTGGCGCGCCGAGCGGCCCTACACGCCCCGGCTCCGCGGCTGAGCTTGCCTCAGGGCGGCTTTGGCGCCTCATTCACAGGAGGTTCAGGCAGCCAGGACCAGGATCGCCGTGTGATCTCCAAGCCCACCCTCCGCGCCATCGTGGGCGCCCTGGCCTGCGTCCTCTGCGGCGCGGTGGCGGCGCAGGTGCGATACGAAGCGCACGAGCGGGGCGGACCGTCGCACGAAGGCATTGGGCGCGGGGGTGGTGGAGTGGAGGAGCGGGGCGGCCCGTCGATGAGCCGGGCGCCGTTCGAGCGCGGTGAGCCGGGGATGGGGCGTGGGGTCTATGAGCGCGGCGGGCCGCCGCTCGGGCGACCGGTCGGGCCGCCCGAAGGCTTCACCTATGCGCCGCCTCCGCCGCGTTACATATCGCCGCCCCCGCGTTACGTATCGCCGCCACCCCGATATGTTTCGCCGCCGCCGCGCCGACCCTATGAGGCGCCGCCGGGCTGGCGCGCGGCGCCGCGCCAGCCGCCGGGGATAGAGGGGCCGCGGCCATCGGCGGGGATGGAGGGACCGCGGATGGCCTCCCTTGGCTTCGTGATCGAGAGCATCAAGCGACGCTCGCCCGGGCGCCAATTGGACGCCGATGTGGACTTCATGGACGGTCGGCCGGTGTATCGCGTGCGGTGGCTGACCGTGCATGGTCGGCGGATGGACTACCTCGTCGATGCCGAGACCGGCGTCATTCTCAGCGGACGATAGGACCCCTAGTCATGCGCATCCTTCTGGTGGAGGACGATCCCGACCTGTCCCGGCAGCTGAAGCGGGCCCTGTCTGACGCCGGCTACGCCGTGGACCATGCCCCTGACGGCGAGGAGGCGGCATTCCTGGGCGAGAGCGAGCCCTACGACGCCATTATCCTCGACCTGGGCCTGCCCAAGATCGATGGCGCGGCGGTGCTGGAGGGATGGCGGCGGGCCAATCTGTCGACCCCGGTGCTGATCCTGACGGCGCGCGGCGCCTGGAGCGAAAAGGTCGCCAGCTTCGATGCGGGGGCCGACGACTATCTGACCAAGCCCTTCCATACCGAGGAGTTGCTCGCCCGCCTGCGGGCCCTTCTCCGCCGCTCGGCGGGCCATGCCGCCCCGAACCTATCCTGCGGCTCGCTGAGGCTGGACCCGCGGGCGGCGCGCGCCTCGGTGGGCGGCGAGCCCCTGCGCCTGACGTCGCTGGAATACAGGCTGCTGCACTACCTGATCATGCACCAGGACCGGGTGATCAGCCGAACCGAGCTGGTCGAGCACCTCTACGATCAGGACTTCGACCGCGACTCGAACACCATCGAAGTGTTCATCGGCCGCCTGCGCAAGAAGATCGGCGCCGATCGGGTGGAGACCATCCGCGGGCTGGGATACCGGCTGATCGCCGTCGAGGACGAGGCCCGGGAAGCGTGAGGCTGGCCTGGCCGGCGAGGGCGGCGACGATCCCCGCCGCCGCGGCCTCGGCCGGGCGCGCCCCGCCTCAGGACCTCGGCGTGGGCCTGGCGTCCCTGCGGGCGCCCTCCCTGGTCCGCCGGCTGGTAATCCTGGCGGCGGCTTGGAGTCTGGCGGTTCTGGCCGCCGCGGGGGTGGCCCTGTCCCTGTTCTTCAGTCAGGCGGTGATGGCCCGCTTCGACGACGGCCTGGAAGAAACGGTGAACGGTCTCGTCGCCAGCGTCCCGGTCGAGAAAGGCATGATCCTCGCGCCGCCCGTCACCGACGCCCGTTTCGGCCGCGCCTACAGCGGGGCTTATTGGCAGATCGTCACCGTCGAACGCTCCGGCCCCGGCCAGATGGTCCGTTCGCGCTCGCTCTGGGACCATGCGCTCGAACTGCCCCGGGCCGAGCAGGCCGCCCTCGCCCGCGCGCCGGGCGAGATCGTCAACTACAGCAGTGTCGGCCCGCTCGAAAAACCCCTCCGGGTGGCGGCCATGCAAGCGCGACTGGACGGCGTCGCCACGCCGGTGACCATCATGGCGGCGGCGGACAGCTCACCGGTGAACCGGGATGTTCGGGCCTTCGACACCACCACGGCGGTCGCGCTGATCCTGCTGGGGGCGGGCCTGATCGCCGCGGTGGTGGTGCAGGTGCGGGTCGGCCTGCAGCCCCTGTTCGCCCTGCGGCGCGAGGTGACAGCGGTGCGCACCGGTCGATCCGAGCGGATCGTCGGCCACTATCCCAGCGAACTCGAACCCCTCGCGTCCGAACTCAACGCCCTTATGGCCCACACCCAGGAGGTGGTGGAACGCCAGCGCACCCACGTCGGCAACCTGGCCCACGCCCTCAAGACGCCTCTGTCGGTGATGCTCACCGAGGCGAGCCAGCAAGGCGGTCCCCTGGCCGAGGTGGTCACCCGCCAGGTGGAGACCATGGGTCAGCACGTGGACCACCATCTGAGGCGGGCCCGGGCGGCCGCGCGCACCCAGGGCCAGGGCGAGAGCACGCCGGTGGCCCCGGTGGTCGAAGACCTCAGCCGGACCCTCGAGAAGATCTTCCGCGGCAAGCTGGCCGAGATCGAATGGGCCTGCCCAGAAGATCTCAGGTTCCAGGGCGAGCGACAGGATCTGCTGGAAATCGCCGGCAACGTCATGGAGAACGCCTGCCAATGGTGCGCCGGCCGGGTGCGCGTCGCCGCCAGGGCCGACGGCCCGCGCCACTTCGTGCTAATCGTCGAGGACGATGGACCCGGCCTGCCGCCCGAAAAGCGCAGCGAGGTGCTGCGGCGCGGCGCGCGGCTGGACGAGCGCACCCCAGGCTCCGGCCTGGGCCTGGCCATCGTCGATGAACTGGCCCGGGCCTATGACGGATCGATCACGCTCGGCGCGGCCGCCCTGGGGGGGCTGGAAGCCGTCATCCGCCTGCCGCGCCCCGAGACATAAGCTCCAACCGCGAGCGAGCACTCGAAATTCGGCGCCCATCGCAAGTCGCAGGCTGTATGAAAGCGGCCATGACGCTGCTTCCCCGTTCCCGCACCGCCCGCCGCCGCCTGATGGCGGTGGCGGCGGCGGCGCCCATCCTCGTTCTCGCCGCCGGCCTGGTCCTCTATGGCCTGCGCGACTCGATCTCCTACTTCTACACGCCCGCCCAGGCGCGGGCCGCACACGTGGAACCCGGCCGGTCGATCCAGCTGGGCGGACTGGTGCTCCAGGGCAGCGTGTCGCGTCGCGGGGACGGCGAAACCGACTTCACGGTGGCCGACCGCGCCGCCCGGTCGCGGGTTTCTTACAAGGGCGCCTTGCCCGATCTGTTTCGCGAGGGCCAGGGCATTGTCGCCATGGGCGCGTTCGACCGCGACGGTGTCTTCATCGCGAGCCAAGTCCTCGCAAAACATGACGAAAAATACATGCCGCGCGAGCTCGCACAGGCGCTAAAAGCTCAGGGCGAGTGGCGCGGAAACGGTGCTCCGCCGGCCTATGCGGCCGCGTCAACCATCCATCGTCCGTGACCGCAGGGTCCGGGCGAGTCTAAACCTAGGAGTTCTGGTTCCAATATCATGGCGCCAGAGACGGACATTGAACCCTTGGCCGCCGAAGCGACGAGTCATCGTCGGGACCCTCCCGCTTTCGCGCGGCCATCCCTACATCTGCAAGACCCGGTCGCCCCATCACCGGGACAAAGGAACTTAAGCACATGGCAGTCAACAAATCACAAGTATTGGTGGGCGCGCTCGCCGGCGCCGGCGTCGCCGTCGCGGCGATGGCCGGCGCGGGCCTGCACGGCTCCTCGCTCGGCGCGGACGGCTTCGGTCGCCTGATCAAGGCCTCGACCGAGCCGGTGGTCGCGTCCGCACCGGGCGCCCCGATGTCGTTCGCCGACATCTTCGAGCGCGTGTCTCCGGCGGTGGTGTCAATCAAGGTGACCTCCAAGGTGGACGTCAGCGCATTGCGCGGCGGCCAGGGATTGGGCTTCGCCTTCCCCTTCGGCCTGGTCCCCCGCGGCGGCCAGGAGGGCGACGAGGGCGACAACGCGCCCGCCGATCCCCGCCGCGCTCCCAAGCAGATGTCGTCCGGCTCGGGATTCTTCGTCTCGTCCGACGGCTACATCGTCACCAACAACCACGTCGTCGACAACGCCGAGGAGATCAAGGTCGTCCTGAAGGACGGCCGGGAGCTCAAGGCGGTCCTCGTCGGCCGCGACGAGGGCACCGACCTGGCGGTCATCCGCGTCGAGGGTCACGGCTATTCCTATGTCAACTTCGAGAATCGGGCCCGCCCGCGCGTCGGCGACTGGGTGCTCGCCGTAGGCAATCCCTATGACCTGGGCGGCACGGCGACGGCCGGCATCGTCTCGGCCTACAACCGGGACATTGGCGAGAAATTCGTCGACTACATCCAGATCGATGCGCCCATCAACCGCGGCAACTCCGGGGGACCGACCTTCGACACCTACGGACGCGTGATCGGAGTCAACACGGCGATCTTCTCGCCCTCCGGCGGCTCGGTGGGGATCGGTTTCGACATCCCGGCCGACGTGGCCGAGAGCGTGACCCAGCAGCTGATGCAGGGCCACAAGATCGCCCGTGGCTACATCGGCGCCCAGATCCAGGATCTGAGCGACGAGATGGCGGGCGCCTGGGGCCTGAATGGACGTAAGGGCGCCGTGGTGGCCAGCCTGGTCCCCGGCGGCCCGGCCTCGCGCTCCGGCGCGCAACCCGGCGACGTTGTGGTGTCGGTGAACGGTCACCCGGTCACCGGCGCCTCGGAGCTGACCCGCGAGGTGGCGAAGGTCCGCGCCGGCGACACCCTCCACCTCGACGTGTTCCGCAACGGCAAGCCGAGGACGCTCGACATCCTGGCGGGCCTGCGGCCGTCCGAGCAGGAACTGGCCAAGAATGGCGGCCTGGGAAGCGGGGACGAGTCGGACGCAACGCCCGGCGCGCCGCCTGCCAGCCAGAACCGCGTGCTCGGCATGTCGCTGACGCCGATCGATCCGGGGTCGCGCCAGCAGTACAACATCGGCTCGGCGGTCCGCGGTGTTCTGGTTCAGGGCGTCAAGAGCACCTCGGACGCGGGCGACAAGGGCCTGCGTCGGGGTGACGTGATCGTCAGGGCAGGCGACCGCGAGGTCGCCAGCGCCAACGATGTCGCCGCGGCGGTGGGCGACTGGAAGAAGGCCGGCCGCACCAGCATTCCGCTGGAAGTGACGCGGGGCGGCGTGTCGTTGTTCGTGCCGATCAAGATCGAGGGATAGTCTCGGCCGCCGAAGCCCCCTTCCCCGGCTTCACCGGTACTTCCCCCAGAGGGGGAAGAGAGCGTAAGGCCGCTCGTCGAGTCTTCCCCTGGGCCCTCGGGGAGAGGGGGACCGCGAAGTGGTGGAGGGGGCTTGGGCTTGGCGAGGGACTCGCATGAGACTGCTGATCGTCGAGGATGACCTGGAGGCGTCCAGGGCCATGGCCACGGGCCTTTCGGAGAAGGGCCATCAGTGCGAAACGGCCCCCGACGGCGAGGCCGGTCTGAGGGCGGCCCGGGACGGGCGGTTCGACGTCCTGGTCGTGGATCGGATGATGCCGCGCATGGACGGCGTCACCATGGTGGAGACCCTGCGGTCCGAAGGCGTCCAGACCCCGGTCCTGTTCCTCTCCGCCCTGGGCGAAATTCATGACCGGGTGCGGGGCCTTAACGCCGGCGGCGACGACTACCTCGTCAAACCCTACGCCCTGGCGGAACTCCAGGCGCGGGTCGAGGCCCTGGCGCGACGGCGGGAGCTGGGTTCGGTCCAGACGCGTCTGAAGGTGGGCGACCTGGAAATGGATCTGATCGCCCGCGAAGTCCGGCGCGCGGGAATCGAGATCGACCTGCAGCCGCGGGAGTTCCAGCTGCTGGAATTCCTCATGCGGCATGGCGGACAGTCGGTCACCCGCACCATGCTGCTGGAGAAGGTGTGGGAATACCACTTCGATCCTCAGACCAACGTCATCGACGTCCACATCTCGCGGCTCCGGGCCAAGATCGACAAGGGCTTCGAAAAGCCCATGCTGCAAACGGTGCGCGGCGCGGGCTACCGCCTCGAACCATAGGTGCGGCTGCCGCGGCTTTTCCGGACCACGCCGTTCCGGCTGACGCTACTGTTCCTCGCCCTGTTCGCGGCGGCGGCGAGCCTGTTCCTCGCCTACATCTACATCGCCACGGCGGGCGAGGTGGCCGTGCGCACCGACGAGCGGGTGTCGCGCGAGATGGCGTCCCTGGAAGCGGTGCATCGCGACGGCGGCGTGGCGGCGCTCAACCAGGCCGTCATCGAGCGCGCGTCGGTGGATCATCCGATGCTGTACCTTCTGGCCACGCCGGAGGGCGTGACCGTCAGCGGCTCGATCCCCAAGTCTCCGATCCGCAATTTCAGCGGCGAGCGGACCTGGGCGAGTTTCACCCTCACTGACAAGGATCCCGACGGGGCCCTGGTGCGTCAGCCGGCCCGGGGACTGGAGGAGCGCTTGCCCGATGGCTGGCGACTGTTCGTGGGCGCCGACGTGGGAGAATCGGAGTTCTACGTGAACCGGATCCTGCGCGCCCTGTGGGGCGCCGGGGCGCTGATGATTGTCCTGGGCCTGGCCGGCGGCCTGCTGATCAGCCGAGACGTCAGCCGCAGCATGGCCAGCCTGAACAACGTCATCGACAAGGCGCGCGGCGGCGACCTGCACGCGCGGGCCGAGGTGCGGGGCTCGGGCGACGAATATGACGAGCTGGCGGCGGGTCTCAACGACATGCTGGACCGCCTGGAGAGATCGGTGGGCGGACTGCGGCACGCCGGCGACGCCATCGCCCACGACTTGCGTTCGCCCCTGACACGCCTGCGCGCCCGCCTGGAAGCGGGAATGATCGAGGCCGACGCCGGCCGCAAGGACGCCAAAGCGGCCCTGCACCAGGCCCTCGAGGACGCCGACGGCGTCCTGCGGACATTCAATGCGGTCCTGGCGATCGCGCGCCTGGAGGCGGTGGCGGACGTCCCCGGCCAGACGGTTTTCGACCCGAGCGAGCTGGCCCGGTCGGTCGCCGAACTCTACGAGCCGCTCTGCGAGGAAAAAGGACTGGAGTTCCGGCTCGAGGCCGAGAACGGCCTCACGCTCAAGGCCAATCGCGAGTTCGTCGCCCAGGCCCTGGCCAACATCCTCGACAACGCCGTGAAATACACCCCGCCCGGCGGTGCGATCATGGCCCGGGTCCGGCGGCGGTCCTCCGGCGATCTCGAGATATCTGTCACCGACACCGGCCCCGGCATCCCGCCGGAGGATCGCGCGCGCGTCGTGGAACGGTTCGTGCGGCTGGAAAACAGCCGCAACGCCCCGGGGGCGGGGCTGGGGCTGTCGCTGGTGGCCGCGGTGGCGCGGGCCCACCGCGGCCGGCTGGACCTCGACGAGGGACCCGGGGCGGTCGACGGATCGGGGCCTGGCCTCAGGGCCGCCCTCGTCTTCCCGATGGCGGCATAGGGGCGGCCCGGTCGATGACCCGTCTTCTCGACCAGCTCGCCCCCTGCGGCCCGGTGGTCGACCCCGCTGCCGCGGCCCGGGCGCTCGAACGTCTGGAGCCGGGCGCCGCGGCCGGCGGGTGGGGGCCGGACCTGCGCCGCGCCTGGCCGGCCCTGGCGCCGGTGTTCGCCGCCTCCCCCTACCTGGCGTCCCTGGCCACCCGTTCGCCGGATCGGCTCCGCCGGGTCCTGCGCGAGCGGCCCGAGGCGCAACTCGACGCTCTGCTCGGCGCGGCCGCGGCCCTCGCGCCCGCCTCCGTCGAGGCGGGCCTACGTGAGCTCAAAGCCGAGATGCACCTGCTCACGGCGCTCGCCGATCTTGGCGGGGTGTGGGACCTGGAGATGGTTACCGGCGCGCTCAGCCGCTTCGCCGACCTGGCGGTCGCCGGCGCGATCGCCCTGGCGGCGCGGGAGGCCCATGCGGCGGGCCGGCTCGCCCTGGTCGGCGAGGGCGACGGCGGCCCCATCCCCGGCCTCTTCGCCATCGCCATGGGCAAGCACGGGGCCTTCGAGCTCAATTACTCGAGCGACATCGACATCTCCTTCTTCTACGAGCCGGACGCCCTGCCGCTGTCGGCGGGTGTCGACAGCGCCGCCTTCGCCACACGCTTCGTCGACCGGGTGCGCGAGGTGCTGCAGCGACGCACGGCGGAGGGCTATGTGTTCCGTGTCGACCTGCGCCTGAGGCCGGACCCCTCGTCCACGCCCGTGGCGGTCGGCGTGCCGGCGGCGTTGCACTATTACCAGACCGTGGGCCAGAACTGGGAGCGCGCCGCCTTCATCAAGGCGCGGGCCCTGGCCGGCGACCTGCCCCGCGCGGAGGCGTTCCTCGCCGAGCTGCAGCCGTTCATCTGGCGGAGGAACCTGGATTTCGCGGCCATCGCCGACATCCATTCCATCAAGCGCCAGATTCACATCCTCAAGGCCGACGATCGCCTGACGGCGAGAGGGGCCGACCTTAAGCTGGGCCAGGGTGGCATCCGCGAGGTCGAATTCTACGTCCAGACCCAGCAGCTCATCCTCGGCGGGCGCCAGGCCGCGCTGCGGTCTCCGCGGACCCTGGACGCCCTGCGCGCCCTGGCCGCCACCGGACACGTCAGCGAGGCGGCGGCCGACGACATGGCCGACGCGTATCGCGCCCTGCGCGCCCTGGAACACCGCGCCCAGATGCTCGCCGACGAGCAGACCCATCGGCTGCCGGAAGCCGACGCCGACCGGCGGCGGATCGCCGCCTTGAGCGGCTTCGCCCCCCTGCGCAGCTTTGACGCCGGCGTGGGGCGGGTGCTCAGAAGGGTCAACCAGCGCTATGGAGAACTCTTCGCCGGCGAGGAACCGCTCTCCTCCCGTTTCGGCAGCCTCATCTTCACCGGCGTGGAGGACGATGAAGAGACGCTCGCCACGCTGCGCCGCATGGGGTTCAAGCAGGGGACGGCCGTTTCCGGGACCATCCGCCACTGGCATCACGGCCCTATCGCCGCCACCCGCACCGAGCGTGGCCGGGAGGCGTTCACCCGGCTGGCGCCGCGATTGCTGGAGGCGGCGGCCGCCACCGGCGCGCCCGACGCCGCCTTCGCCCGCTTTGCGGACTTCTTCTCTGGCCTCAGCCTGGGGGTGCAGGTGCAGTCGATGTTCCTGGCCCAGCCTCGCCTGCTGGAGCTGGTGGTGCGGGTGATGGCCTTTGCGCCCCGGTTTGCGCGCACCCTGGCCAAGCGCCCGGCGGTGCTCGACGCCCTGCTCGACCCCACTTTCTTCGGCCCGCTCACCCCGCCCGAAGACCTGAGTGCAAGGCTGGAGTCCGCGCCGGGCTTCGAGGCGGCGATGGACGAGGCGCGGCGACTGCACGCGGAGGCGGCCTTCCGCATCGCCGTGCAGGTCCTGGGCGGCGTCGCCAGCGCCGAGGCGGCTGGCCACGCCTTCGCCGATCTGGCCGACGCCCTGGTCAGCGGTCTCGCCCAGGCGGCCCTGGCCGAGGTGGCGCGCCTCGCCGGCGCCTTCGACGGCGAGGTCGCCGTGATCGCCCTGGGCAAATGCGGATCGCGAGAGATGACCGCCCGCTCGGACCTGGATCTGATGGCGCTCTACCGTCCGGCCTCCCCGCAGGCGGAGTCGGCGACCAAGGGCTGGAGCGCCTCCACCTTCTACGCCCGCTTCACCCAGCGCCTGGTCGCGGCTCTCTCGGCGCCCACGGCGGCGGGAACGCTCTATGAGGTGGATCTGCAGCTTCGCCCGTCGGGCACCGCCGGGCCGGTGGCCGTGAGCATGGCCGCCTTCGATTCCTATTACGCCGGGGAGGCGGAGACCTGGGAACTGCTGGCGCTGTGCCGCGCCCGGGTGGTGTGGGCGTCGTCGGCGGATTTCGCCCGCCAGGCGACCGAGACGATCGAGGGCGTCCTGCGCCGCCCCCGGGCCCCCTCGGCCTGCGCGCGCGACGTGCTCGACATGCGCGCCCTGATGGCGGCGGAGCGACCGCCGCGGGGGTTCTGGGACCTCAAGCTCGGCGAGGGCGGGCTGGTGGACGTGGAATTCTGCGCCCAGCACCTGCAGCTGATCCATGCGGCCGACGGCGGACCGCTTCGCCAGAACACCGGCGAGGCCCTCGAGGCCCTCGCCACCGCCCTCCCCCAGTACGCCGCCATGCTGGCGGGTGTGCTCCGCGCCTGGCGGCTGCAGCAGCACCTCTCGCAGCTTCTGAAGATCGCCCTGGACGAGGGAGAGTCTCCCGAGAAAGAGCCGCCGGCGTTCAAGACCTTGATGGCGAAGGCCGGCGGGGCGCCCAACTTCTCGACCCTGAAGGCCCGCCTGGCGGCGTCCAGGCGGACCGCGCACGCGGCCTTCGAGGCGCTCGTGAAGCCCTAGCGCGAACACCATCCAGGTGGAATCACCTGGATGGTGTTGATTTGCGCTTCTGTAACGGGCCCTCCAGTGTCAATCCCTGCCGAGCTTAATCCTATCGCCGGTGTCTTGCTTCTGTCCGCAGTCGGCGCTGGGCCGCTGCTTTATGGGGTCTGATGAGGATTGGC
>JAQGIW010000018.1 GCA_028290905.1 Caulobacteraceae bacterium | reverse complement strand
CGACAACACGGCGGCGACCGCGCCGGTGTTCACGTTCAATCTCACCAACGGCACGTACTACATCCAGATCACGCCGGCGCAGGTCGCCGTGAGCGGCGAAGAGGCCAGCGGTTCCCTCCAGGAAACGGTCGTTCCCGAGCCAACCGCCTGGGTGCTCATGATCCTCGGCTTCGGTGGCGTGGGCATCGCGATGCGTTCGCGCCGGAGAATGGCGACCGCCACCGCCTGACTCGGACGGCAAGCCGTCACGAAGCGCCGCCGGCGGCAACGCCGGCGGCGTTTTCATGCCACGCGTCAGGATCCTCCCGCGACAATGTGCGCACGCCATTTATTTCCAAATTGAATTAATATGTCACCGACAGCCGGAAATACCCGGGAAGGGCTGCCTGCGGGTCGCGGCGAACGGGTTCGCGACCCGCACCCACCCGTCTGTTGTCGCCTGACGGAAGGGCGCAGGCGGTCTCCTGTTGCACCTCTACGGCTTGCCAGCTACGGGTCCATCATGGGTGCGCGCGGCCTGCTCCGTCGATCGACCTACGCGGCGGCGTTGCTCGCCGTGGCGCTGTTCAGCTTCGCCTATGTGCAATCCCTGGTCATGCGGGCGTCGGGCGACATGCCCGGCGCCATGACCATGACCATGCCCGTCTGCACGAGCGCCGGCATGGCGCACGTCCACGTCCACCATGGCGGGCCCCACGACGCCTCACAGAAGGCCTGTCCCTACTGCGCCGCCGCCGCGCATGCGCCGATATGCGGATCGATCGCCCCGATTCCGAGGTCGACCACCGTGGCGTGGACGGCCTATTCGGCGATGCAGCCGCTTGGGCCTCGCGGCCCACCGCCATTCACCGCCAGGGCCCGAGGCCCCCCACAAGCCGCATTGACCATCTGAACCGCGACGCGGCGCTTTCGGAGCGCCGCGTCGCTTCACGTCAATGGCGGCGCCAGGCGCGCTCGCCTGGGGAATTGCCACAGTGTCCAGCTATCTGTTTTCGAGCGCCGCCGCGCTTGCGCTCGCGACCTCATCCGTCGCGGTCTGCGCTCACGCCCGGTCCGAACCCTCCGCGGCGCCGTCCGCCAAGCCGCCGAAGGGCGTGACCGTGTCCGAGGTGGTGGTGACGGCGTCCCGCGCCGACCTTCTGGGCGTCGCCGCCACCGCCAGCCAGGGCTCGGTGACCAAGGAGGAGATCGACCTCCGCCCGATCTATCGCATCGGCCAACTCTACGAGACCGTGCCTGGCCTGGTGGTCACGGCGCACTCGGGCGAGAGCAAGGCCAACCAGTACCAGCTGCGCGGTTTCGACCTCGGCCACGGCTCCGACTTCGCCAGCTACGTCGACGGCATGCCGGTGAACCAGGGCGCCAACCTGCACGGCCAGGGCTATTCGGATCAGAGCTTCCTCATGCCCCAGATCGCCGGCGGCCTCGACTACACGAAGGGACCCTATTACGCCGCCAACGGCGACTTCAGCGCGGTCGGCTCGGCGCGCGTGCGTCTCGTCGACGTGCTCGCCAACCAGATCTCCGTCAGCGTCGGCACGCTCGGCGACCAGGAGGCGTTCGTCGGGGCGACCCACGTCTTCGACGATGAGAATCGCATCTGGGCCGCGTTCGACTATTCCCACCTTGACGGACCCTGGGACCCGCCCAGCAACTACAGCAAGGAAAACGCCGCCGTGAGGTTCAGCCACGGCGACGACGCGCGGGGCTTCAGCCTCACCGGCCTGTACAACCGCAGCGGCGGCCGCCTCGAGACCGACGAGCCGCTGCGGGCGATCCAGCAAGGGCTGATCGGTCGCTTCGGCACGCTCGACCCCACGGACCGGGGCCGCACCGAGCGCTACAGCCTGTCGGGCCGCTACTGGACCGGCGGCGAGCATTGGAAGCTCACCTCCGGCGCCTACGCCATTCACAGCGCCGAGACGCTGATAAACGATTTCACGCACTTCCTGGACGACCCCGTCAACGGCGACCAGGAGCAACAGGACGAGACGCGAAACGTCATCGGCGGAGACGTCGCCCTGGCGCTGAGCTTCAACCTGGGCTCCATCCGCACCGACACCACCGTCGGCGTGCAGGAGCGGAACGACAGCGTCTACGTCGATCGGCGTCACACGGTCAGAGACCGTGTGCTCGACTACTGCATGGTCGAGGGCCCGTTCCCCGCTGGCGTGACGCCGCCGCCTGCCGACGCGCCGGCCTCCGACAACGCCACGGCGGTTCCGGCGATCGGCGGCGCCTGCAACGCCGACCGGGTGCGCCTGAACGATCTGGGCGTCTACATCGAGAACACCACCCACTGGACGAAGTGGCTGCGCACCGTGGTCGGCCTGCGCGAAGAAGACTTCACGGCCAGCGACCACAGCCTGACGACCGGCGCTCGAAGCTCCGGTTCGCAAACCCTGTTCCAGCCGAAGGGGAGTCTCGTCCTTGGTCCCTGGTTCAAGACCGAACTCTATCTCAGCGCCGGACGGGGGTTCCACTCCGACGATGTCCGCGGCGTGTTCGGCACGGTCCCGCTGGCGGGCTTTCCGGTCCTGGCCGGCAGGACGCCGCTCCTGGCCCCGACCACCGGCGAGGAGGTAGGGCTTCGCACCGACATCGTTCCCAGGCTGTCGGTGCAGGTCGCCGTGTTTCAGGAGGACTTCAGCTCGGAGCTGAGGTTCGACGAGGATCACGGTCAGGACCAAGCCACCGCGCCCAGCCGCCGCCAGGGGGTGGAGGTCTCGGCTGAGTATCGCCCCTTCGCGTGGATCGAGCTCAACACGGACCTAGCCTTCGCCAAGGCGCGCTACAGGGGCTCGCTCGCAGAGTTGGCCAGCTTCGGCCTCTCCGGGCCCTTCATCACCGAGGCGCCGAGCTTCATCGGCTCGTTCGGCATCCTGGTGGATCATCTAGGCCCCTGGTTCGGCGGGCTGCAATGGCGCGATCTGGGTCCCTATCCGATCAGCGACGGCGACCCGTTCCCGCGCGACAAGGGCTACAGCGAGGTGAACCTCGATGTCGGCTACCGGGTGAACCCAGGCCTGGAGGTCCAGGTCAGCGTCTTCAACCTGTTCGATACCCGGGCCAATGCGGCGGCGTTCTACTATGCCTCGCGGCTGCCCGGCGAGCCGGCCGCGGGCGCTGCCGACGTCCAGGTCCATCCGCTGGAACCGATCTCCGCCCGCTTCGCGATGACCGCCACGTTCTAGTGGTGCGAATCAGACGCCTCGAACCCACCCGAGAGGCGCCGAACGCACCACAAGGCTTTGAATCTTGTGGTGCATTTGAACCGCGGGGATCGGTCTCATGTGTTTGATTTGAACCACTAGCCGCCGGAGGACGCCGGCGCGCAGGAGCTTGGACCGGGAGCGGAGTGTCTGCCACCTCTCCCGGTCCGGGCTCGACCTCCCAACGGGCGGCGCGGGGTAAAGCCTTGGCTATCAACGACGCCACGCTGTCGGCGGTTCGCCGAATGTACGGATACGGACACAACCGGGCTGGGGCGTTCGCCGCCGAAGCGGGAACCGGTTTTCGGATCAAACGCGCGCAAAAACAAAGACCTGAGGCAGCTTCCGAAGGGAGCTTGATCGGCCCCTCGCCGAAAGTCGAAGAGGGAGGCCAAGGGCCAGCAGGCCGAACACCATCATCGACCAGTCCGACGGCTCGGGAACCCCGACCACCGGGGGCTTCCCCGGCCCTCCGCCCCCCGGCGGGCCGCTGGGTGGGAGATTGGGGAACCCCCCGCCGGGCGGCCCGCCTGTCGGAAGGCCTCCGCCGCCCGGACCCCCTCCACCGGCCGTGGGACCGCGCTCGCCGCCCGGGATTCCGTTCAGCAGGTCGCTGTCGACTCGCAGAGGTCCGGCGACGCTCACCGGGGCGGCCACGTATGGATGCGCGGAAAGCGGCGCCTGAAGGGTGGCCGAGCTTCCGATATCCGCAAGAGGCGCGAAGGTGCGCGCCCCGTCATCCGCCCGGCCGTTATGCCTGTTCGATTTGGCGCGAATAAGTGTCGGCCTGAAATGGCTGCCGAACGCCGCCGGCGAGTTCCCGCCAGCAACAGTATTGCCGAAAGCTTTGCCATACGATGACGTGGAAAGGATCATGTCGCCCGTGATCCTGGAGATGCACGCGACCAGAAAGGCGATAGCTGCCGTTTTTACGCGCGATCGCTTCATCACTCGACCCCCGACCGCCGTGTACTTGTCCGGATTTCGGCCGTTGGAAATGCGACAAATTAGTATCGAATTGCTGTCGGCCGGCCGCACGGCACTCATACGGCGAGACCGGCCGGCGCCGTGCGACAATTTTGCGCGGGCGAACGACTGCAGACGAGTCGTGAAGCGGCGTCCTGGCGTTGTCGACAGGCTGCGCGGGGACTTCATGCGGAAGAGGCGTCGCGGACGTCTTCGCGGACGGGAGTTCCTCTCCCGGGAGCCGGCGTTACTCCATCGTGAATCCCAGTCTTAGGTGGACCTGGAAGAAATGTGCCTTTCCATCCCTGATCTCACCGCGCGTCTGGACCACCTCGAACCAGCGCAGGTTTCGAAGTGTCTTGCTCGCTCGAGCGACCGCACTGTTTATCGCCTCCTCTATGCTTGTTTCAGATGAGCCGACGACCTCAACCAGCTTATAGACATGGTCCGGCATGTGGGCCTCCTCCTCCGCTTTGTGTCCTTTGATACTGCATCCGCAGTTCACGCGGGTCCACCCCTGGACTACGTCGCGATCTTGTGTCGCCATGGGCGGGTAGGGTCGAGGTGTGACGGGGTGTCGGAAAGCCTGTTGATCGCCGGGGTGGTCTGCATCGTCGCCTCCATCGTCGGCGGTGGGGTGAAGCTGCTCGGCGCGGAAGTTCCGGTGCTGAACTCCTTCGCCCGCCAGGCCCTGCTGTTCGCCGTCGGATCGGGGTTCCTGTTCGCCAGTTTCTACGTCGGCGAGACCAGGTCCGGGTCGCCGTCGCCGCCCGCGCCCGCGCCTGCGCCGACCCC
>JAQGIW010000017.1 GCA_028290905.1 Caulobacteraceae bacterium | reverse complement strand
CGACAACACGGCGGCGACCGCGCCGGTGTTCACGTTCAATCTCACCAACGGCACGTACTACATCCAGATCACGCCGGCGCAGGTCGCCGTGAGCGGCGAAGAGGCCAGCGGTTCCCTCCAGGAAACGTTCGTCCCCGAGCCGACCGCCTGGGTGCTCATGATGCTCGGCTTCGGTGGCGTGGGCATCGCCCTTCGTCGCCGGGCGGCCAAGCCGGCCGCCGCGATCGTCGCCTAGGCTTCACAGGCCTCCAGGGCGCTCTCCTGAGCTGAGCCAGCCAGCCTGGGCGCCTTGCGCCTCGGCTGGCTGGCTTTGCGCGTTTGCAGGGTCCGGCCGGCAGCCCGGCCTTCGGCCGCGTCCGGCAGTGGGGCGGCGCCGCCCTATCCGGTCCTACCCTACGAAAACAATCGGTTGAGCTCGCCGCCCGGCGCACCGCGGCCGAAGGCCGTGAAGGCGCCGTCGTTGGCGATTTCGCGAGCCGACCGCAGAAACTCGCCCCAGGCCGTTCTCGCCAGCGAGCCGCCCACGCTGATCCGCCGCACGCCCAGGGCGGCGATCTCCCCGACCGACAACCCCGGGGTCAGCACGTTCACCGGCCGCGGGGCCACGGCCTCGACCACCGCCCTGATCTGCGCGGGGTCTCGCAGCCCCGGGGCGTAGAGACAGTCGGCTCCGGCCTCCGCATAGGCGGTGAGGCGCCGGATCGTCTCCGGCAGGTCGGGGCGCCCGCGGATGAAGCCCTCCGACCGCCCGGTCAGAACCACGGTGGGATCGATGGCGTCGATGGCGGCCCGCGCCGCGGCCACCCGGGCGACGGCGAGATCGAAGTCATAGAGAGGCGCGGAGGCGTCTCCGGTGCTGTCCTCCACCGACAGCCCCGCCAGGCCGGTCCCCACCGCCCTGGCCACGTTGGCCGCCACCCCCTCAGGGGCCTCGGCAAATCCGTTCTCGAAATCGGCGTTCAGCGGGATAACCAGCCGGCCGGCCAAGGCTGTCAGGTGCGCCAGCACCTCCTCCAGCTCGACCTGTCCATCGGCCTTTCCCATCGACCAGGCCATGCCCGCGCTGGTGCTGGCCAGCGCCTTGAAGCCCAGGCTCTGAAGGGCGAGCGCCGAACCCACGTCCCACGGATTGGGGATCACAAAGCAACCCGCCTCGTGCAGCGCCCGGAAAGCCCGGCGCTTGTCGGCGGTGGTCTGGCTCATGGGGTGGGCTCTTTTCTCGAGTGAGGGCGGGGCCGCCAGCGAAGCGCGGGCCTACAGCCTGCTTAGCCGCCTGGCCACAAGGGCGGGCCTGACGCCCGCGCTGCGGGGTCTCTCGTCAACTCCAAGGTACGAAGGAACACAGGACCGCGGTCGCCAGCACCAGGACGGCCAGCGCGCCCACCAGGGCGAGATCCGCCAGCCAGTCGACGTGGCGCCGGTCGACGTGAGGCCAGCCAACGTGCGGGCGGTGAAACCGGAAACGGGACGCCATCTTCCCTTCCTCCCACTTTTTCTTGGCGCCGTTGCCGTTTTCGGCAATCGGGCTATGGTCAGCATAACACGTCGCGAGCCTTTCTTCGCGGCCAGGCGGGGAAATCGCCAAAAAATTCAGGCGCGGTTCCCCCAACGCCACGGAGGCCATCCGATGTCCCAATCCCTGGCCCTGGCGTCCAACGACGACCAGATCGACTATTGGAACACCACCGCCGGCGAAACCTGGGCCCGGCACCAGCAACAGCTCGACCGGCAGCTGGAGGATCTCGGCCTCGAGGCGATTAGCGTCCTGGCGCCGGCGGCCGGCGAGCGAATCCTCGACATCGGCTGCGGCTGCGGCGAGACAGCCCAGCAGCTCGCCGCGCGCGTGGGACGCGCCGGCGCCGTCGTCGGCGTGGACATCTCCGGGCCCATGCTCGAGGTCGCCCGCCGGCGTCCCGCCGCCGACGGGGCCGCGCGGCCGGAGTTCCGCAAGCTCGACGCCCAGACCGCCGACCTGGGCCCCGCCGCCTTCGACGCCGTCTTCTCGCGCTTCGGCGTGATGTTCTTCGCCGATCCGGCCGCCGCCTTCGCCAACATTCGCGCCGCCTTGAAGCCGGGCGGGCGCCTCGCCTTCGTCTGCTGGCGCGCCTTTCCGGAAAACCCGTGGATGCGCGAGCCGATGGCCGCCGCCGCGCGTTTCCTGCCGCCCCTTCCCCCGGTCGACCCCACCGCGCCCGGCCCCTTCGCCTTCGCCGACGAGGGCAGGGTGCGCAGCATCCTGGCCGACGCCGGCTTCGCCGACATCGCCATCGACCCTTTCGACACCCGCATCGGCGGCTCGGGCGTCGAGGAAACCGTGAACCTCACCCTGCGCGTGGGACCCCTCGGCCGCATCCTGCGCGAAATGCCGGACATGGCGGACGCCGTCATCGGGGCGGTGCGCGCCGCCATTCAGCCCTACGAGACCCCCGCCGGCGTCCTCATGCCCGCCGCCGTGTGGATTGTCAGGGCCCGTAACGGCTAACCCGCAGGCGGGCGTGTCGGCCGCTCTGGCAAGGGGCCGCGAACTGTGCGAAGGCGCGGCGACCCCCGCTTCGACCGGGTCGGCGTTGCTGTTCCTGCAGGGGGATGTTCGGCCATGGCCACCGATTGCACCCAAGGCCTCGACACCGGCTTCGTGGCCCTGGGCTACGCCAAGGTGGCGTTCCTGGGGGTGATCCAGGGGATCACCGAACTGCTGCCGATTTCGTCCACGGCCCACATGCGCGTCGTGCCGGCCCTGCTCGGCTGGCGCGATCCCGGCTCGGCCTTCTCCGCCGCCATGCAGCTGGCCGCCCTGGCGGCGGTGGTCAGCTACTTCTGGGCGGACGTCCGGCGCCTGGCGGGCGAGAGCGTCGCCGCGGCCGTGCGCCGGCAGTGGGACGACGACGCCCTGCGCCTCGTCGTGTGGATCGCCCTGGCCACCGTTCCGATCGTCCTGGCCGGCGCCTTCCTCTCGCCGGTCCTCAACCAGTGCGGCTCGCCGTTGCGCGGCCTGGCGGTGGTCGGCTGGGCCTGCATCGCCATGGCGGTGCTCCTGGGGCTGGCCGAGATCGCCGCCCGGCATCGCAAGACACTGGCCGAAGCCTCCTTCCTTGACGCCATGATCGTCGGCGTCGCCCAGGTCGGCGCGCTCATCCCCGGCGTCTCCCGTTCCGGCTCGACCCTCACCGCCGCCCTGGGGCTCGGCTTCAAGCGCGGGGAAGCCGCGCGCTTCTCGTTCCTGCTCGGCCTTCCCGCCATCGCCCTGGCGGGGCTGAAGGAGCTTTGGGAGCTGCACAAGGCCCATCTGGACGCCCACGGCTGGTCGGTCCTCGCGGTTGGCCTGGTCGTGGCTTCCATCTCGGCCTTCGTCGCGATCTGGGGTTTGATGCGTATCCTCGAGCGCTTCTCGGCCTGGCCCTTCGTCGTCTACCGCGGCCTCCTGGGCGCGGTGATCCTGGCGGGCGCCGGCGCCGGGTGGCTCAGGTAGAACGCACCGCTTCGGAGCCAGACGTGAAGAAGACCCGATCCAAGACCCTGCTGATCACCGGCGCCGCGAGCGGCATCGGCGCGGCGACCGCCAGGCTGGCGGCCGAGCGCGGACACCGCGTCGTCGTCGCCGACATCAATGTCGAGGGCGCCCGCGCCGTGGCCGACGCGATCGGCGACAAGGCGGTGGCGACGGCGCTCGACATCACCTCGGACGCGCAGTGGGAGAGGGTGCTCGACGAGGTCTGGGCGCGCTTTGACGGCCTGGACGTACTGATCAACAACGCCGCGATCGTCAGGACCGGCCGGGCCGAGAACGTCGCGATCGCCGATCACCAGCGCACGCTGGACGTGAACTTCATGGGCCCGGTGAAGGGGATGCTGAAGGCTCTGCCGCGGTTCAAGGCGCAGGGCTCCGGCCATTTCGTCACCGTCTGCAGCATGACGGCGTTCCTGCCATTCCCGGGCCTCGCCAGCTACGCCGCCGCCAAGCACGCCCTGCGCGCCTTCCATCACGCCCTGGCGCTGGAGGAGCGCCAGTCGTCGCTCGCCTTCACCATCGTCCACCCGACCTCCACCGAGACGCCGATGCTGGAGGAAGAGGCGCGCAGCGACGAGGTGAACCTCGCCTTCGCCTCCCGCTCCGTGACCGCCGACTTCGTCGCCGACATCGTCCTTACCGCCATGGACAAGAAGGCCGTTGAGATCTTCATGCCGCCGGAACGCGCCCGCACGGTGCGTCTGCTGGGCACCAGCCCGCGGTCGCTGCGCAAATGGGCGGACCACGCCGAGGCGGTCGGCGCCGCCAGGCTCCAGGCCCGGCGCGCGGAGGGCCGATAGACCGCCGTCCAGGCAGGAATCCACCGTTAAAGTACCGTTGATACGGTGGCGGCGGGGCCGGACTCGCGGATTTCGAAGAGGATCAAGTTCCAGTAGTTCGGGCGTTATTCGGGCGTCAGGCGGGAGCGCGGGGGGAGAGTCGGGGGAGCTTGCGGGGAGATTCCGGGGCGCTGGCGGGGCGCTTTCGGGGATCTACCGGGGTGTCCGCCGGGCGTCTTTCGGGAGTCTTTGGTGGTTTGTCGGGACGCCAACAGCATCACACGTTATTGAAATCACGTCGGTTTTCGCGGAGAACCCGTCCGGGCGGGTGCCTTGAGGCCTTTCCCAGAGGAGTCGACTCCTCGGCGGCGCAGCCGAACACGACACGCCGCCGCTCGCGCGGCGTCGCTGCATTGGCGGGTTCACGATGGCAAAGAGCGGATTCACCCAGAGTTTGCAGTATGTGGAGTCGAAAGTCAAGAGACGTCATCGCTCAGACTTTGCAAAATGACGCGATGAAGGTGGCGACGCCCCGTGACGCCTGCGAAAACGCCGGCCGCCGCCAAAGCGGTTAGGTTCGACCCGACGGGAGAGTCACGAGGTGGCTCATCTCTGCCGTTGGAAAGCTCCGGTTTCGGCACGAAAGCCTCGCACGCGGTCCTGGGCGCCCTCGGAACAGTCGGAAGTCACTTCGCCCAGGGAGAAAACAAGGGCAATACGCTGAAGTGAACCTGAACATTTCCATGATGACGCCGCGCGCGTGAACCACGGGCGACCACGACATCAAACTTACCGTGCGAAGACTCGCCGCCTAAGCGACATCTCTTGGCATTTGAATGATCCTCAGAAGGCCCGGCGGACACGCCGGCGCACGCTGAGCATATATCGCCAAGGCTCATGCCTTCCTCGCCAAGGTGCTTGCCTTCGTGCGTTAGGTACGCGAGGA
Source organism: Caulobacteraceae bacterium (assembly GCA_028290905.1). Taxonomy (GTDB): domain Bacteria; phylum Pseudomonadota; class Alphaproteobacteria; order Caulobacterales; family Caulobacteraceae; genus Acaudatibacter. The sequence goes on along the minus strand of JAQGIW010000017.1, from coordinate 2,416 downwards.
GGCCACACTTGCGGCGCTTCTACCAGTTTGAGCCGACGACGCCGGAGGCGGTCGCCGCCAAGTACGGGCCTTACATTCGCGGCGATGCTCCAACCCACAGCACCCTGGCCCTGCTCGGCGGCGCGCCCTTGGGCTATTTGCAATGTTACCGGATCGCCGACTGGCCCGACTGGCGGTCGGTCGTCGAGACCACGGAAGGCATCTCGGTCGATCTCTTCATCGCCGATCCGGACTTGATCGGGCGCGGCCTCGGGCGACGGATGTTGGCGCACTATGTCGAAACCATCGCCTTTCCATTCTATCCCGACGAACGGCTTTGCTGGATCGGCCATCAACGGGATAACGTGGCGGCTCGCGCCTGCTCCGAGGCGTGTGGCTTCGTGGCGGCGCGCGACTACATCGGAGATGGCAGACCGTACGTGCTCCTGGTTCGCGGGCGATCGCAGGATGGGAAACGGCCGAGGGAGCTGCAGACACCATGAAAAAGAGCGCAACGACCCAGGGTGATTCCCTTCGCGGCTGATCGACGCGAGGATCGCGGAACTGGGCGACTGGAGGGGCAAGACGCTCGCCGATGTCCGCGCGCTCATCAAGCAGGCGGACCCGGAAGTGGTCGAGGAGTGGAAGTGGAGAGGCGTTCCCGTGTGGTATCACGACGGAATGATCTGCACCGGCGAGACGTACAAGAGCGCCGTGAAGGTGACGTTCGCCAAGGGCACCTCGCTCGAGGACCCTTCGGGTCTGTTCAACTCCAGCCTTGAAGGCAATACCAGGCGCGCCATAGATTTTCATGAGGGCGATGACATAGATGAGGACGCCTTCAAGACGCTCATACGTGCGGCTGTCGCCCTGAACAGGTCTTCAGCCCGATAATCGAAGGCGGCTCCTCAAGGTTTCGCCGCTCGCACGGTGTCCGCCATCAGCGCCGCCAGCTCGTCCCGCGCCTCCAACAGCGCCGCCTCGTCCCGCTCGACCTTGGCCTGCACCAGCGCGCCCTCGAGCGCCGAGATCGCGAACCGGGCGAGCCGGCGGGCGCGGGCCGGATCGACGCCCTCGCTCCCGAGGGCGGCGGCGAGCACTTCGGCCCAGTCGGCGAGCGCCTCGCGCCCGGCCGCCGCCACCGGCGCAAGGTCGTGGGCGGTCTCCAGCAGCGTCGTGACGATCGGGCAGCCGTCGCGCCAGTTCGACTTCTTCATCCACATGGCGAGCAGGTCGACATAGCGCCGGATCAGCTCCGCCGCGCCCGGCGCCTCGTCCCGCAGCCGGCTCAGGGTGTGGGTGACCGTCGCGCCCGCCTGGCGCACCGCGGCCTCGCCCAACTCGGCCTTGCCGCCCGGGAAGTAGTGGTAGAGCGAGCCCTTCGGCGCGCCGCTCCGTTCGAGGATCTCGGCCAGACCCGTGGCCGCGAAACCCTTCTTGCGGAACAGGGCGACGGCGGCGCGGACGATCGCCTGGCGGTGCTGCGCGGGCATGGCCATAAGCGATTGAACTCCAGTCTCGGCTTGGGCTATATAGACTGGTCTATATCACGGAGTTGCGCGATGAGCCAGACCACAGTCGCCGCCGCGACCATCCCGGAGGGGTTCTCGCGGCATTACCGGCAAAGTCCGCTCACCGACCCCTGGGAGCCGCTCTTCAGCCGGCGCACCGAAGAGGGGGTGGAGATCGGCCTGGTCGCAGCCCCGGCGCACGCCAACAGCCGGGGGTTCGTGCATGGCGGCCTGATCGCCGCCCTGGCCGACAACGCCATGGGCCTCAGCTGCGGGCTGAAGATCGACGGCGCCGCGGGCCTGGTGACCGTTAATCTCGCCATCGACTATCTGGGAACGGCGACGGTCGGCCAATGGCTAAAGATCACGCCCGAGGTCGTGAAGGCCGGAACGAACCTCTGCTTCGCCCAGGCGATCGTCACCGCCGATGGCCGCCCCTGCGCCCGCGCCAATGCGACGTTCAAGGTTGTCGGGCGGTCGGCCGCCTAGTGTGCTGGATTTGAAGTTCGCCGGTGTGGGGGGGCGGGCTGGGTGCGAACTTCAAATCCAAAAAGCACACTAGAATTCAATAGTTTCTAGTGTGTTCCGGGAGGTCACGCGTCTTCAGGTCAGGCGGACCTTGGGGACCGGCGAATGGCCCGCTGTTCCCGGCGCCGCGTACGGCCTATCATCAGCCGATCGGCCGGCGCCTTCCGGCGCCGGCCGGATTGGGGACCATGTCGGACCAATCGTCATCCCGCGCAGCCGTCGAGCCGCCCAGCGAAGAGCCCCCCCTCGGAGCGTCGAGGCCCGCCCGGCCGCGCGACCTCGCTTCGGTCACCGCCGTCCTGAACACCGCCGGGGCCGCGAGTCTCGTCGAGCGCTTCGGCCGTCTGGCGGCCACCGACGCCATCCGCGCGGCGCTGGACGAGGCGCGCGCGGCCGTG
>JAQGIW010000296.1 GCA_028290905.1 Caulobacteraceae bacterium | reverse complement strand
CGGCAAGCCATCCGGCGGGCGCGGCGGCGAGGACCGGGAGCGCGGCGCGGATGAGGGCGAGCGGGACGGACGTGTTGACTCTCCGGGGCGGCGCCATAGTGTCATTCGGCCGTGTAATTGTCCCCGCCCGTGGGCTGTATCGCCCCTCCGCCAGGCCTGGACCGAGAGGCGTACCTCTTTCATGACCGAAAAACGCGCCCTCGCAAGCATCGCCGTTGGCCTATGGTTGGCCGGCGGCGGGGCGCCGCTGGCGAGCCATGGCGCGGAGACCACGGGTCTGCTGACGGCGCGGCCCTTTGCGCGGCCGATGCAGGAGGCGACATCGGTGCGCCCCCTGACGATCCAGATGCGCGCCCATGAACCGCTCGCCGCGGCCCTGCAGCGCGCCGGCCTGGACCCCGGCGAGGCCGACCGGGCGACGGCAGCCCTGGCCGACGACTTCGACACCGTCAATCCCCATCCCGGCCTGACCCTGCAGCTGGGCGTGTCGCCGTCGGGCGCCGGCGGCTCCCACCTTCGGCTGGCCTCCCTGGAACTGACGCCGCGCGACGACGAGCGGCTGGGGCTGTTCCGCGAGGCCGACGGCGCCCTGCACCTGCGGCGCGTCCAGACGCCGGTGTTCAACGCGCCCACCCTGACGCGCGGGGTGGTCAGGGGATCGCTCTATCTATCCATCGTCGAGGCCGGGGTGAGCCCGGACCAGGCGGCCAAGGTCGTGGGCCTGTTCGGCCGCCGCCTGGACCTGGCGCGGGACATCGAGAGCGGCGACCGCTTCCGCCTGGTCTTCGAACAGCGCCGCCGCGCGACCGGCGAGGTCCTGGACGCCGGAGAGCTTCTCTACGCCGAGATCGTCACGCGGGGCGGGCGCGCCCGGCTCTATCGCTATCAGCCGCCGGGCTCGTCCAAGGCCGAGTGGGTCGACGGCGACTCCGGTCCCCGCGTGAGGGCGCTGCTCCGCACCCCGGTGGACGGCGCGCGGCTGACGTCCGGCTTCGGCATGCGCCTGCATCCGCTGCTGGGCTTCACCCGCATGCACGAGGGCGTGGACTTCGGGGCGCCCGTCGGAACGCCGGTGCTGGCGGCCGGCGACGGCGTCATCGAGGAGGCGCGGTGGGACGGGGGCTACGGGCGTTGGCTGAAGATCCGCCACGGTCCCGGCCTGGAGACCGGCTACGGCCACCTGTCGGCCTGGGCGCGCGGGGTGGCGCCGGGCGCGACGGTGCGCCAGGGGCAGGTGGTGGCCTACGTCGGCGCGACGGGCCTGGCCACCGGCCCGCACCTCCACTACGAGGTCTTCAAGGAGGGCCAGCGGATCGATCCCCGCACCGCGCCCCAGGCCACGATCGCCTCGCGGGACCCGGCGCTCGATCCCGATTTCCGGGCCCGCCGGGCCGTCGTCGACGCCGCCGTCGCCTCGATCGCCGCCGCCTGCGCCGTGCCCAGCCTGTTCCCGCCGGGGCAGGAGCCTCGCTGCGTCGGTTGACTTTTCGCCTCAACGCCAAACATAGGGCGACGCTCTCCCTCTCAAGTCCCAGGCGCGCCCGCTCCCGGCCATAGCGGGAGTCCAGGGGACCGCCGCAGCAAGGTCCGCCCATGGACGTCCGCCACGTGCGCCCTCCGCATCCGCAAGCCATCGTCACCCCGGCCGAGGGCGCGCGGCTGACCCATCTCGAGCGGCTGGAGGCCGAGAGCATCCACATCATGCGCGAGGTGGTCGCGGAGTGCGAACGCCCGGTGATGCTCTATTCCGTGGGCAAGGACTCGGCCGTGATGCTGCACCTGGCGGCCAAGGCGTTCTATCCCAGCAAGCCCCCGTTCCCGCTGCTGCATGTCGACACCACCTGGAAGTTCAAGGCGATGTACGAGATGCGCGAGCGCATGGCCCGGGAGCTGGGCTTCGAGCTGCTGGTGCACCAGAACCCCGACGCCCTGGCGCGCAACATCAATCCCTTCGACCACGGCTCGGCCCTGCACACCGACCTGTGGAAGACCGAGGGCCTGAAGCAGGCCCTGGACAAGTACGGCTTTGACGCGGCCTTCGGCGGCGCCCGGCGCGACGAGGAGAAGAGCCGCGCCAAGGAGCGCATCTTCTCCTTCCGCTCGGCCCAGCACCGCTGGGACCCCAAGAACCAGCGGCCGGAACTCTGGCGGCTGTACAACACGCGGATCAACCGCGGCGAGAGCATCCGGGTGTTCCCGATCTCCAACTGGACCGAGCTCGACATCTGGCAATACATCCACCTGAAGAATATCCCGATCGTGCCCCTGTACTTCTCGGCCGAGCGGCCGGTTGTGGAGCGCGACGGAACCCTGATCATGGTCGACGACGAGCGCATGCCGCTCAAGCCGGGCGAGACGCCGATGATGAAGTCGGTGCGCTTCCGGACCCTGGGCTGCTATCCCCTGACCGGCGCGGTGGAGAGCACCGCCGCCACCCTGCCCGAAATCATCCAGGAGATGCTGCTCACCACCACCTCCGAGCGCCAGGGCCGGGTGATCGACCACGACCAGGCCGCCTCAATGGAGAAGAAGAAGCAGGAAGGCTACTTCTGATGGCCCACAAGTCGGATCTGATCGCCGAGGACATCGAAGCCTATCTGAAGGCCCACGAGGTCAAGAGCCTGCTGCGGTTCCTCACCTGCGGCTCGGTGGACGACGGCAAGTCGACTCTGATCGGGCGGCTGCTCTACGACTCCAAGATGATCTTCGAGGACCAGCTGGCCGCCCTGGAGGCGGACTCGCGGCGGGTGGGCACCCAGGGCGGCGACATCGACTTCGCCCTGCTGGTCGACGGCCTGGCGGCGGAGCGCGAGCAGGGCATCACCATCGACGTCGCCTATAGGTTCTTCTCCACCGACAAGCGCAAGTTCATCGTCGCCGACACGCCCGGCCACGAACAGTACACCCGCAACATGGTCACCGGCGCCTCGACCGCCGACGCAGCGGTGATCCTGATCGACGCGCGCAAGGGTGTGCTGACCCAGACCCGCCGCCACAGCTACCTGGTAAAGCTGCTCGGCATCCGCCACGTGGTGCTGGCGATCAACAAGATGGACCTTGTCGGATGGTCGAAGGGGGTCTTCGACGCCATTGTCGCCGAATATCGGCTGTTCGCCGGCCAGATCGGCCTCGAGCACTTCACGGCCATCCCCGTTTCGGCGCTGCGCGGCGACAACATCATCGAGCCCAGCGGCCACTCGCCCTGGTACGACGGTCCGCCGCTGCTGCGCTGGCTGGAAGAGGCGCCGGTGGAGGACGACCTGCGCGAAAAACCCTTCCGCATGCCGGTCCAGTGGGTGAATCGCCCCGACCTCGACTTCCGGGGCTTCTCCGGCTTCGTCGCCGCCGGGGCGGTGGCGCCCGGCGACCGGGTCAAGGTGCTCCCATCCGGCCGCGAGAGCACGGTCGCCCGAATCGTCACCCAGGACGGCGACCTGGACCGCGCCGCCGCCGGCCAGTCGATCACCCTGACGCTCGCCGACGAGATCGATGTCTCGCGGGGCGACGTGCTCAGCGCCGCCGGCGACCCTCCGGGCGTCGCCGACCAGTTCGAGACCACCCTGGTGTGGTTCGACGACGAGCCGATGCTGCCCGGCCGTCCCTACCTCATGAAGCTGGGGGCCCGCACCGTCGCGGCCCAGGTCAACGAGCCGAAGTACAAGATCAATGTGAACACGCTCGAGCACCTGGCCGCCACGCGCCTCGACCTCAACGAGATCGGCGTGTGCAACCTGCACCTCGACGCCCCCATCGCCTTCGATTCCTACGAGGAGACCAAGGATCTGGGCGGCTTCATCCTGATCGACCGGATCTCCAACCGGACCGTCGGGGCGGGGATGATCCACTTCGCCCTGCGGCGCAGCCAGAACATCCACTGGCAGGCGGTCGACGTGCATAAGGACGCCCGCGCCGCCCAGAAGAGCCAGATCCCGAAGGTGCTGTGGTTCACCGGCCTCTCCGGGGCGGGGAAGTCGACCATCGCCAACCTGGTCGAGAAGAAGCTCTACGCCGAGGGCCGCCACACCTATCTGCTGGACGGCGACAATGTCCGCCACGGGCTCAACAAGGATCTCGGCTTCACCGAGGAGGACCGGGTCGAAAACATCCGCCGGGTGGCCGAGGTCGCCAAGCTGATGGCGGACGCGGGACTGATCGTGCTTGTCTCGTTCATCTCGCCGTTCCGCGCCGAGCGGCAGATGGCGCGCGAGCTGATGGGTGAGGGCGAGTTCATCGAGGTCTTCGTGGACACCCCCCTGGCCGAGGCCGAGCGCCGGGACGTGAAGGGTCTCTACCGCAAGGCTCGGGCGGGCGAGCTCAAGAACTTCACCGGCGTCGACAGCCCCTATGAGCCGCCCCTCGAACCCGAGATCCACATCGACACGACCCGCCTCACGGCGGAAGGGGCGGCCCAACACATCTTCCAGGCCCTGGGCGACTGAAGAAGATCCGCGCGCCCCTGATCGGGCGCCCGTAAACGGTTCCTTCGCTTATCGGCGTCAGGGTCGAGCCAATTAATTCGACGGGGGGACGTCGATGGCCGACGCGGAGATGCGTCAAAGCGAATTTCATGGTCTGTTGACCCCCGGGACCATGGGGGAGTCGACCGTGTACGCACTGGACAGGACCAATCCCTGGACGCTCGACGTGCTCCATGCCCGTCGACGCCGGCAAGCTTGGGCCACCTTGCTCGCCGCGGTGGTTTTCTCGGTGGCGGTGCTGATGATCTTCAAGTCGGAGGCCGCCTCTCTGGCGGCGGCCATCGGCGGCGCGGTCGGCGCCCTCCCGGCGCCCTGGCCGGACGTCCTCTTGTCCGGCGCCCTCCAGGCCATGGTCTTCGGGCTGTTCCTCGTCGCCGCCATCATCGCCATGGGACGGGAAGGCCGGCGCCTGTGGCGCGCGGGGTCCGAGCCGATGACGGACCTGGTGATGGGACTGGCCTGCGGGTCGGCGGGGTTCTGCACCGCCGTGCTCATCGCCTTCCTCGCCGGGTCGGTGACCCCCGCCGCGCCGCTCCCCTCGCCCGTCGGCGCGCTCGCGCTCGGGGCAGCCCTCGTCGTCCTTCAGTCGGTCGCCGAGGAGGCCTTCTTCCGCGGGTGGCTCCAGCCGGTCCTGTGCGCCAGCTGGGGCCCGTGGGCGGGCCTGCTGCTCACCGCGGCGGCGTTCGCGGCCCTGCACATCATCGCGGGCGCGCACGGGCTGCTGGCGGTGGTCAACCTGTTCCTGGGCGGGCTGCTGTTCGGCCTGCTGGCGCTGCGCACCGGCGGGCTGCTGGCGCCGGCGGCGGCGCACTTCGCCTGGAACTGGAGCGAGTCCGGCGTCCTGGGGCTGAGTCCGGACCCCTCGGGCAGCCTGCTCGCCCTGAAGCTCGGCGGGGCGCCGCTGTGGAGCGGTGGGCCCGACACCATGAACGGCAGCCTCGCCAGCACCCTGGTGCTGAGCGCGCTGGTCGGCGGCTTCGCCCTCGCCAGGACATCCCCCCACCCCGGTGAGGCGGCCGAACTGGCCCCCTGAAGTGGGGCCCCGGAGCAAACTCCGTTCACATGGTCAGGCGCCCGGCATCGGGCGGTCGCCGTCGCCGACCACGGTGAACGGCGCCCAGTAGTAGGGGTGGGAGTAGCGCGGTTCGTTCATCAGGGTGCGCTCGGCCTGGGCCAGGGCGTCGGCCTGGGAAACTTCGCGGTGCTTGAAGAGGGAGGTCATCAGGCGTTCCGTGGTCCCGGAATCCACCTCCCAGTTGGAAACGATGACGTTGCGGGCCCCGGCCTGCACGAAGGAGGTCACCAGGCCGCCGAGGGCTTCGCCGCCGCCACTGCCCAGGCGCGGTAGGGGAGCGCCTCGGCCGTGCGCCGCGCCGCCCTGCCCCTTCCCCGCGTCGGCGTCCGGGGCCCGCATCTGGACGTGGCCGTTGCTGCCGGTGTTGCAGGCCGAGAGGACCACCATATCGGCGTCCAGATGCAGGGCGGTGATCTTGCCGAGGTCGAGCAGGGCGTCGCTGCCGTCGCCCCCGTGCGAGGTCAGCAGCGATGTGGGGAGGCAGGGATTGTCCTGGTCGAGCAGGCCGTGGGTGGCGAAGTAGATCACCTTGTACTTGCCGATGTCGCCCTGCCGGGTGATCGCCGCGTCGGTGAAGTCGGGTCCGAAGGCGTAGTTCTGGCCGGCGGTCTCTCCCGCCACCGCCCTGGCCACGCTGGCCACCTCGGCATGGGTCTCGGGCAGAGGCGCGAGGAGCGTGAGGGAGTAGCGGTAACGCGCGCACAGCTCCTCGTCGGCGGCGGTGGCGCGGCCCGACGGCCGGACGCTGGAGAAGACCTCCGGATCGGTGGGAATGACCGGATCGCCATAACCGTAGAACGGGTTGGGCGCTCTTGAAGGCTTGGCGATGCGGGCCTGGTAGAAGGCCGAGGCGGACAGGGCGATGGAATTGTAGGAATGGGCGCCCAGCCAGGCCACGCCGACATAGTCCAGCGGCTTCGAGCCGGCCAGCCTGGCCTTGATCAGGCCGACGCTGGCGTCGTCGGTGACGAGCGCGCTGATCGGGGCGGCGATCAGGGTGGCGTCCGGCTCGTAGACGATGTGCCTGGCCGCCAGCACCGGTCCGCGGACCGGGCCGAAGATGCGCTCGAACAGGTCGTGCGCGAGCGCGACGTTGTAGGCGCCGTGGGTGAGGCGGCCGTTCCTGGACCTGCCGGGCGAGTCGATCGGCGTGCGCAGCGAGGCGACCAGGTCGGCGGCCCGGTCGCGGGTCAGGTCGACGCGGTAGGGCAGCGCCTCGGTGGGCGAGATCAGCATGCCATAACCCGCGCCGGCCAGCAGGAAGACCTTCACATAGACCTCGCCGGGCTTGAGCGCCTTCTGCAGCTTGTCGATGTCGACGAGGGTGTGCAGGGCGGCGGTGTAGCCGGGATCGGCCTCCAGCAGCTGGCCCTGGAGCTTGGCGTTCTCCTCCGCCAGGGACTGCTGGTCGGCCCGCAGGCGGTTGATCTCGGCGCCCTGATAGACGCCCTGCTCGTTGAGCTTGCGGATCGCCGCCTCGTTCACCCTCTGCCGGTGGTCGGTGTCCTGCAGCGCGCGGGCCAGGGCGGCCGTCTTGTCGTCGCCCGCCTGGGCGTTGGCGGCCTGGCGCTTGGCGGCTTCGGCGCTGGACTGGGCGATCAGCGCCTGGGCGGCGTTGAAGAAGCTCTTCACGTCGTCGGCGTGAGCCGCCGGCGCGTCACCGATCCGGCGCAGCAGAAAGTCGAAATAGGGCTTGGCCAGATCGGCCGAGTCCGCCAGGGAGCCGCGCTGATCGATGAAGATGGCGAACGCGGCCTTGTAGTCGTCGACCGCCTTGGTCTCCTCGAGCCTGTCGTCGCGGGCGAGGCCGGCTTCGGCGCGGGCCTGCTCCAGGAAAAATCCAGCCAGGGGCAGGGAGCCGGGATGCTTGGTTCCGAAGAAGGCCGCCGCGGCGCGGAACTCGCGCTCGGACTCGGCCTGCTGGGGCGTGCCCCGATCGAGGCGCAACAGGTCGGCCCACACCCGCGCGTTGAGCCATGGCGCGGCCTGGCCGAGGGCCAGGGGCCTCTGCGTCGACTGGGAGCCGGGCAGCAGGGAATCGAGAATCCCGCGCGCCTGCAGCAGCACCTTGCGCGCCTCGGCCGGACGGCCGCCGGCCTCGAGGGCGGTCGCCTTGATCTCCAGCGCCTGGGCGTCCCGCAACCGCTCGCGATCGGCGGACGAGATACGCTGGGCGCCATCGGAGCTGCCGACCTCCGGAATGAAGATGTCGCCGTTGGCTGTCTTCGATCCGTTCGAAACAGCCCCCCGTGACCGTGCGGCGATCGCCTGGTCGGCGAAGTCGATGGCGCCGTCATAGTCCTGCTGGTTGCGGGCGTCGGCGGCGCGGTAGTTGAGGGCCAGCCCGCGCAGGCTGGTGTTCACGCCCGAGGCGCCTTGGTCCTCCCTGGCGAGCTTGTCCGCCTGGTCGAAGTAGATGGCGGCCTTGTCGAAACGCCCGGCGTTCGAGGCGTTGAGCGCCTGGTTGTAGAGGGCGTCAGCCCGGTCGGCCGCGCTTGCCCCGCTGTCGGCCAGGGCCAGATCTCCGAAATCGAGCTCCGCCTGGTCGAACTGCCAGTCCTGGCCGATGCGGTAGGCGGCCGAGCGGCGGCTCTCGACGGAGGCGCCCTCGGCGGCGTCGGCGGCGCCCAGCTCGCTCACCTTGGCCGTCGAGACCTGCGACACCGCCGCGGCCTGCTTGTCGATGGCTTCGGGTTCGGCGACCGCCCCCGAGAGGAAGCGGACGCCCTTGGCCAGGACGTCGTCGATGGGGGCCCGGCCTTCGGCGGCAATGACGCGCCCCCCGCCCGCGGACCGGTACACTACATAGCTCAGGTTGGCGGCGAGGGTCTTGCAGGACCGCTTCTCTCCCAGGCCGCGCTCCGATATCGAGCGGACCTTGCCGGAAGCGCAGTCGGTCTTGGCGGCCAGCAGCTTGCGCCACGCCGCCTCGGCGCCTCGCGCCTTGGACGCGGGAAACAGGTAGAGATTGCCCAGGGTGTTCGACCAGCCCCGGCAGGTGACGTTCCACACCCGGCCGCCCTGGTCGACCAGCGGCCCATCGAAGCCGCGGGTCGCCTCGCAGACGGCGCCGTTGGCGGCCTGCCCCAGGTTGAAGTGGGGATTGAAGCCGTCGAACCGCTTGCCGTGGACGATCAGCGTCGCGGCGGCGGGGGAGGCCGTGGCCAGGGCCGCGACGGCGGCGAGGGCCACGAAAAGGCCGGAGCGGGTCATGGACGATCATCCGGCCTGCGCCAGATCTCCTCGTTGGGGGCGCCGGTGATGGTGGGATCCTCGACGTCCAGTTCGTCGCGGCTCAGGAGCGAGCCTCGGCTCAGCTCGTCGAGCGGGATGGAGATGATGCCGTCACTGGTCGGCGTGCAGTTGCCCAGCTCGCCGATCACGCAGCTGTTGACGCGATAGAGGGCCCGGTAGGGCGAGGACGCCAGACTGCCCAACAGGAAGATCTGGTTCACATCCGCCGCCGCCGCGCCGGTGATGGGAATGGTCGTTCCCGGCTTCACGAACACGCCGAACAGATCGATGGCCGGTGGGTACGGGGTGTAGGCGCCCAGGGTCAGGGTCCGCGTCACGTAGTAGCCCGTGCCGGTGGTGGTGCGAAGGCCGGTGGTGTTCTGCTGGACGATCAGGCTGCCGGCCACCAGGGTCAGGTCGCCGGCCGCGAGCATAACCGCCTTGCTGGTGTTGGCATTGACGGCGGGCACGGGGCGGCTGGGATCGATCTGCTTCATCTGGGCGATGCTGGTGACCGCGGCGTTGGCGGTGACGAACGCCTGGGTCCCGAGCAGGATGTCCGTGGTGGCGTAGAGCGTGGCCGTATTGAAGGTCCTGGGGCTCGTGGAGTAGACGTCGCCCGCGCTCACCGAGGTGAAGCCGATAGCCCCCGCATTCCCGGTGGCGCCGCCGTCGTTGATCACGTCGATCTGCGAGGGGGTCCAGGCGGCCTTGACCAGATCGCCGATCGTCAGGTTGACGGTGTTGTCGGCGCCCGGCGCGAACAGGCCGGTCACGTTGACGATCCCGGGGGTATAGAGGTTCAGCTTCGTCACCGGGCTGTTCACCGTCGCTCCGCCGACGTCGATGTTCCCCTTGGATTCGAAGAGGCTCACCGCCCCGGCCAGCAGGGTGGAGGCCATCACCCAGCTGCCGGCGCCCGGCCTGGCGTCGGCCAGCGACAGGCCCGTCGGGTCGCTGAGCGCCAGTCCGATGGCCTTGCCCGCGGTGAGCGTCGCCGGGGCCGTGGAGCCGTAGCCCTTGTTCGCATAGGAGATCGCGTCGATGAAGATCGACTGGGAGCCCAGGGTGAAGGGCCCGTTCAGTCCGCTGCTGACCGATCCGAACAGGGTCTGGCCGATCCCCACCCCGGCGCCCCCCGTGGCGGTGACCGAGCCGTCGAGATTGACCGGGCCGCCCGGCGCCACGAGCACCACGTCGTCCCCGGCCGCCGCGGAGACGAGCGTGATCGACCCCGCCGCGGCGCGCGCCGCGACGTCGCGGCCGGCGGTCGTCGCCCCGCCGACGGTGATCGAGCCGCTGGTCGACTGGCTGAAGTTCCCGCCGGTGGCGTCGAGGGCCACGTCCTGGCCGGCGGTGACCGCGCCGAGCAGGTTCAGGGCGGGGGTCGTCACGGTGTCGGTCCCGGTGGCGATCATGCGCACGTCAGAGGTCGATCCTCCCGCGATGGTCGAACCGGTCACCGTCACCGCGCCGGCGAGCACATCGACGACGCCACCGGTCAGGGCCGGATCGGCCGTCTTGAGCAGGGTAAGCGGCGCGGAGGCCGCCAGGTAGTCGCCCGCGCCACCCCGGTCGGCGCCGAGGCCCGACGACAGCGCGCCGTTGACGGTCAGAGCGCCGGGCGTGCGCAGCACGATGTCGTCGCCCGCGGTCAGGCTTCCGACCGTGACCACGGCGCCGCTGACCGCCACGTCGCCGCCGGCCCCCGCGGCCCCGCCGCCGACGCCGGTCGCGGCCGCGACCAGGATGTCGCCATCGGCCGTCAGCGTCGCGTAGGAAATCGAACCGCCGGGCGTCTGAAGCCGAATGGCGCCGCCGTGGGCCAGGGCCGGTCCGCCGAGACTGATGGCGCCGCCCGAGGCGACCACGTCGATTGGCGAGCCCGACAGCCCCGCGTAGGTGTGGCCGAAGACGATCATCGCCTGGCCGGGCTGGTTGGCCAGGAAGGCGTCGGCCAGGCCGGCGCCGTCGGCGCCCGTTCCGGCGGCGAGCGCCCCGACGACCGTGACGTTGGTCGCCGCGCGCAGAACGAGGTCATCGCCGGCCGAAGCGGCGGCGAGGGTGAGCGCGCCCCCGGCCGACCTCAGCACGATGTCGCCCGCGCCGGCCGTGACGGCCCCGACAGTGGCCGAGCCGCCGCCCGCCTGGACCGCTACATCGACACCGGCGGAGAGATTGTTGGAGGCCGCAAGGCCGCGATCCACCGCCGAGGCGGCATCGAGAACGATCGTCCGCCCGGCGCTGACGTCGCTGGTGTGGACGGCGCCCGAGAGGGCCTGCAGGCGAACGTCGCCGGCGGCCGTCGCGAGGCCGCTCAGGGTGATGTCCCCGGCCGTGGCGCGAACGTCCACATGCGATCCGTCCGTCAGGGCGGCGTAGGTCTGGCCGAACAGGGCGATGGGCGCTCCTGCCGCCAGCACCTTTCCGGCCCCCGCCGGGTCGGCGACGTCGCCCGGCGAGGCGGTTCCGGTGGCCGTCAGGGTTCCGGTGACAGTGACGCTCGCCGCCGCGCGCAGCACCAGATCGTCTCCGGCGGAAGCGGAGGCGAGGGCGAGCGAGCCGCCCGCGGACTGCAGGGCCACGTCACGGGCCGCGGTGAACACCCCGGCCCCGGTCAGGGATCCCGACGTCAGGGTCAGGGAGATGTCGCGTCCCGCGCCGCCCGGCGCGCCCAGGGTGTTGTCGACAGACCCGGTCACGGCGAGAGGCCCGCCGTTGACGAGAATAATGGCCCCGGAGTCGAGATTGCCGAAGCCGGTCACGGCGCCGATGAGATTGGCGTCGGCGAGGCTCGCGCCACCCACCGACGCGCCCCTGAGAGTCCCGGTGGTGATGATCCCCGCGGTCTGGTCGATGGCGCCTGCCGAAGCCAGGGTCACCGCGCCGCCGCTGGCGGTCAGGTTGGCGCCCAGGGCCAGCGGCCCCCCCGTGGTGGTCAGGGTGATGGCGCGGCCCGCGCCGACGACGATGGCGCCGGTCACGGACAGCCCCGACGCCGCGGCGTCCGCCAAGGCAAAGCCTCCGGCCCCGATGTTGGAGAAACCGCCGAGGCTGGCCAGCTGGTTCGCGCCGGGCAGCGTCACGCCGCCGACGGCGGATCCCTGCAAGGCGCCTGTCGTGATGATGCCGGCCGTCTGGACCAGGGCGCCGGCCGAAACGAGGTCCACCGTCCCGCCGGCGGCGGTCAGGTTGGCCGCCAGGGTCAGGGGTCCGCCGTTGACGGTGGTCAGGGTCAAGGTGTTCCCGGCGCCGGTATCGACGGCGCTGGTCACCGTCAGGCCGGCGGCGCGGGCGTCGGTGATGGCGACATTGCCAACGCCGGTGTTGGTGAAGCCGGCCAGGGTGGAGAACAGGTTGGGGCCGGTGAGGCTGGCGCCGCCGGCCGAAGAGCCGGTCAGGGCCGAGGTCGTGATGACGCCCGCGGTCTGGGTGATCGATCCCGCCGAGACCAGGTCGACCAAGCCGCCACCTGAGGCCAGGCTCGCGGACAGCGTCAAGGCCGCCGATGGCGCCGTGGTGGTCAGGGAGATGTTTCCCGAGAACGCCAGATTGCCGCCAACCACCAGCCCCGAGGCCGCGGCGTCCACGAGACCAAGGCTTCCACCCGACGAGAAGCCGGCCAGATTCTGAATGATATTCCCGGGGCCGTTGAGGGTGACATCGGCGCCGGCCAGGCCGGTGAGGGACGTGGCGGTAATCGAGCCCGTCGGGGTCTCAGTGATCGCCGCGGCGGACGTGAGGTTGACGATCGCCCCCGACAACACGCCGTTCAGGGTGATCGAGCCGCCCGTCGCCGTGTCGATGTTGAGGGTGTTGCCGGCCCCGGCGCCTACGGTTCCGCTCAGCGTCAGGCCGGTCGCCTGGACGTCTCTGATCGACACATTGCCGGCGCCGGTGTTCGTGAAGCCGGCCAGGGTGGCGAAGAGGTTGGGGCCCGTGAGGTTGGCTCCGCCTACGGACGAGCCGGTCAGGTTGGATGTGGTGATGATCCCGGCCATCTGGATCAGCGATCCGGCCGAGATGAGGTTCACCGTCCCGCCAGCGGCGGTCAGGTTATCCTGCAGCGCCAAGGGCGCGCCGTTGGTGGTGATCAGGGTCAGGGTGTTCCCCGCCCCCGCATCCAAGGCGAGCGTCACCCCCAGGCCGGTCGCCTCGGCGTCGGTGATCGACACATTGCCCGAGCCGGTGTTGGCGAAGCCGGCCAGGGTGGCGAAGAGGTTGGCCTTCGTCAGGCTGGCGCCACCCGCAGAGGAGCCGGTCAGCGTGGCGGTGGTGATGATCCCTGCCGCCTGGTTCAACGACCCGGCCGAGAAAAGGTCCACCGCTCCGCCCGCCGCCGTCAGACTGGCCGCCAGGGTCAGGGGACCACCGCTAGCGGTGGTCAGGGTCAGGGTGTTCCCGGCGCCGGCGTCAACCGCGCTCGTCACCGTCAGGCCGGTCGGCTGGGCGTCGGTGATCGAGACATTGCCCGCGCCGGTGTTGGTGAATCCGGCCAGGGTGTCGAACAGGTTCGCCCCCGTCAGGGCGACGCCGCCGGCCGAAGAGCCGGTCAGTATCGCGGTGGTGATGATCCCCGCCGTCTGGGTCAAAGGTCCGGCCGAGACAAGGTCCACCATGGCGCCGCCGGCGGTCAGGTCGGCGGCCAGGGTGAGGGCCCCGCCATTGGAAGTGGTCAGGGTCAGGGTATTGCCAGCGCCGGCGTCAACCGCGGCCGTCACCGTCAGGCCGGTCGCCTTGGCGTCGGTGATCGAGAGATTGCCGGCGCCGCCGTCGTTGAAGCCGGCCAGGATGTCGAAGAGGTTGGCGCGGGCCAGGCCGGCGCCGCCGGCCGCGGAGGATCCGGTCAGGATCGACGTCGTGATGATCCCGGCCGTCTGGTCGAGGGCGCCCGCCGACACCAGGTCGACGGCGCCGCCCGAGGCGGTCAGGCTCGCCGCCAGAGTGAGGGGGCCGCCATTGGCGGTGGTGAGGGTCAGGGTGTTGCCCGCCCCGGCGTCCACCGCGCTCGTCACCGTCAGGCCCGCGGCCCGGCCGTCGGCGACCGATACATTGCCCACGCCGCTGTTGGTGAAGCCGGCGAGGCTGGCGAACAGGTTGGCGTCCGTCAGGCTGGCGCCGCCGACCGCGGTTCCCGTCAGCGCGCCGGTGACGATGACCCCGGCCGTCTGGAGGATGGCGCCCGCCGAGACCAGGTTCACGGTCCCGCCCGCGGCGGTGAGGCTCGCCGACAGGGTGAGCGGCCCGGTGTTGGTGGTCTTGAGGGTCAGGGTGTTCCCGGCGCCGGCGTTGACCG
>JAQGIW010000274.1 GCA_028290905.1 Caulobacteraceae bacterium | reverse complement strand
GGCGTGTTCGGTGTTGTGCAGTTCGACGTAGGCGTTGAAGGCGGCCACCAGTTCAGCGTTCGAGACGGCCTGCGGCGGGGTGTAGAGGCCGGTGGCGGCGATGACGGCGGACTTCAAGTCGACGTTTCCTCTTTGTTGAGCGGACGGCCTGATAGCACGTCCGGCCCGCGCGGAGACCCGTCATCGCAGCGCGGCGTTTGCCAGGCCGTCCTGTTCCCCGCTAACGTCGCCACAAACGCGAGAGACGAGGGAGGAAACGCCATGGGTCTGGACGTGGTCGGCGCTGGACTGGGACGCACCGGGACCAAGTCCCTGCAGACGGCCCTGACCATGCTGGGGCTCGGCCCCTGCCATCACATGGTCGAGGTGTTCGCCCACCCCGAGAGCATGGCCCTGTGGATCGAGGCCGGGGCGGGTCGCCCGGACTGGGACGCCATCTTCAAGGACTATCGCTCCATGGTCGACTATCCCGGCGCCGCCTACTGGCGAGAACTGGCCGACCACTATCCGCACGCCAAGGTGCTGCTCTCGGTGCGCGACCCGGACCAGTGGTTCGACTCCACCCAGGCGACGATCTTCGCACCGAACGGTGGGGTGGACCGGGCCATGGCCGATCCCGACAGCCCGATGGCGGCGTTCTTCCGCAGCTTCAGCGGCAAGTTCAACGCCCATATCCACGACCGCGCCCAGATGACCGACTACTTCCGCCGCCACAATGAGGAGGTGAGGGCGACGATCCCGCCCAAGCGCCTGCTCGTCTACGAAGTGGGATCGGGCTGGGAGCCCCTCTGCGCCTTCTTCGGCGTCCCCGTCCCCGCCGAGCCGTATCCCTCGGAAAACAGCCGGGCCGAGTTCGTCGCTAGGGTGGCGAGCATGACGCCGACTGCTCCCTGAGCGCCCGGAGCGCCCGCGTCCCGCCGGGTCTCCGGGAGACTTGCACTCGGCGTCGCTATATGTTCGCTGACTTATCAGCGATAAGCCGAGGACAACGAACCCCATGACCACCGAACACTTCGACGTGCTGATCGTCGGCGCCGGGCTTTCCGGCGTGGGGGCGGGGGTCCACCTGTATGAGAAGTGTCCGAAGAAGACTTACGCCATCCTGGAGGGCCGGCCGGCGATGGGCGGCACCTGGGATCTCTTCCGCTATCCGGGCGTGCGCTCCGACAGCGACATGCACACTCTCGGCTACAATTTCAAACCCTGGCGCGAGGCCAAGTCGATCGCCGACGGGCCCTCGATCCTCCGCTATGTCCACGAGACCGCCGCCGAGTACGGGGTCGACAAGAAGATCCGCTTCGACCACCTGGTGAAAAGCGCCGCCTGGGACAGCGCCGCCAGCACATGGACGGTCGTCGCCGAGCGCAAGGATACCGGCGGGACGGCGACCTACACCTGCAATTTCCTGTTCATGTGCGCCGGCTACTACAGCTACCGCGCCGGCTTCACCCCCGATTTCCCGGAGATTGCGGACTACAAGGGCCGGATCGTCCATCCGCAGAAGTGGCCGCAGGACCTGGACTACGCCGGCAAGACGGTCGTGGTCATCGGGTCGGGGGCCACCGCCATGACCCTCGTGCCGGCGATGGCCGAGACGGCCGGCCACGTCACCATGCTGCAGCGCTCGCCTACCTATGTCGTCTCGCGGCCGGACAAGGACGCCCTGGCCAACCGCCTGCGCAAGTTCCTGCCCGAGCGCCTGGCCTACGGCATCACCCGCTGGAAGAACGTCACCCTGCAGGCGATGATGTACCGGAAGACCCGCACTGACCCGGAGAAGGTCAAGCAGCTGATCCTCGCCGGTGTACGCCAGGAACTGGGCCCGGACTTCGATGTCGAGACCCACTTCACGCCACGCTACAACCCGTGGGACCAGCGGCTGTGCCTCGTGCCCAACAGCGACCTCTTCGCCGCCATCCGTTCGGGCAAGGCCTCGGTGGTCACCGACCAGATCGACACCTTCACCGAGACGGGGATCCGCCTGAAATCGGGCCAGGAGCTGAAGGCCGACATCGTCGTCACCGCCACCGGACTGAACATGGCGATCATGGGCGAGGCGGCCTTCAGCGTCGACGGCGCGCCGGTCGATTTCGGCCGGACCTGGACCTACAAGGGGATGATGTTCTCAGACGTGCCGAACCTCGTCAGCACTTTCGGCTACATCAACGCCTCCTGGACCTTGCGGGCAGACCTGACCTGCGAATACGTCTGCCGGCTGGTCAATCACATGGACAAGGTCGGCGCCGCCCAGGTGACGCCCCGCCTGCGCGAGAGCGACCAGGCCATGCCCGCCCGGCCGTGGATCGACGACTTCTCGGCCGGCTACATGCAGCGCGAGATGCACCGCTTCCCCCGCCAGAGCGACCGCGAACCCTGGATCAATCCCCAGGACTACAAGCGCGACAAGCAGATGATCCGCCACGGAGCCATCGAAGACGGCGCCCTGGTCTTCGAAATGGCTTACAAGGTCGCCCGGCCGGAGCCCGTGCTCCAGGCGGCCGAATAGTCAGGGCCCCGTTCTCCGTCTCTCACGGGGGAGGGAGACCCGAAGGGGTGGGTGTCGCGGGGAAAGAGAGGCGCGTCTCTGCCCCAACCTGATCACGTGGGCTTGAAGTTGAGCATATTTTCCGGCGGAACCGTTGACGTCCGGCGGTCGAGCACCAACTATCTCCGAATTCCCCCGAAAAGCGAAAACAGGGAAGGTCCATGCAACATCTGTCAGGGCAAGGTCTGTCGGGACGGGTCCGACCCCGGGCCTCTCTCTGGCGGGGTGTGACGTGGTGCGTGGGATCGCTTGCCGGTCTCGCAGCGGCGGCCACCGCCGCGGTCCTGGCCGTGTTCTTCGCGGCCACGATGATGGTCATCGCCTTCATGGCCTCGATCCTGCTGGCCCTGGCCGCTGCGGCGGTCCGCGCCCGCCGCAGCGTCGGCCAGGCCGCCGCCGATCCCAATGTGATCGAGGCGCGCCATGTGGGCGGCCACTCGTGGGTCGCCTACGGTTGGGACGACCGACGGTAGCTATTCCGCTCTTGCGGACGCGCACGGCGTTCCCCTAAGGATCGCGCTCACCACCAAAGCGTGATGCTCCAGGGAGGGCGCCCCATGATCGGTATTGTCGCGACGCTGAAGGTCCAGGAGGGCAAGGGCCCCGACTTCGAAGCCGTGTTCCTCAAGCTGGCCGCCCAGGTTCGGGCCAACGAGCCCGGCAACATCTTCTACCAGCTCACCAAGAGCCGCGCAGAGCCGGACACCTACAAGGTGCTCGAGCTCTACAGGGACCAGGACGCCCTGGCCGCCCACGGCCAGACCGACCACTTCAAGACCATCGGCCGCGAGATGGGCGCCTTCATGGCAGGCCGCCCGGAGATCGAATACCTCGACGCGGTCGGCTGACGCTTGCATCCCGAGGACGCTCGCGCGTCCCCGGGATCGCGACTTCCGGACCCTACTGGCAGGCCACCTTGGCGTGCACGTACTGCTTGGCCTGCGGGTCCCACCGCCAGCCGTCGCAGTCATAATTCGCGGGCGGCGCGTTGTCGGGCGCGGCCTGCGGCGCGTAGCCGGACCCCTGCTGCGGATAGTAGCCCGAACCCTCGGGAGGGGCCGGCGCGTAGTCCGGGGGCGGCGCGCCGTAGGCCTCCGGGGGCGGGGGCGGAGCGTCATAGTACGGGTCGTCGTAGTAGTAATCGTCGTAGGAATAGTAGGGATACGCCAGAGTAGCGCCCAAGCCGAAGCCCAGTCCGCCCCAGAGCCACGGATCGTAATAGCCGCCATAGTACCCGCCGCCCCGCCAGCGACCGCCGTCATGGTCCCGGTCGCCGTGACCACCCCAACGGCCGCCGCCCCAGCCGCCACCTCCCCAATGCCCGCCGCCGCCATTCCAATGGCCGCCACCACCGCCGCCGCGACCGGCAAAGCCGCCGCTCATCGGTCCACGGGGGGCGCCGGCGCCGAAGCCGCCCCCGCCGCCTCGGAAACCGCCGCCTCCGAATCCGGCTCCGCCGCCGCGGAAACCACCGCCCCCCCCGCCGCCCCGGAAACCGCCGCCTCCGAATCCGGCTCCGCCGCCGCGGAAGCCACCGCCCCCGCCGCCGCCGCCGCGGAAACCACCGCCTCCGCCACCGCCGCCCCCGTGAGAGCCGCCACCGCCACCGTGGCCGCCACGGTCCTGGGCGAGCGCGCCGTTAGCCGCCATCGCCGCCGTTGCGATCGTCACCGCGGCGACCGCTGCCTTGAGCACCTTACGCATGATGTTTAGTTTTCCAGATCGCTGACAATGGCGGAAGCCGCCGACCGAAGTCGACTCTCCCACGCTTGCATATGGTGATAGGCGATGGAAACTGAACCTCGCCTGAACGGCGGCGGATTTTCGGCGACGAACTGATGGCGATGTTAGATTTTCTGGCCTGGGAAACCGGGCCGGCGTGACTAGATCGGCGCCGTTGTCCTCATCTTCGCCATTGGAACTCACGCCCATGTCCGTCGACGCCCTGTTCCAGCCGTTCGCCTTCAAAGGTCTCGAGCTTCCCAATCGGATCGTCATGGCCCCCATGACCCGGTCGAAGTCTCCGGGCGGCATCGCGACGCCGGATGTGGCCGCTTACTACGCCCGGCGCGCGGCGGCCGAGATCGGGCTGATCATCACCGAGGGCACGGGCGTCGCCCGCCCCGCCAGCCTCAACGACCCGGACATTCCCCGCTTCCACGGCCAGGCCGAACTGGCGGCGTGGGGCGAGGTGGCGACGGCCGTGCACGCCGAGGGCGGCCTCATCGCCCCGCAGCTGTGGCACGTCGGGGCGGTGCGCTCGCAGCGTCCCGACTGGTCGCCGCCCGGCGCCTACGACAGTCCCTCCGGCCTCTCCAGCCCGGGCAAGCGGTTCGGCGAGCCGATGACCGACGCCGAGGTCGCCGACGCCATCGCCGCCTTCGCCGCCGCGGCCGGAGACGCCCGGCGCCTGGGCTTCGACGCGGTCGAGCTGCATGGCGCCCACGGCTATCTGATCGACCAGTTCTTCTGGGAGGGCACCAATGAGCGCGACGACGCCTTCGGCGGCCGGGCGATCCCCCTTCGCGCCCGCTTCGCCGCCGAGATCCTGAAGGCCGTCCGGGCCGCCGTGGGCCCGGATTTCCCGGTGATCATCCGCCTGTCGCAATGGAAGCAGCAGGACTTCGCGGCCCGCCTCGCCCATACGCCGGCCGAGATGGAGGCCTGGCTCCGTCCCCTCGTCGACGTCGGCGCCGACATCATCCACTGCTCGCAGCGTCGGTTCTGGGAGCCGGAGTTCGAGGGTTCCGACCTCAACTTCGCCGGCTGGGCCAAGAAGCTCGCCGGCGTCCCCACCGTCACGGTGGGCTCCGTCGGCCTGACCGGCGACTTCATCGCCGGCTTCGGAGGAGAGGCCTCCAAGCCGGCCTCCCTCGACGAGCTGGTCCGCCGCCTGGAGCGCGGCGACTTCGACCTGGTCGCGGTGGGCCGCGCCGTCCTCCAGGACCCTCAGTGGGCCGTAAAGGTCCGCCAGGGCCGTTCCGTGGAACTGATGGACTTCGAACGCTCCGCCATGGCGACGCTGTACTAGGGCGCCTCTCCTCCCCCCTCTGGGGGAGGGGGACCCCGAAGGGGTGGAGGGGGCGACGCTGCGAATGCCTCGCCTGGTCAGCCCCCATCCCCGGCTCCGCCGGTACTTCCCCCAAGGGGGGAAGAGAGACGCGCTTCCTCCGGTCAGAACTCGACGTCCAGCTCCTCCACCTCGTCGGGCTCCTTGAGCGCCGCCGCGATCCATTCGCGCATGAACGGCAGGGCCAGGATCCGGTCGCGATAGGCGGCGCAGGCGGGATCGAGCGCCACGTCGTAGGTGGCGAAACGCGTGCACACCGGCGCGTAGAGCGCGTCGGCCATGGTCGGCTCTCCGAACAGGAAGGGCCCTCCAGAGGCGGACAGCTGCTCGCGCCAGATGGCGGTGATCCGGGCGATGTCCGACTGGGCGCCGGCCCAGACCTTGAAGCCGGGGTGGTGGGCCTTCAGGTTCATCGGCAGGGCGGCCCGCAGATTGGCGAAGCCCGAATGCATCTCGCCGCAGATCGAGCGGCAACGGGCCCGCTCGCTCCGCTCGCCTGGCAGCAGGCCGGCCTTGGGCGCGACCTCGGCGAGGTATTCGCCGATCGCCAGGGTGTCCCACACCTTGGTCCCTTTGTGCGTCAGGCAGGGTGTGAGGAACGAGGGCGCCAGCAGCAGCAGCTCCGCGCGCGAGGCGGCGTCGTCGAGGGGCAGGGACACCGTCTCGAATTCCAGGCCCGCGAATTTGCACAGCAACCACCCGCGCAGGGACCAGGACGAATAGTTCCGGCTGCTGATGGTGAGCGTGGCCTTGGCCATGGCGTCTCCCGGCCCCTCCTGAAGCCAAGCCCTCGTGGAGAGTGAGCCTTACGCTCCCGGTGGGCAGCGGCGCGGGCGCAAGTTCGTTCTCGCCCGCGCCGCGCGCCGGCTCCGCCATCCATGACGCATATTCGGGCGCCCGCGCCTAAGCGGCGGGCAGCGTGCCCTCCCGGGCCCCGCCCGGCTGCGGCCGTGGCGAGCGCGGCGCCATCGCGCGGCAGGCGGAGCTATGACGGTTCCCTCCAGAGACGTCGCCCGGCGGCGGCGGCCACCCGCGGGGGCGCATGCGCTATCGAGCCTTCCAGGCCCAGGTCGACCTGATGACGCCGGTCAGGCTGGCGGCGGAACTGGCCGGCGCCGGCCTCACCCTGGGACCGGCGTGGCTGCGCCAGCTCCCCAGCTTTCGCCGCCTCTCCGCCGGCTGGGAGAT
>JAQGIW010000266.1 GCA_028290905.1 Caulobacteraceae bacterium | reverse complement strand
CACAGCGCGATGAACCGGGTGACGGTGGCGAAGAGTTCGGCTTGGCGCTCGGCTTCGCTGGCCACCGTGCTATCCGGCCCGGGGACGGCGAGGATCAGGTCGGACGCCCGCGGCAGCAGGCGGCGATGCTCGAAGGGAAAATCGAACAGGGTGGCCAGCATCTGGCTGGTCAGTTCCACCGACACCCTGTCCACGAAGTCGAAGGTCTCGCCGATCGGCAGTTCGTCGAGGATCGCGGCGGCCCGGGAGCGGATCAGGGGGGCCAGGCTCGTCATGCTCTCGGTGGAGAACATCGGCGCCACCACCTTCCGCTCGGTGTCGTGGTCCGGCGGGTCAAGGCCGATGAAGCTGGTGGTGCGGTGGGGCTCGGGGGAATCCACAATCGCGATGCCGCCCAGCTCGGAGCTGGACGAGAACACCTGGTGATTGCCGTCCACGGCGATGATGTCGTTGAACCGCGTCACCGACCAGTAGGGGCCGTACTCGCTGTCCGGACACCAGTGCACCGGATCTTCGCGGCGCAGGCGCTCGAACCAGGGCCAATGGCTGTCGCTGGTGAACAGGGCGATATCGGCCACCTGGAATTCGTCGAGCGGGGTGGCCTGGGCGCGCGCCCGTGCCTCGTTCAGTCGGGCCGCGCGATCGACGCCAGCGAATCCATCGGCCATGGCCGCGACGTCCCCTGTTTGCGGACAGCATAGCGGCCCGCTAGAAGGACGAAAGGCCGAATCCCCCCATGCCCTTCCCACCGATGAACCCCGCCCTGGAGCGGGCCCTGGCCGAACAGGGTTACGAGGAGCCGACGCCCGTCCAGGCCGCGGTGCTGGAACCCTCGGCCGTCGACCGCGACCTGCTGGTCTCGGCGCAGACCGGCTCGGGGAAGACGGTGGCCTTTGGCCTGGCCATGGCCTCGACCGTCCTGGGCGACGCCGAGCGCCTGCCTCCGCCCGGGCCGCCCCAGGCCCTGGTGATCGCCCCTACGCGCGAGCTGGCCCTGCAGGTGGCCCGCGAGCTGGGCTGGCTATACGCAAAGGCGGGCGCCCGGGTGGAGACGTGCGTGGGCGGCATGGACTCCCGGCGCGAGCAACGGGCCCTGGCCGCCGGCGCCCAGATCGTGGTCGGCACACCCGGGCGCCTGCGAGACCACCTGGAGCGGGGCCACCTCGACCTCGCGGCGTTGGAGGTGGTGGTGCTCGACGAGGCCGACGAGATGCTCGACCTCGGCTTCAAGGAGGATCTGGAGTTCATCCTGGAGGCGGCGGCGGCGGAACGCCGGACCCTGCTGTTCTCGGCGACCATCGCCAAGGAGATCGCCGCCCTCGCCCGCGACTACCAGAAGGCCGCCGTGCGTATCGACACCGCCCGCCTGAACGAGCCGCACGGCGACATCGAATACCGCGCCATCCGCGTGGCGCCCAACGAGATCGAGCACGCTGTGGTCAATGTGCTGCGCTTCTTCGAGGCGCCGGGGGCTCTGGTGTTCTGCGGCACCCGCGAGGCGGTGCGCCACCTCCACGCCGCCCTGCGCGAGCGCGGCTTCGACGCCGTGGCCCTATCCGGCGAGATGACGCAGCGGGAGCGCACCGACGCGCTGCAGGCGCTGCGCGACGGCCGCGCCCGGGTTTGCGTAGCCACCGACGTCGCCGCCCGGGGGCTGGACCTGCCGGACCTCGGCCTCGTCGTCCACGCCGACCTGCCGGCCAACCGGCAGGGGCTGCTGCATCGCAGTGGCCGCACCGGCCGGGCGGGCCGCAAGGGGATCTCGGTGCTGCTGGCTCCCTATACGCGCCGGCGGCGGGTGGAACAGCTGCTGGCCTCGGCCGGAGTGGAAGCGGCCTGGAGCGGTCCGCCGAGCGCCGAGGTGATCCGGGCCGGCGACCAGGCTCGGCTGCTGACCGATCCGGTCCTCACCGAGACGCCCGGCGAGGAGGACCTGGCGCTGGGGCGGCTGCTGCTGGATCACGCCGGCCCCGACGCCGTCGCCACCGCCCTGATCCGCCTGCACCGCGCCAAGCTGCCGGCTCCGGAGGAACTGTTCGATCCGGGCGAACCCAGGTCGGGCGGCACGGGTCGCGAACGCGATCGCCGGGAGGATCGTCCGCAGAGGGAGCGGGTCCCACGCGAGCCCACGCATGAACGTTACGCCCGCGTCGAGAGCGACGGGGTGTGGTTCCGGCTGCCGATCGGGCGCAACAGCAACGCCGATCCGAAGTGGCTGCTGCCGATGATCTGCCGGCGCGGCCATGTGACCAAGAAGGACATCGGCCAGATCCGGATCTTCGACCGCGAGACCAAGTTCGAGATCGCCCGCGACGCCGTCGACCGCTTCAAGGCGGCGGTGGCCTCCGCCCCCGGAGAGCCGATCCGCATCGAACCGGCGGGGGCGCCGGGAGTGCGGCCCGCGCGCGGGGATGGCGAAGAGCGGCCGCCTCGGAAGGGACCGCCGCCGAGGAAAAAAAAGGCCAACGACGGGCGGCGATAGAAGAGGAAGAGCCGGCGAGACGACGGCGCTCTTACTCCCTGGAGCGCGGGCGTCCCGCCGGCGACCCGGCTTGCGGAGGGGAGTGCGGCCAGCGGGGATCGCCCCACCCCTGCGCGTTTCGCAGCCTGAGGCCGCTGGCGTGCAGGGAGGTGGCCCAGATTTTTCTCAGGGGCGTGAGTGTCGGCGCGACGCGCAGTTCGACGTTGCGCGCCTCCAGCGCTTGCGGGAGGTCGGCGACGGCCTCCGCGCCCAGCGGCTTCACCGGCGCGCGCGACACCCGCATGCCGACATCGCCGAGGTCCTCGAATGTCGCGGTGGGGAGATCGTAACGGTGGACGGTCGTCGTTCGAAGCCGCTCCAGCCAACCCTCTTCGATGAAGGCGATCGCGCGACGCGGCGTGTGCCCGAACCACTGTTCGCGGTCCTCGACGCTGGTCCGGGCCGTCGGCCAGATCAGGATGCGCGGGCATTCGCGGGGGAAGAGATAGAGGAAGTCGTGAGCGTCATCGATCGCCCACGCCAGGGGACCGTTCAGCCAGCCTTGTCCGGCCGGGCGGGCGACGGGGATGCGGACCGTGCGGGGGGTGAAGAGGGCGATGCCGGGGTCTTCGCTGAAGTGGAAGAGGCGTACCATTCCATCAGGTTACGCGCTCGAAGCCGTCGGGGCTCCAGTCTTCGCTGCCGACGCCGTGGTGGACGATGAACAGGCCGTCCGGGTCGAACTTCGCCTTCACCCGGCGCAGGCGCGGATAGTTGTCTCCCCAGTAGGCGCGCCGCCAGTCGGCGTTGAAGTAGCTGCTCTCGGAAAGATAGGACCCTGCCTCAGGGGCGACGGCGCGCAGCGCCGCGGCCGAAGCGGCTACGGCGGCGGCGTTGCGGTGGGCGAAGGCGAGGTCCGGCTTCATCCCCACCAGGCTCATGAAGGGCGGCAGACCGCCGGTGGCGACGATCGCCAGGGCGAAGGCGTCGAGGGCGTCGGGACTCATCGCCGTGTCGCGGGCGTCGGCGATGACCTCGGCCGGCGCGCCGGCCAGGCCCTTGTTGAAATGGAGCTGGACGGCGAAATGCCGGCTGGCCGCGACCAGGGCCTCGGCCAGGCGGTCGCGCGCTGGCGGCGCGAGCAGATCGGCGGACAGCCAGATCGAGTCGTAGCCATGAAGGTAGGCGCTGACCTGGTCCTGGTCGCCCGACCACCAGCCGTGGGCGGGCGGACCGCCCGGCCGCTCGTCATAGTGCATCGACCTCGACCTGGCGCGGCGCATGCCTTCGACATCCCACCAGCCCCGCGCCGGCTCGACTCCGATTTCCGGTCCGCTGAGCGTACTGAAAGCGGCTCGGTCGGACGCCACCCAGGCGATGAACGGGCGCCAGACCTCCGTGGATCGCGCGGCGTCCAGACCCTGGCTGACCATGGAGATCTTCAGGACATTGTCCGGCTGGATAGCGGCCTGTTCGCCCCAATGCGGGTTGAGCAGGCCCTCCGCGTAGAACTTCAGGAACCGCGACACCAGGCGCCCGAAGGCGTCGTCGGACGAGGCCTTGATCCGCACGCCGGCATAGCCGAAGTTCGCGGGCAGCTCATGGGTGCGGAAGGTAACGCGGGTGATTACCCCGAGGCTGCCCCCTCCCCCGCCCTTGAGCGCCCAGAACAGGTCGGGGTTCTGGTGCGCGTTGACGGTGCGGATTATCCCGTCCGCCGTGACCACCTCGGCTTCAAGCAGGTTGCTCGAGGAGGTCCCGAAGCCCTTTGAGAACGAGCCGAAGCCTCCGCTCTGGACGTGGCCGGCGACCCCGACCGTCGTGCAGCCGCCGCCCTGGACATAGCGCCCCGCCCTGGTGGTGACGGCATCATAGAGGTCGATCCACATCGCGCCGGCGCCGGCGCTGACGGCGGGAACAGCCTCGGTTCCGTCGGGCGCGCCCTTGGGCGCAAAACCGTCGTGCAGTTTCACCTGGCGCATGGGCCGGGTCCAGATCATCAGGGAGTCGGGCGCGTTGGAGGTTCCCAGGTAGCTGTGGGCCCCGCCCTTCACCACCAGCCGCAGGTTGTGCCGGCGGGCGAAGGCGACGGCTGCCGCGACGTCGGCCGCCGATCGGGCCGGGACCGCCCAGGCGCTGACGGCCGGCGTCCAGGCGTCGAGATAGCCGGAAACCTGCGTTCCCGACGGCTGATCGCCGATAAAGAACGGGTTCTGCAGCCCCCCGAGCAAGTCCCGGCAGTCGGCGCTGCCGGGATCGCCGTCGCAGGGCGTCAGCAGCGGCTCCGGCTGGATCAGCGCACCGCCCACATACCGTCTCAGGCGGTCCCACTCGACCGGGGAGGGCCAGGCGGCGTCCGTGGGGCGCACGCGGCGGCGGAGTGGGGCACTCGCGGCGAGGCCGAGTGCGGGCTTGGCCAGGAACGGAATTCCGGCCACCAATCCCAAGACGTCACGTCGGCGCATGGAAAGACTCCCCGGCTCTCTTTACCCAGAGCGCGGGCTTCCAGCCGCACCTAAGCGAGAGCGGGCTGGAAGCCCGCGTTCCGGATCAGCTTCCGTAGATCACCGACATCGTTTCGGCGACGCAGGCTGGCCTCGCTTCGCCTTCGATCTCGATGGTGCACTCGTTCTTGATCTGGAGGCCGCCCGCCTTGGGTTCGACGCCGATCAGCTTCTGGCGCAGGCGGATGCGCTTGCCGACCCGCACCATGTTGGTGAAGCGCACCTTGTCGGATCCGTAGTTGATGCCCCGCGTCACCCCCTTCACCGGCAGCATGCCGGCCGACAGGTGCGGAATCAGCGAGAGGGTGAGGTAGCCGTGGGCGATCGGGCCGCCGATTTCGCGTGTGGCGCGCTCAACGTCGACATGGATCCACTGGTGGTCGCCGGTGGCGTCGGCGAACTTGTTGACCCGGTCCTGGGTGATCTCGAGCCAGTCCGACACCCCCACTTCCTGTCCGACGAGTTTGGGCAGGTCGCTCATCTCAACGGGCTGCATGGCCGCGCTTCCCTCCTTGGTTGCTGATACAGAGATTGGGTAGGCTACAGGCCCCGGACGATGGCCGCCTCGGCCTTCCCCCAGTAGGCGTCGCGGATCAGGCGCTTGTAGAGCTTGCCGGTGGCGTGGCGGGGCAGTTCCTGCATGAAGTCGATCCGCCGGGGCGCCTTGACGTGCGAGAGGTTGGCCCGGGCGAAGGCGGAGATATCCGCCGCCAGGGCCTGACCCGCCTCGCTCCAGTCGGCGGGCTGGACGACGGCCACCACCTCCTCGCCCATCTCCTCGTGGGGCGCGCCGATCACGGCCACGTCGGCGACCTTGGGATGGCCGATCAGCAGGTTCTCGATCTCCTGGGGATAGATGTTCACGCCACCCGAGATGATCATGAAGCTCTTGCGGTCGGTGAGAAACAGATAGCCGTCCTCGTCCGCCCAGCCCACGTCGCCGAGCGTCGTCCAGCCGTGCTTGTTGCGGCTCTCGGCGGTCTTGGCGGGATCGTTGTGGTATTCGAACTCGGCGCCGCCGGCGAAAAAGACCACACCTTCGGTCCGCGGGGGAAGCGGATCGCCGTTCTCGTCGCAGATCTTGAGCTCGGCGGTCAGGCTGCGGCCCACCGAGCCCTTCTTGTTCAGCCATTCCTCGGAGGTGATGGCGCAGAAGCCGTTCCCCTCGGTGCCGGCGTAGTATTCCTGGATGATTGGTCCCCACCAGGCGATCATCGCCTCTTTCACCGGCACCGGACAGGGGGCGGCGGCGTGGAAGACCTTCTTCAGGGAGGAAACGTCATAGCCGGCCCGGGTCTCGGCCGGCAACTTCAGCATGCGGACGAAGTGCGTGGGCACCCACTGGGCGCAGGTGACCTTGTAGCGTTCGATGTATTCGAGCGCCTTCTCGGCGTCGAACCGCTCCATGAGGACCACCGTGCCCCCGAGCGCCTGCACCGCCATCGACCAGCCCAGCGGCGCTGCGTGATAGAGCGGCGCGGGTGACAGATAGACCATCTCGGGCTCGTAGCCGAACAGGGCCTGTCCGATCATGCCCAGGGGATTGGGCGTGTCGATCGGCTGCGGGCCAGGGACGGCCGCGCGCTTGACGCCCTTGGGCCGGCCGGTCGTGCCGGAGGAATAGAGCATGGCCGAGCCGGCGCTCTCGTCGGCGACCGGGGTCGTCGGCATGGCGGCGCGGGCGGCCTCGAAGCTCTCGTAGGGACCTTGCGCGCCTTCGACCATGTACAGCTTCACGCCCGGAACCAGGGGCGCCAACGACAGCGCGATGTCGGCCAGCCCTGAAGAGGCGATCAGGACCTTCGCGCCGCTGTCCCCTACGATGTACTCGACCTCTCCGACCGTCAGCTTGGACGAGATGCAGGTGAAGCGCACGCCCGAGCGCTGCGCGGCCCACAGCACTTCATAGTAGCGCGGGCTGTTTTCCATGAAGAGGGCGATGGCGTCGCCGGCCTCCACGCCGATCGACCGCAGCAGGTGCGCCCCCTGGTTGGATCGCTCGTCGAGCTCGCGGTAGGTTACCGTCTCTCCCGAGGCGGCCATGATGTAGGCCGCCTTGTCGGGGTTGGTCTGGGCGTGGTGAGAAGGATGCATCGTCAGGCCGCCAGGGCGCCGGCTGGCGCCTTCCCGAGGATCATGTCGGCGGCCTTCTCGGCGACCATGATGGTCGGCGCGTTGGTGTTGCCCGACACGAGCCGCGGCATGATCGAGGCGTCGACGACACGGAGCCCGTCCACACCCCGCACCCTCAGCTGGGGATCGACCACGGCCATCGGCCCGTGACCCATCTGGCAGGTGCCGACCGGATGGTAGATCGTCGAGCCGGCCATGCGGGCGTAGGCCAGGAGTTCCTCGTCAGCCTGCAGCGTGGGTCCCGGCATCATCTCGTGGTCGATGTACGGGGCGAGGGCGGGCTGGCCGGCGATCTTGCGCCCCCACTTCAGCGAAGCCACCGCCACCTCCTGGTCGAGGGGATCGGAGAGGTAGTTGGCGACGATAGTCGGATAGGCGGTCGGATCGGGCGAAGCGATGCGGATGTGTCCCCGGCTTTCCGGACGCACCTGGCAGGGCGCGATGGTCAGGCCCGGGGCGCCTTCGAGTTCCATCTTCTGTTCGGTGACCATCTTGTTGGTGTCCGAGGTGGCCGGCAGGATGTGGAACTGGATGTCCGGACCGGCGAGATCGGGGCGGGACTTGCAGAAGGCGGCGATGTGGGCGGCGGAGAGGGTCAGCAGGCCCTTGCGCTGGAAGACGTACTTGAGCGTCTCACCGACGAACCGGGCCCCCTTGGTCAGCTCGTTCACCGAGATCACGTGGGGCTTCAGCCGCCACGTCATGGCGATCACATAGTGGTCCTGCAGATTCTCGCCGACCCCCGGCAGGTCGCTGACCACCGCGATCCCGTGTTCCGACATGAGCCCGGCAGGGCCGACGCCGGAGAGCTGGAGGAGCTGGGGCGAGTTGACGGCCCCGCCGCACAGGATGACCTCGCAGGCCGCGCGGGCGATCTTCCGCTGTCCGTCCTGGATGAATTCGACACCCACCGCCTTGCGGCCCTCGAATATGACCCTGGTGGTCAAGGCGTTGGTCTCGACCCGCAGGTTCGGCCGTTTCATCGCCGGGTGGAGATACGCCACCGCCGCCGAACATCGCTGGCCGTTCTTCACGGTGAGTTGGTAGTAGGTGACTCCTTCCTGCTCGGCGCCGTTGACGTCGTTGCTGCGGGGAATGCCAGCCTCGACGCAGGCCTCGATGACCGCGTCGGAGACCTCGTGGGTCTGGGTGACGTCCGAGACATTGAGCGGGCCGCCGACCGCGTGGTGGTCGCCGGGGCCGCGCTCCTGGTGTTCGGCGCGCAGGAAATAGGGGCGCACATCGTCCCATCCCCAGCCTTCGCAGCCCAGTTGGCGCCAGCCGTCGTAGTCGGCATGCTGGCCGCGAATATAGAGCAGCCCGTTGATCGAGGAGGATCCGCCCAGCACCTTCCCGCGCGGCCAGATGTGCACCCGCCCGCCGGTGCCAGGGTCGGGCTCGGTCGAGTAGAGCCAGTTGACCTTGGGGTCCTTCAGGGTCTGGGAATAGCCGACCGGAACATGGATCATCAGGTTCGAGAGGAACTGGCCGGGGTTCCTGGTCGGCCGGTCGTCTCCGCCGGCCTCGAGCAGCAGCACCTTGGCTCCAGGATCCTGGGACAGGCGGTTGGCGAGAACGCATCCCGCCGACCCGGCGCCGACCACGATGTAATCAGCGTTCAAGGTCTCGGCCATGCAAACTCCTCCGACGCCGGTTGGCGCTCTTGCTTGGCGCCCTTATGGCCTCCCCGCCCCCGCTCCGTAAAGGGCGCGCTTCCGGCATCGCGGGCACGGCGAATATATTCACCGCGAAGGCCCTCGGGGTGTACGAAGCGAGAAGCGGATTGGCTCTTGGTTTCAGGGGCGGGTTTCTGGTCTAAGGGCGGCCGGAAACGCACACTCCAGAAATTCCGCGGAAGGAAACCCGAAATGGCCGACCCGACATTCGAGACGCTGCTCTATTCGGTGGAAGAGGGGATCGCCACCATCACCCTCAACAGGCCGGACAGGCTTAACGCCTTCAACACCCAGATGATGAAGGACATGATCGCGGCGTTCGACAGGACGGACGGGGACGACGCGGTCAGGGCGGTGATCGTCACCGGGGCGGGCCGCGGCTTCTGCGCGGGGGCGGATCTCGCCGCCGGCGGCGCCACCTTCAACTATTCGGAGAGCGCGGATCCTTCCCGTCAGGAAGCGCGCGTCAACGGCGTGCAGCGCGACGGCGGCGGCCTGCTGACCTTGCGGATCTACGACAGCCTCAAGCCGGTGATCGCCGCGGTCAACGGCCCCGCGGTCGGCGTGGGGGTGACCATGCAATTGGCCATGGACTTCCGCATGGCCTCGACGGCGGCCCGCTTCGGTTTCGTCTTCGCCCGCCGCGGCATCAATCCGGAGGCGGCGTCGTCGTGGTTCCTGCCCCGGCTCGTGGGGGTCCAGACAGCGCTGGAATGGTGCTACACCGGCCGGGTGTTCCCGGCGCAGGAAGCCTTCGACAAGGGTCTGGTTCGTTCGCTGCACGCGCCGGAAGACTTGCTTCCCGCCGCCCGCGCCCTAGCGCGCGAGATCATCGACAATAGCGCGCCGGTCTCGATCGCCCTTACCCGTCAGATGATCTGGCGCATGGCGGGCGCCGACCATCCGATGGAGGCTCACAGAGCCGATAGTCGGGCGATTCAGGCCCGGGGAGCCTCCAACGACGCAAAAGAAGGCGTCACGGCCTTCTTGGAAAAGCGTCCAGCCGCCTTTCCGAACCGAGTCTCGACTGATCTGCCCGATATTTGGCCACACTTGACGAAGCGTAACTTTAGTTGACACTTTCCCTACTCGGATCGGGCGAGCGCCGACCCTAAAAAAGTTTGCCAATTCACTTGTCGTTCACGGCCTACTGATCCCGCTTGTCTTGACGCGCGAATTTCCATAGAAGGCCACGAATCGGATCGTGTGTTCGAACCGGTTCACGCGTACAAATAGGAAATGAGAATTTACCATGAGCGACAAGGCTGAAATCATCGAGTTGACGGCGGAGATCGTGGCCTCCTATGTGGAGAACAACACGCTCACCACCGGTGATCTGCCTGGCCTGATCCAGAGCGTCCACCGCGCCCTGACCTCCATCTCCAACGGAGGCGAGCCGGTGGAAGTAGCCCCCAAGGAACCGGCGGTCCCCGTTCGCCGGTCGATCACGCCGGACTATCTGGTGTGCCTGGAAGACGGTCGGAAGTTCAAGTCTCTGAAGCGTCACCTGCGCACCAAGTACAATCTGAGCCCGGAAGACTACCGGGCCAAGTGGGGCTTGGCGAAGGACTACCCGATGGTCGCCCCCAACTACGCCAAGGCGCGGTCAGACCTCGCCAAGCAAATGGGCCTGGGTCAGGGCGGTCGTCAGGCGCCGAAGGCCGCCAAGCGTCGGTAGACCGAAAAAGGTGCGAACAGATCCATGACCGGGGGGTCTTGGATCTGTCTATCGCGTCGTTATCAGCAGATATCGGCCTGAATTCGCCAGCTTGCTGGAGAGTGGGGCCGTTGTTGATGTCAGGCAGCGGCGGCGTCCCGCCGGATGCGTTCGACCATCGAGAAGAGACCGTTGGAGCGTTGCTGCGAGAGCGCTTCGGTCAGGCCAAGGCGGCCGAAAGCCGCCTTGGCGTCGAAGGCCAGGATTTCCCCGCGCGCCCGCCCGGAATAGAGCCGCATGAGAATGGCGATCAGGCCCCTGACGATGTGGGCGTCCGAGTCGCCCCTGAACTTGAGATATCCGTCATCGCCCGCGCTCGTCACCAGCCAGACCTGGCTGGCGCAGCCCCGGACTTTGTTCGCATCCGAACGTTCGGCGTCGGTCAGCGGCGCAAGATCGCGACCGAGGTCGATGACGTAACGATATCGCTCTTCCCAATCGCCGAGCACCTCGAATTCCTCTTCGAGTTCGGCGAGGGTATGATCGATGCCGGGGGTGAGGGCTTGGATCGCGGTCATTGCGGCGCGGCTTTAGCTCCTGAACGACGGATTTGGCAACCTTGCGAGACTAAACGCGCGCGGCCCATAGTGGATCGGTGACCGCGGACATTCGCCCTGAGACCCAAGCCGTGGCCCTGCTGGGCCATGAACTCCGGACGCCGCTGAATGCGGTTCTCGGCTACGCCGAGGCCATGCGCCTCGAGGTCTTCGGGCCGCTGCCCGAACCCTACAGGCGCCAGGCGGGGTTGATCCACGCCGCGGCCTCCCACCTGTTGGCGCTGGTGGACGCGATGACCGCCCCCGGCGGCGCCGAGGCCGGTGGCAGGTCTCTCATCCTGGAGCGCCTGGACCCCGCGGACGTGGAGACACTGCTGAAGGACGCGGCTCGCCTTCTGGCGCCAAGCGCCCGATCGGCAAGGCTGGAGCTTCGGGTGGTGGTCGGCCGCGCCCTGGGCCTTCGGGCCGACCGCGTCGCCCTGAACGAGGTCGTGATCAATCTCATCGACAACGCCGTGAAGTTCACTGCCCCCGGCGGAGCGATCGCCATCAGCCTGGACAGAGAGGGCGGCGATGTCCGGCTCACGGTCGAGAGCGGCGGGGGCGAGGGAACGCCGGCCGGACGCGCGGGATCGGGCCTGGGCCTGCGCCTGGCCCACGCCCTCAGCGAGGCCATGGGAGGATCCTTGACCGTCGACCTGCCGCCTCAGGGGGGGGCTCGGGCGGTGGTCCGCCTCCCATCCCTGGCGGAGCCCTGACAATCGTGCGGCTCTCAAGCGACCTGTGGGTCTATGCGCTCGTCCGCCGGGTCGAGCTGGCGGGGTCCTTCGCCACCATCGTGCGCAAGGGCGACGCCCGCGGCGGCGCCGTACTGGTCAAGACTCTCGACCGCAGGACCGGAACAGCCAGACTTTGGGCCGAGGCGGTGGGCCGCGACGGAGAGTCGGTGTGGATGCGCCCCGTGGAGCGCGACGACGAGGCCGGCATCGACGCCTACATCGAGCGCGCGGCCCGGATCGACCCGGACATCTGGGTGGTGGAAGTCGAGGACGCCGATGGCCGGAGGTTCCTCGACGGATCGGTGGGCGGCGACTAGCGCGCCGCGATGCGGCGACCTGCGGGGAGAATTTGCCTCCCCGCCTCCCGCGCGGTATCGCCCCGCGATGTCGCTCAACTCCCCCGCCGCCGAGGCCGCGCGCCGGCGCACCTTCGCCATCATCAGCCACCCGGACGCGGGCAAGACCACCCTGACCGAGAACCTGCTGCTGGCCGGCGGGGCGATCCGGGCGGCCGGGGCCGTCAGGGCGCGGGGCGAACAGCGCCGGACCCGCTCGGACTGGATGAAGATCGAACGGGAGCGGGGGATTTCAGTCTCCGCCAGCGCCATGACCTTCGACCACGCCGGCCTGATGTTCAACCTGCTGGACACCCCCGGCCACGAGGACTTCTCGGAGGACACCTATCGCACCCTTACCGCCGCCGACGCGGCGATCATGGTGCTGGACGCCGCGCGGGGAATCGAACCGCAGACGCTCAAGCTGTTCGAGGTCTGCCGCCTGCGCGACATCCCGATCATCACCTTTGTGAACAAGATGGACCGCGAGGCGATGGATCCCTTCGCCCTGCTGGACGAGATCGCCGCCAAGCTGGCCCTGGACCCGGCCCCCCTCTACTGGCCGTCGGGGTCGGGCGCCCGCTTCCGGGGCATGATCGACCTGCGCCACGACACCTTCCTGCCCTTCCACAGGGCCGCGGCCGGCGCGGCGGCCGCGCCGGAGCGGCCCATTCCCCTCGCCTCCAACGCCCTGGTGACGGTGCTGAGCGCCGAGGAACAGGAGGAGGTCCAGGAGGGGGCGATGCTGGTCAAGGAGGCGTCCAAGCCCTTCGATCCGCAGAGTTTCCTCGAAGGCCACATGACCCCCGTCCTGTTCGGTTCGGCCCTTCGCCACTTCGGCGTCGACCAGCTGCTGGAAGGCCTGGGCGCCTACGCCCCGCCGCCCCGGATAGTGGAGGCCAGCCGCGCCGGTGAGCCGACCCACGTGGCGCCCGGCGACGAAGAGGTGTCGGGCTTCGTCTTCAAGATCCAGGCCAACATGGATCCCAACCATCGCGATCGGATCGCCTTCGTTCGCCTGACCAGCGGTCGCTTCACCCGCGGCATGAAGCTCAAGGTCCAGAACACCGGCCGGCAGATGAGCGTCAATGCGCCGATCCTGTTCTTCGCCTCCGACCGCGAGCTGGCCGAGGAGGCCTATGCCGGCGACGTGATCGGCATTCCCAACCACGGCGTGCTCAGGGTCGGCGACAGCCTCTCCCAGAGCGGCGCCCTGCGCTTCGCCGGCCTTCCGAACTTCTCTCCGGAGATCCTGCGCCGGGTGCGGGTCACCGATCCGCTCAAGGCCAAGCACCTGAAGAAGGCCCTGGAGGGCCTGGCCGAGGAGGGTGTCACCCAGCTGTTCCGGCCGGTGTTGGGCTCGGACTTCGTCGTGGGAGCGGTGGGCCAGCTGCAGTTCGAGGTCATGGCCGACCGGCTGGGCGGCGAATACGCCCTGGACGTGATCTTCGAACCCTCGCCTTACGCCGAGGCGCGCTGGCTCTCCGGAGCCAAGGCCGACCTCGACGACTTCGCCGGCAAGCACCGCACCGCCATGGCCATCGACATCGACCAGGCGCCGGTGTTCCTGGCCAAGTCGGCCTGGGAGATCGGCTACCTGACCGAGCGCTTCCCGAAGGTGTCCTTCGAGAAGACCAGGGAACGGGGTTGAACGGCGTGATGCGTTCGAGGAACGATGTCGCAGCCTAGCGCCGAAGCCGTGTATGGCTTCCCGTCGGCGGAACTGGCCGCGCCCGGGCCGGGCGCACGGCAGCTGTCGCCATTCGCGCCCGGCGCCGAGGCGATCGAGGACATCGCTGACGGCGCGCTGAACCGCCTGGTGGTCCTGGCTCCGCCGGGAACCCTGGAGCGTCGCTATGTGCTGGCCCAGGGCTTGCGCGCCCTGGCTCCGGACGGCGCCCTCATCGCCCTGGCGCCCAAGGCCAAGGGCGGCGCGCGGCTCCGCGGCGAGCTGGCCGCCTTCGGCTGCGCGGTCCACGAAGACGCGCGGCGTCACCACCGAATTTGCCAGACCCGCAGGCCCGGGCATCCGGTTGGCCTGGCGGACGCCATCGCTGCGGGCGCACCCCGGATCGTTCCGGAGCTGGGGCTGTGGACCCAGCCGGGGGTGTTCAGCTGGGACCGTCTGGATCCGGGGACCGGCCTTCTGCTGGGCCATCTGGCGGGCCTGGCCGGGCGGGGCGCTGACCTGGGCTGCGGCGTGGGCCTGCTGGCCCTTCGCACCCTGGCGAACCCCGGGGTTAGCGACCTGGCCTGTGTCGACATCGACCGGCGGGCGGTCGAGGCGGCCCGGCGCAACATCGCCGATCCGCGGGCGCGCTTTCTCCACGCCGACCTCCGCGCGCCCGTCGCCGGCCTTGAAGGTCTCGACTTTGCGATCATGAACCCGCCGTTCCACGAGGCCGGCAAGGAGGACAGGGGGCTGGGCCTGGCCTTCATCTCGGCCGCGGCGGCCCTGTTGCGACCCGGCGGGGTCTGCCGGATGGTGGCCAACATCGCGCTGCCCTACGAGGGGCGGCTGAACACCGTTTTCGCCAGCGCGCGGATGCTCGCGCAGAGCGGCCGCTACAAGGTCTACGAGGCGATCAAGTGAAGGCGCCGACCCTGCGCCTCGACCGCCTGCTGGCCAATCTCGGCTACGGCTCGCGGCGCGAGGTGGGCCAGATGATCGCCGCCGGAATGGTCACGGGCGACCATGGGCGCCTCAAGGACCCCGGCGAGCGCCTGGCGATCACCGCCGACCTTCCCGAACGCCTGCGGGTGGGCGGCGCGCCCGTCGATCCGCCTCCGCCGCTCACCCTGATCCTGCACAAACCCCTGGGCGTGGTTTGCTCCCACAAGGAACCCGGGCGAAGCGTCTATGAACTGCTGCCCCCGCGCTGGCGACGCCGGGATCCGGTGCTTTCCACCATCGGGCGGCTGGACGTCGACACCTCCGGCCTGCTGCTGGTCACCGACGACGGCGCCCTGCTGCACCGGGTGATCTCGCCGCGCCACCACGTCACCAAGCGCTATCTCGCCACCCTCGCCCGCCCCCTCCAGGGTCATGAGGGCGCGGCCTTCGCCGCCGGCGACCTCGTCCTCGAAGGCGAGAACGCGCCCTTGGCGCCGGCCATTCTGGAGCCCCTATCCCCCACGTCGGCCTACCTGACCGTCACGGAGGGCCGCTACCACCAGGTTCGGCGGATGTTCGCCGCCGTGGACAACCATGTGCTCGCTCTCCACCGCGACCGGGTAGGGGGATTGGATTTGCCGGAGGGGCTCGCCCCAGGTCAGTTCGAGGTCGCCTCGCCCGATCAGATCGACTCCCTTTTTCGAGCCCCGGGCGCCGCCTGACCCGGACCGCCGCTCCCGTATGCGAGTAGTGGGCCCTAGGCCTCCTCGCCATCGGCCATGAATTCCCGGTCC
This sequence comes from Caulobacteraceae bacterium, assembly GCA_028290905.1. GTDB lineage: Bacteria > Pseudomonadota > Alphaproteobacteria > Caulobacterales > Caulobacteraceae > Acaudatibacter. The sequence continues at coordinate 1,512 of JAQGIW010000266.1, read as the reverse complement.
CCGAGCTAACGAAAGTGCCGGATCGTCCCCCGTGACAAGTCGGGTACAATTTAAAATTGTCGTAAATTACTTACTGAATTTGAATAGATTGCATTGGGAATTAGATCTTCTCTGTGGCATGGTGACTGCCAAATGTTAACATTGGAAAACAACAGGCAAATATCACAATCGTTCACAAGGCATTCGGTGAAGACAACGCTAAGGGACCGCTCACGAAATACAGCGGTCGACCTAAGTGAATTTTTGTCACGCCGCCGTTCAGTCCAGAGAGTAGACGACATGACAGTTTGTGACATTCTCCCCGCCGCCAAATCCGCGCAGTATTCGTGGGTGCGACTGGCCGCGATGAGCGCGGGTATTCTGGTCGCGAGCATCGGCGTCGGCGGCAAGGCCTTCGCCGCTGTCAACTGCGCCCCCAAGGTGGCGCATCACGCCAATTCGACGCAATGCCTGGCGCATCATCCTCGCGCGGGTGTTCACAGCGGATCGAAGATGGAAAAGACCGTCATGACGAACCCTGCGGCCGAAGGGGACGTGCTTACCCCCATCAGCGCGACCGCCTCGGTCTCCAAGGCCATAGCCGCCCAGCCTCACGACGCGCGCGCCGCGGTCGGCGTGAACCTGCCCGATGTGGCGCTTCCCGCGTCCGTCCTTGTCGCCCGCGTCGGCCAGGCGGCCCGCCGGCCCAGCCCGTGGCGCGCGCACGGCGCCCCCGCCGGCAACCTCCTGCCGCGGGCCGCCACCGACCTGCCGGTCGCCCGGAGCGCCGTCAGCGCGGCCATGAACAACGATGGCGGCGCCTCCCTCGCCGACCTCCTGCACCGCGGCAGCAGCATGCCGGCCGTGCCGGCGCCCGCCGCCTGGTTGATCCTGCTGCTGGGTCTCCTGGGATTGATGGCCTTTGCTCGCTCGCCGCGGGTCGCCCGCGTCCAGTCGTGGGCCACGGCCTCCCTATCGTCCGCGGGCCGCTCGGCCAGCCGCGCCAAGGCCAGGGGTTGGGCCGTCGACCGGGTGGACCCCGAGCGGTACGCCCAGGCTCAGCACCGCATTGCGCGCCAGGGGTTCGTGCGCGCCGCCGCCTCCACCCGCTTCGGCTCCTAGGAGGCCGGGCCCGGAGAGCTCCGGCCCGGCATGGGGGTCCTCCCGGCTCCTATTTCACCAGGGCGGTCACTTCGGCGACTTCCTCGGGCGTCAGGCGCCAGTCCGCCGTCGCCGCGTTGGCCGCCACCTGTTCGGCCGATGTGGCGCCGGCGATCGCCGAGGAGACCACCGGCTGGCCCAGCAGCCAGGCGAAGGCCAGCTCCAGGAGCGTGTGGCCCCGCTCGCGCGCCCAGGCCTCCAGGGCCTCGACGCGGTCGAAGTTGCGGTCGTTCATCGCCTGGGCGGCGCGCGCGCCCATGGCCGCCAGGCGCGTGCCCTCGGGAGGCGGCGCGCCACGCCGGTGCTTGCCGGTCAGCAGTCCCGACGCCAGGGGAAAGAACGGCAGGAAGCCGAGGCCGAAGCGCTCGCAGG
>JAQGIW010000313.1 GCA_028290905.1 Caulobacteraceae bacterium | reverse complement strand
AGCTGATCGCCGGGGTGTCGAAACCGGAGGAGCTGATGGGGGACGCTGGTCTCTTCAAGCGGTACTGACAGGTTAACTCGGCCGAGCCGCGAAGGTCCGCTGGGCCAATCGATCGTCATGCGGCCGCGGGGCAGTGTCAGAGCAATTAGCCGATCGGTAACCGCCCTGCCCTACGTACGCCGGATGACCAACCCGTTTCGCTGCTTCAACTCGTCGCCTGAGGTGATCCGCCTCGTGGTGAGGATGTACGTGAAGTACCCCCTGTCCCTGCGCAACGTTGAGGACCTCCTCGCCGAGCGGGGCATCGATATCTGCCATGAGACCGTGCGGTTCTGGTGGAACCGTTTCGGCCGATGTTCGCCGCCGAGATCCGGCGTAAGCGTGTCCAACACATGCGCGCCTACACCCATTGGCGCTGGCACCTCGACGAGGTCTACGTGAAGATCAACGGCCAGATGCACTACCTCTGGCGAGCGGTCGACCAGGAGGGCGAGGTGCTTGAATCCTTCGCCACCAAGGAGCGGGACAAAGCCGCGGCCCTGACGTTCATGAAGAAGCTGATGAAACGCCACGGCCAAGCACGGAAGATCACGACGGATGGGCTGAGGTCATACAAGGCGGCCATGAAGGAGATCAGCAACGCCGATCGTCAGGAGGTGGGCCGCTGGGCCAACAACAGGGTCGAAAACTCCCATCTCCCCTTCCGGCGACGAGAACGGGCGATGTTCAGATTCCGCAGGATGAAAACACTCCAGAAATTCGCCTCGGTCCACGGCTCAGTTCACAACCACTTCAACCAGGAACGCCATCTCATCAGCCGGGAAATCTACAAGGAGAGACGCTCCGCCGCCCTAGCCGAGCGGCGCGCAGTCATGGGATAGAGCATCGACGGGTTTGGCCAAGCTGTACTCGCCGGAGACGAGTTGCCGTTAGACTGACAGCACCGCCAACCACCCACAGAGTCGCGCTCCAGAATTTAGCCGCCCCCGCGGTAGCCCCCGTCCATTCGATCTCGAACCGAGGTACGCTGGCCGTTGGCCGTCGTACAATCGGCCACTTTTGACCCATTGACCCCACCAGGTCTCCGGCTGTCTCTGATCCCGATTTAGCCCGCAGCGGTCACGCTTGAATTGATCTGATTGCCCTCGGCGCCGCCCTCCGACGGCAGGAGGATCCGGAAGATCGCGCCGACAGATTCCCCTGGCGAGGCCCAAATCCGGCCTCCGTGCGCGGCAATGATCGAACGTGAGATCGACAATCCCATGCCCATGCCGCCGGCTTTGGTCGTGAACATCGATTCGAAAATGCGCTCTCCAGCGCCGGCGTCGAACCCGGTTCCGGAATCCTCCACCACGATGAGGACCCCACCTTCCGGGGTATTCATCGTGCATCGAATGAACAGATCGCGAGAGTGATCATTCACGCCCGACATCGCCTGAACGGCGTTCATGATCAGATTGAGCAAGACTTGCTGCAGCTGCATCCGGTCGCCGAGAACCGTTGGCAAATGGCCCTCCACTTCAGTCCGCACCACGACGTTCTGCTGCCGCAACTCGCCCCGGGCAAGGACCAGGACCTCTTCGATCACCGTGTCGAGATCCAATCGAGCCACGCGCGGCTCGGCCTTTTGCACGAGTGAGCGAATGCTTCGGAACACGTCGGCGGCCCGATTTCCGCTGTCCACAATGTGGCGCGCCGCGTCACGCGCCTCCTCCAGATTGGGCTGCGCGTTTTCCAGCCAGCGCAGGCACGAACCGCCATCGGCGACCATCGCGGAGATCGGTTGGGCGATTTCGTGCGTGATCGACGCCGCCAGCAGACCCATCGTGGTCAATCGTTCGGCGCGCGCGAGCTCGGCCTGGGCGACCCGCAGTTCCTGGGTGCGCTCGACGACACGCTGTTCGAGTTCTTCGTTCAGCTTTCGGATTTCCTCCTTCGCATCTTTCAGAGCGGCCGTTTCGATAACCTCCCAATTGCCGCCGCGCTTGGCGATAGCGGATTGATGGGTATGCGTCACATCGAGGATGTCGCAGCCGCCGCTATCCTCAAGGGGATAGGTGCACAACACCGTCATTGGCTGATCGGTGATGGACTCGTTGAGCGTCGCCTCATATTTCCAGAAATCCGCCCACTCTCGCGTATGCAACCAACCGGTGCTGCCGGTCACTCTGATGCCGTCGTAGCCAGCCGAGAGAGCGTCGCTGAGGCGCGCTTTCCACCCGCCTGCCACGCGATCGAGATCGAAGACCCCATCGCTCAGATAACATTCCTCACAGGGTATGAACTCCATTTGTCGATCGATCAGGTGTCGATCCGAGGCGGGAAGGGCCTGATGTAGCGCACGCCTCGCGTCGTCTTCGGTGAGCGGGTCAGCCAGAATCCAAAAACAGAATTCGTTCTGAGCGAGCCCTGTCTTGAAATAGGGCACCAGAATATCGAGGAGATCGCTCTTGGTGTCGAAGAATAGACAGAAATGACTGCCCCAGGGACGATCGCCCAAGACATCCAGCCCGGTTCTGCGCAGCGATCTGGTCGACAGGTGCGTATCCATCGGAACACTCCTCTGTTTAGGCCTGAAGGCCCGCCTCTTCCAGGAAGCTTCGCCAGGCGCCCACGGCCGCAGCCGCTATCTGATCGGAAGAGTTAAGCCCGGGCAAGAAGGCCTCCGACAAGCGGCTCCCGGTCTCCACGATTTCGTCCGCCAGCGGGCGCCATTTGGCGATCAGCGTATGGAGACGCCCGAGATTGACGCTATCTTCGGCGATCGCAAACCGGGTAAGCGCGGCGGACCACCGGCGGCTACGCTCGGCGTCGAGAAACAGATTGTCGGCCACCAGCGCATCGAGCTCGGTGTTGAGGTGTCGCGCCGCCACCGCGAACTGTCGTAGAGTGAGTTCGTCGGCGAGAGGCTTGACCACGAGGTTGAGGCCCACGAAGGCGTCATCCCAATCGAAGGCGACGAGCAACCGCTCGATTCCTTTGCGTAGTCCCTGCCACGCCGGCGCCTGCTCCCACGCACGCCGTTCAGTCGTTCCGAATGAACGCCCCGGATATGTTCGATCGAGCTGCTTGGTGCGATAGGCCACACGCTGGACACGACGCAGGTGATCAGCGGTCTGGAAGGCCGCGCAATTGCCGACATAGGCTGAAGGCGCCAGCTGCTGCAGATAGGCAGACATCATCTGCAGTCCATGCGCCAGGTAACGTGACGGCGTCAGGCAGGCTTGCAGAAAGTCCGGCGCTGTCTCGGCGCGGCCGAGCTGATCGAACTCTTGTAGCACCGCATCGAGATAGGTTTCGCTGTTGTCCTGGGACGTCACGTATTTCCGGTAGGTGAGCTGGTCGGGATCGCGGAACCCGTCCCAATCCTTGACCGCGAACTTGGCGGCGTCTCGGTGTCGCACGAGCCAGCGATTGCCATGCCTGTCGGGACCAATCTCAAGCGGCTTGTCTCGCAACGTGTGGTTCATCTGGTGAGTGACGATCTCATACTCGCTGGGCCGACGGCCCAAATTTCCGAAGGCGGACCAGGTCTTGAGCGGTGGCCGGCGAAGTTCTTCCGAGTTTCCAGTGTCCATCCGCGTCTCCTCGCGCGGCTCGCGCCCAGCTGAGCCGTCAGTGGTCGTAGAACCAGACATATTCGTCATCGCGGGTCCTGAGTCGGCCGCAAAACGACGGCATTTCGATCTCCAGCATCCGCAACTCGTACGAATGCCCCAGATGTCGTTCCAAGGCTTTTCGAGTCAGGCGGCAGACCTGAGCCGTGTGGATCCGCACATAGTCGCCGCGATCGACGATCCGCACTTCCTTGCCTGGGTTGTCGTCTTCGATTGACCGCGCCACCACATCGGCGAAATCCCCGGCGCGGATGACCGGACCGACGAAATTGTCCGTCTCGTCGCCTCTGCTGGTCTCACTCGCCATCAAGAGCGTCCTCCGTTTCGGATGGCTGCCGCAAAGCGGCTATGGCTCCGGCTCGGCGTTGACGCCGCCGAGCTCCACTTCAACCAATACCTTCCGTTCAACGACGTGAACCGGAAAACACTTCAGGCGGGCGCTTTCGGGGTTCACGCCCCTTCCGTTCGTAGCGTCAAATTGCCATCGGTGCGCGGGGCAGGTCAGGAGTCCGTCATCGAGGTCACCGTCCACCAGCGCGGCGCCCTGATGAGGACAGCGACCCTGATAGGCGTGGTACTGCCCGTTGATCTTGAGAAGGAGGACGCTCGTAGCGCCTGCACGGAAGAGCTGCATCTCGCCGTCCCAAAGTTGGTCGACGCCACAAATCTCGACGACGCCGATGTCCCGAGATCTTGCAAATTCTACCATTTCCAACGCACGTCCAGCCATTGCAGCGGTCGCGGCGAGAAATCCTTCAGGCGGGAGGTCGGAGCGAGCGTCCGACCTTCGGCCACTACCTCCAGGCCTGTCGCGCCAGGCTGCCGCGGCAGCCGGCGGCCGATGGCGTGCGCCGCTATCTTGGTCGCGACTTCGTCGATCGTGTCCTCGGTGTCGACGGCCACCAGGTGGGCGGTGAAGTCGCCAACGAACCGTCCATAAACTGGAATGATCGCCATCCGTCATCTACCCAGCCGATTGCGCGTCAGGGAGGTAGTCGCGCGCCCAACTGTAGTCCACGGCGTCGTCTCCCATCACGTCGGGGGTAAGCCCCATCCATTGTAGTACACCGGAAAGATCCGCCGGCTGGATCAAGCCGGCGACGAATCGATCGACAACGTTCAGGTGGCCCGCATAGCGCTCCGGCTCTTGCTCAAAGCACCATTTCGAGACCTCGGAATCGAAATAATACATGCGGCCATGATGTTCCCTGGTAACGCACTCGAGATGATGGCGATCCAGATGTGTGCCGATCGGAAGCTGGGTCAGGTTGCAGAGCGCCGGTAGGGTTTCTGGCAGGGTTTGCGCCATCCTTCCGTGGTTGACGTTTTGGATGATTTCGTCCCACAGCACGCCCCAGCTGTCTTCCCAACTCGGATACTTGTCGTTGAGCCAACGCCGCTCCACCTTGGAAACACCCGCGCTCGGCTTCCAAAACAGGGTTGGGCGCCAGAACCACATTCCCAGATGCAGAGCATGGTGGCCGTGCTCGAGAGATTGCAAAAACGTATCCCAGTACCAGGGCCGTTTGAGACCATAGTCGCGCAGGGTTCGCTCGTGCTGGTCGACAACCCATTCCAGCATGAACTCCTTGAACGACATGGTCCGTCTATCGAGCGGCGTGTAGTAGTCCATCGCGGGCCCAGTCATTGCCTGGAACAGCCGGAATGACCTCCAGAAGCTGACGTCGAGCACACGCTGGGCGCGCTCCGGATCGTGCTTCATGAGAACTTCCAGAGTTGGAAAGCCCTGCTGCGCGTGGCGCGCCTCGTCGGTCTGAATGCTCGACAACAGGTTCGAGAATCCGACGTCGCCCGCTTCCATTGCGTCCGCGGCGAGGGCGACGAATTGCATATTAGTAAATCCGTGCTCGAAAGTAAGATTCACGGCTAAGGCGGCATCGATACAGTTTGTATCCAGCATCCAGTCGTCACAGAAACTTCGAATGGCGATGATGGCCCATTCATTGCTGTGAAACGCTTTCTGGCACCAATCAAACCGGGAGTCATACTTGAGTAAATCATGTGAAAACAAGAGGTCAAGCTGCGCATGACGGATTTCATCCAACATGCCGAATACGGAAATGTTTCGCCATCGCGGGCTGGGCGCAAATCGCGCGAATCTCCCGAGCATCATCACCGCCATCTGCTCGATCATGCATGTCGCCCCCATGTGAAGGTGGGAGACTGCGGCAAACGATGGATGCAGATTCTGGTAGACGCGAGATCGTTTGAGAGCGTCGCGCACGCCGGCTACGCCGGCTTCTTTCTCACGCTGAACCGCCACGTAATCGCGGTAGGATACGCGGAACGGTTCCTCCCAGGCGCGCCACGCCTCGCGCGGGATACCGTTTGATCCGGTCCATGCGTCCGGAAAAGCGTCTTCATGCTCGACATAGGACAGCGACCACTCAAGATCGTGCGCGACACCATACCAATCGTCTCGATCGAGCAGCATGCCGCGATCTTCCTGCATCGGTAAAGGGTGTGCTCAGGGTAGACCGTCACGCCGTCGCGGGCAATCCGCAGCGGCTCCTGGCGCTGCGTGAGCTCTCGGTTCCGCGCTCACGCAGCAGGCCCGGTGGGATTGATAGTACGTTCGTGGTAGCCGCGCGGTTCGCGTCTGGCAGAGATCGAAAAAGGGAAACCCATGGTTGACGGCGCCTTCACCTTTACCAAACTCATCGTCGGCGACCTCGAGCGATCGGCGGCCTTCTATCGCGACGTCTGCGGCCTGATCGAGGTCGACCGGATCAGCGCCGAATCCGACGGTCGGACGCTGACGGAGATCATCCTCGCCAGCGATCCGCCCGCACCGGCCACGCTGATCCTGATCACCTATCATGGCGAACCCGTCGCCCCGCGCGGCGACAGCGTGCTGGGCTTCTATACCGCCGACATAGACGCCTTCCTGGAGCGCCTGGTCGCGGCCGGCGGGTCTGTGACCAGCCCGGTGAAAGCTCTGCCGGAAGCCAGCTTGAAATACGCGATGGCCACAGACAACGAGGGCCATGTCATCGAACCGCTTCAGCGGATTTAGCTCGGCCGCCCGGCCGAGCGCCGTGCAGTCGCGGAATAGACCCGTGTGGGTTGCGGCTGCTCGCGCCAACCGGAGACAAGCTGCTGCTAGGCTGAGAGCACCGCCACCGAGTCGGTGTCCGGACCGGACACGGACGTCGTCAGACCGTGAACTTCAACACCACACCCATCCAAAACAACATCAAGCCCGCCAACAAAGCAAGGTTGGTCCATCGGGGCCGTCCGAGAGTTGAGAATTTTGTTGTCGCAACATCCGTTTTTCTGTGAAAAACTCTTTAAATATATCATTTTGGACTATTGCCGCAAAGTTGCTATCATCGAAGGGACGTTTCGATCTGGATCAGCCATTCCGACTCCCCTCGGCCGGTCTCGCTGCGCCGGTTAGAGGGAGTTGTCCCCGCTCAGGCTGCCAAGGCGCTTGTGGCCCTACGCGTCAATACGGAGACTGCAGGGTCTGTGGGGTCAGGCCAGATGATTGTTGGCGTTGCGCACTATCAGGACGCCGGAGGAGCAGCCATTGAGAGCCGTGCGAGCAATGACGCGCGAGCCGATCAAACCCTGCTCGTGCAGCCCCAGCTCACCGTCTCCCAAAACGGCGCTCCATTCCCCGTGAGCCCGGGTATGCCTTTCACGCTATCTGTGCCGATCGGCGCCGCCGAAGGGCTCGCCCACGCGGCCTACGTGGCGGTGATCTTTCTCGACGCAGGAGGACATGGTTTGAAGCGCCTTGAGATACCCGCCACCCCAACCCGGATCCGACTTCCCTCACTCCGCACCGACGGTCGAGGCAGCTATCGGCAGCCGGCGCCCTTCACCTTGACCCCTAAGGACAAGGTGGGGGCGGATTACGCGGGCGATGGTGAGCGCCGTGGCGCCGCGGCGGTCGCAGACTAGAACCCCCCCGGACCGGAGGTCCTTGCAATGGATTTTTCCAACTCGACCGTCCTCTGCATCGGCGACCTCATGCTCGATCGCTTCGTCTACGGCGACATCGAGCGCATCTCGCCGGAGGCGCCGGTGCCGGTCCTGCGCCTCACCCGCACCAGCGAAATGCTGGGCGGGGTGGGCAACGTGGCCAACAACATCGCCAGCCTGGGCGGCCGGGCCATCCTGATCGGCCTGCTCGGGTCGGACGCCGGGGCCGGCGCTGTCCGCGCGCTCGTGGAACGTACCTCCGGGATCGCCGGCCATCTCGTCGAGACCCCGCGGCGCCCGACGATCTGCAAGACGCGCTATGTGGCCGCCGGTCAGCAGGTCGTGCGCACCGACGACGAGAGCCGCCTGGCGCTGGACCCGGCGGAGGAAGACGCCCTGATCGCCGCCGTCGAGGCCGCCGCCCCCGGTGCGCAGGCCATCGTGCTGTCGGACTACGGCAAGGGCGTGGTGAGCGACCGGGTGATCGCCAGGACCGTGGCCGCGGCCCGGGCCGCCGGAGTCGGCGTTTTCGTCGATCCCAAGTCCGAGGACTTCTCGCGCTATCGTGGCGCCACCTGCCTGACGCCCAACCTCAAGGAGCTGGCCGCCGCCGCCCGGGCGCCGGTGGGCGACGAGGCCGCCGTGATCGCGGCGGCGCGCAAGGTCATGGGCGAGGCCGGGGCCGCCAGCGTCCTGGCCACCCGCGCCGAGAAGGGCATGATCCTGGTCGAGGCCGATGGCGGCGTGACGGTGATCCCCGCCCGCGCCCGCGAGGTCTTCGACGTCTCCGGCGCGGGCGACACCGTGATCGCCACCATGGCGCTCGCCCACGGCAGCGGCCGCACCCTCGCCCAGGCCGCGCCGATCGCCAACGCCGCCGCCGGGGTGGTGGTCAGCAAGGCCGGGACCGCCACGGCCCACATTGCCGAGGTCATGCATGAGCTCGGCGCCGACGACCAGGGCGCCTGGGAGCCGCCGAGCCTCTCCACCCTGGACCACGCCGCCAGCCTCGTCGCACACTGGAAATCGCTCGGCCTGACGGTCGGCTTCACCAACGGCTGCTTCGACCTCATTCACGCAGGCCACGTCACCCTTCTGGCGGCGGCCCGCGCCCAATGCGACCGGCTGGTGGTGGCCCTCAACACCGACGCCAGCGTGCGCGGCCTCAAGGGCCCGACGCGGCCGATAAACTCGCTGGAGAAACGCGCCCAGGTGATGGCGTCCATCCGCTATGTGGATTGCGTGGTCGCCTTCCACGAGGAGACCCCCGTCGAGCTGATCCGGCGCCTCGTGCCGGGCGTGCTGATCAAGGGGGCCGACTACACCGTAGAGACCGTGGTCGGCGCCGATATCGTCCAGGCCGCCGGCGGCCGGGTCTATCTGGCGCCGCTGGTCAAGGGCCAGTCGACCACCAACATGGTGCATCAGATCCGCGACCGGGACGCCGTGGCGGACGCGCTCTGATGGGCTACGCGCGGTTCCGCGCCTGGGTGCGCGACGCCGCCCTGCCGCTGTGGTCGAGCGCCGGATGCGACCCTCTGGGCCTGGGCTTCGACGAGCAGCTCCGAGAGGGCGCCCTGCTGGACGTCCTCGCGAAGCTCCCGGTGGTCAGGGCCGAGACCCATCATTTCCTGGGCCTCGAGGCCGCGCCGCCGACCGGGGCAACGCCGACGCCGAGTACAACCTGGGCGTCTGCCATCGGCGCGGTCTCCTGACGGCGGTGGACCCGGGCGAAGCCCAGCGCTGGTACCGCCGGGCGGCCGCACGGGGCCAGCCCTCCGCGCAGCTCGCCCTCGCCGAGTCGGCAATTCGCTGAAAGTCTCCTGGGGAATCGCCTCGGGCCGATATGCGCCGGGTCACCGTCACCCAGTCCACAAAATGCGCCTCTTTTAGAATCCGCGCCAACCGAGCCTGCCAAGCGTGGATTCTCCCATTCGTTCTTCGTCCGCCTGACGCCTGAGGGTCGGCGGCGCCGGACTTCAGCAGAGCTTGACGAGCATTTTTCCGACGTTGGCGCCGGTGGCCAGGCCGAGCAGGGCGCCGGGCGCCGCCTCGATTCCCTCCGCCACCGTGTCGCGCAACTGCAGCTGGCCAGTCTCAAGCCAGTCGGCCAACAGCGCGCGCAGCGTCGGCATCTCGCCGAAATGGTCGCCGGCGGAGAAGCCCTCGATGCGGATGCGCTGGCGCACCACGCGCATGAGATTGGCAGGCACAGGTTCGGAAGCCCCGCCGGCCATGCCGGTCATGAGGCCGCACAGCAGCACCCGGGCGAACGGCTTGGCCGCGTTGAGTCCCGCGGCCAGGTGCCGTCCCCCCACGTTTTCGAACACCGCGTCCACGCCCCCCGGCGCCACCCTGGCGAGGGCCGCGTCGAGGTCGGGTTCGACCTTGTAGTCGATGACCCCGTCCACCCCGATTTCCTTGAGGAAGGCCGCCTTTTCCGGCCCGCCCGCCGAGCCGATGACGGTCGCGCCCCGGATCTTGGCGATCTGACAGGCCGTCGAGCCTACGGCCCCGGCGGCGGCGGTCACCAACAGGGTCTCGCCGGCCTTCACATCCAGGACGCGGGTGACCCCGGCATAGGCGGCCAGGCCGGTCAGGCCGCCCACGCCGAGATAGGCCTGAGGCGGCAGGCGCCCGGGCGTCAGCCGCTCGAGATCCTTAGCCGGCGTGTTGAACACCTCCCGCCAACCGTCGAGCGACAGCACGAGGTCGCCGACGGTGAATTGCGGATCACCCGAGGCGATCACCTCACCGACGGCGTTGGCGTGCGGGGCCTTGCCAACCACCGAGGAGCCGAACCTGGAGGGCTGCGGCGGCGCCTCCGGTCCCACCGCCTCCCTCAGCGCGCGCAACATCCAGGGATCGACGGACATCCACAGGTTGCGGACCTGCACCTCGCCCGGGCCGGGCGGCGGGACATCGACCGTGGCCAATTCGAAATCGCTAGGCACAGGCGCGCCGTTCGGCTTGGCGCGGAGCCGGATTTCCCGGGAGATCGTCATGTGGCCTCCCGCGCCGCCACAACGCCGGTGCGGACCAGCTCGTCGATCCTATGCTCGGGGTAGCCGAGCACGTCGCCCAGCACAGCCCGCGTGTGTTCAGCAAAAGCGGGCACGGACATCCGGCGCGGCGCGACCGAGCTCACGGCGGTGTGGAACGGAGACGCCATCGACGGCAGGCTGACGCCGTATTCCGGCGCGTCCACCTCGGCCACCATGCCGCGGTGAACGGCCTGGGCGCTGGTCAAGGCCTCGCCGACATTCTGGATGCGGCCATGGGGAATGTCGGCGGCCGCCAGCAGGGTCAGCCATTCCTCCTCGCTTCGACGAACGAAGGCCTGACGGGCGATGGCGAGAAAGGCCTCGTTGTTCTCGGCTCGCGCCAGCTCGCTGGCGAAACGCGGGTCGGTGTTCAGGTGATCGAAGCCGGGCACCTCGGAAATCACCTTCTGCAAGCTGTCCTGGAAGTGGACGTATGGGCACAGCACCTGGATGTATTTGCCGTCCGACGTCTCGAAGGCGCCGGCGATCGAGCGAGGCCCATAGCCCGAGCCGTGCCGGCCCATCAGATAGCCCTGCTGAAGATAGAACTGGGTGTGGAAGACCATCAGATACATCAGCGATTCCAGCATGCTCATGTCGATATGAGTTCCGCCCGCGCCCTTGTCCCGGGCACGCAAGGCGGCCTGGATGGCGTTCGAGGCCAGGCAGCTGGCCGCCAGGTCGCCAATGTTCACGGTCATCAGGGCCGGCGGGCGATCGCTCTCGCCGGTCGCCTCCATCGCCCCGCTCATGGCCTGGATAATGGCGTCGAAGGCTGGCTTCGTGGCCAGCGGCCCATTGGAGCCGAAACCGGTGATCGTGCAGTAGATCAGATCGGGGTTGAGCCCGCGCAGGGTCTCATAGTCGACGCCAAGCCTCTTGGTCACGCCCGGCCGGAAGTTCTCCAGCACCACGTCGGCCACCTTGGCCAGGTCGTGAATGACCTGGCGGCCCTGCGCGCTCTTCAGGTCGACGGCGATGCTCTGCTTGCCGAGGTTCGAGGCTACGAATCCCGGCGGCGGCCCCTCGCCGCTGTAGGGCAGCTTTCGGCCCTCTCGCGGTTCGACCTTGACGATGCGCGCGCCCAGGTCGGCCAGAATGCGCGAGGTGAACGGCCCCGACAGGTGGAGCGACAGGTCCAGCACCAGGACGTCGTCGAGGGCGCTGGCCAGCACCATCTCGCTCATATCCTGGCCAGGTCCTGATCGAAGCCGCCGTCGCGCTCGGCCAGGGCCGCCTTCAGGCCGACATCCATCACCTTCTGGAACCACTCCATGTCGGGCTTGGATCCGTGACCGGAGTTGCGGTTCTGGACCAGCTCCATATTGCCCAGGCCCATCAGTTCATACTGGCGGTGAATGCCTTCCTTGGCGGTCTGCACCTGGCGCTGTGCGACGCGGCAGATCTCCTCCGCCCACCGCCGCACCTCGGCGTCGAGGTCCTCGCGCTTGACCACCCGCTGCACGAAGTGGAACTCGCGCGCCTGCTCGGCGTCCATCCACCCGCCCATCATGTAGAGCTTCTTCCAGACGCGCATGGGGAAATGGAACACCATGGTGGTGCCGCCGTTGCCGCCTCCCCCCATCCGCGTCTGTTCGAAGCTGAAGCGCGTGCCCTCCGCGGCGATCACGAAGTCGAAGGTGCCCAGCGCGTGCATGGCGACGGGGCCCACGTATTGGTGCACCCCGGCGATGATCGGCTTGTGGAAGTACCAGGCCCTGGGCAACTGCGGCACCCGGTGGGGGTCCCAGCCGCCCGGCTTGCCGACCGAGGCGTAGCCCGAGGCGACCTCCTTGAGGTCATGGCCGGCGGAGAACACTTCCCCGGCTCCACGAACCGTGACGACCTTGACCTCGTCGTCGTCCGCGGCCTCGTCGAGCATCCGGTCGAACTCGTGATGCATCAACGCGTTCCAGGCGTTGCGCACCTCCGGCCGGTTCAGGGTCACTTCGCAGATCGGCCCGTCGACGTTGACGAGCAAGGTCTCGAATTCCGTTCGCATGGCAGTTTCCTCTCGCCGTTTCAGGCCTTTGTCTTTCGAGCGTTGAATCCCGACGCCTCGCGGCCGCCGTGCGTCTTGTCCCTCTCGGCCAGCGCGGCCTTCAGCCCCTGCTCCTTGGCCATCGAGAAGAAGGCCTTGTCGAAAGCGCTGCCGTGACCGAGGGAGCCGTAGACGTGGCCGATCTCGCGGAGCGTACGGGCCCCGATCACGTTCATCACCATGTTGATCGCCGCCTTGTTCGCGGCGACGTTCTGCGGCGGCATGGTGGCGATTTCGGAGGCCCATTCGCGGGCGGCCGCCAGCAGGTCGGCCGGCGCGACCACCTTGTTGATCAGCCCTCGGCGCTCGAGTTCCTCGGCCTCCATGGCCTTGCCGAGCAGTTGCCACTCCTTGGTTTTTTTCTCACCGATCATCAGCGGGATCAGCGGGTTGCAGCCGGCGCCGCCGGCCCGCATCTGCTCGAAACTCAGCACCGTGCCTTCGGCGGCGATGATCAGGTCGCAGGCGACCGCCAGGTGCACGCCCATCGGGCCCACGAAGCCGTGGACAGCGGCGATCACCGGCTTGGAAATCTCGCGGATCACGTCATGCGGCGGCGGGCGCGCCCGCTTGATCGGCCGCATGACGAACTTGCCCGACAGGTAGTCGTCGGCCACCTCGTAGAGGTCGTGGCCCGCGCAAAAGCACTTGCCGTTGCCCTTGAGGATGATGACCAGGATCTCGTTGCTCTCCTCCGCCTCCTGGAGGGCGTCCTCGAGATCCTCATGCATCTGGAACGTCATGGCGTTTCGGCGCTCGGGCCGATTGAGGGACAGCCAGAGGATGGGGCCTTCCCGTTCCAGGGCGATGGTCTCGAAGGTCTTCATGGGCGCCGCTTCATTGGTGGGATGTATATGAGTAGGTTATCAATAACCGGAGTCCGCGGCCAGTTCGGGCTTGCGGCGGAGGCTGTCATGGCCCCACCACAAGGCGGCGGCGCCGGCGATCGCAGCGGGGACCCCAACGGTGGTGATCGACCAGCCGAGGGCGGCCGGATCATGGTAGATCGCGTCGGTCACCAGGGCTACGAGTGTCGGGCCGAAGCTCATGCCGACCAGGACGGCGGCGAGCGAGACCAGGGCGGCGCTGACCCCGCGAATCCGGCCACTGACCACATCCTGGATCGAGGCCGAGGCGATGGCCATCGAGCCCGCCGTGCCGAAGGTCGACGCGCCAGCGAGAAGCGACACCTGAAGAGCGCTGGACGCCAAGCCGACGCCCGCGCCGATCGCCGCGGTGAGAGCCACCACGGCCGCGAGCGCCAACCGCGCCGACTTGCCCCAGCGCCGGGTCACGGCATCGCCGATCATCGCCATGCCCAGGGAGCCGATGACCCCGCCAACCATGGCGATCAATCCCAGTTGGGCGGCGATCTCGCTGGGGCTGAGGCCGTAGCGCCGCGACAGCAGAGCCGGCGCCCAGGCGATCATGGTGAAACTCGAAACGCCCATCAGCGCCAGGCTGACATAGATGGGGACCAGGGCGCCGGCCCGAGCCCTGAACTCCGCCAGGGCCTCCTTCAGGCTGGCCCGGTCGGCGCCGCCCGGCAAGGCGCGCCGGACGGGCTCGCGTACAGTCAGCACCAGCAGCGCGACCAGCGCGCCCGGCGCGCTGATCAGGAAGAACACCGCCCGCCAGGCGTGAACGCCGGCGATCCCCGGAACCCAATTGAACGCGCCGACCTTGACGGCGCCGTACATGAAACCACCGATCAGGGTCGCCACGGCATTGCCGGTCGCGGCGCCGACGATGATCACGCCTATGGCGGTCCCGCGGCGCGTCGGCGGAAAGTAGTCGGCCAGGATGGAGAGTGCGGCGGGCAAGAGCGCCGCCTCTCCGAAGCCGACACACAACCGCGCCAGGAACAGCTGGCCATAGGTCGCGGCCAGCCCGCAGGCGAATGCGCTGGCGCTCCAGCCGAGCACGCCGGCGACGATGACCGCGCGCCGCGGAAAGATGTCCGCTGCGCGCCCTAGGGGCACCCCGGCGGTCGCGTAGAACAGCGCGAAGGCGGCGCCCTGCAGCAGGCTGATCTGGGTGTCGGAAATGCCGAGGTCCGCCCGGACCGGATCCACGAGCAGGTTCAACACCTGTCGATCCGCATAGGCCACGACGAGCGCGATCGTGAAGACCGTGAGCGCCCACCATCCCAGGACGGCGGCGGGATACGGGCGGGCGTCCGTCGCTGGAGGAGCGGCGCCGATTGCGCGGGCAGGATTGAGCACGACGCTCACGATCAGACTCCCTCTGCTTCGCGGGTGGCGGCCGATAAGCCGGTCCGCCTATGCGGGCTGCTTGGCCTTCCGGTACTCTCCGGCGTCCCAGGTGCGGGCGCCGTTGACCAGCGCCTTGAGCTTGACCTTCTGAACCCGCTCGGTGGCTTCGGTCCTGGGAAGCGCGTCCGTGAATTCGATGAAGCGAGGGACCATGTATTTGGGCATACGCGTCGACAGGAAACTCCACAGCGCCTCCGGTGACAGCGGAGCGCCCGGCCGCGGCACGACGAAAATCTTCACCTCGTCCTCGCCCTCGCCGAAGTCGGTGGGATAGGGGACCGCGGCCACTTCCTTCACCTGAGCATGCTCGACGACGTAATTCTCGACCTCGAAGCTGGAGATGTTCTCGCCCCGGCGGCGGATGCAGTCCTTGCGACGATCGACGAAATAATACTCGCCGTTGTCGTCTACGCGCAGGACGTCGCCGGTGTGGAACCACCCGTTGCGCCACGCCTTCGCCGTCTCCTCGGGCATCTTGTAGTAGCCGGCGTTCAGCGCCCAGGGGTCGTCGGTGCGCACGATCAACTCGCCGGACTCGCCGGGCTTCACCGGATTGTCGTTCTCGTCGACGATGCGAAGTTCATAGCCCGGCGGCCCGACGACCGGCTTGCCGCAGGACTGGGGCGGCGTCGCCATCCAGGGCGTTCCCAGCGGCCCGCCGATCTCGGTCATGCCGAAACCCATGCGCACCCGAACCCCGAAACGCTCCATGAATCGCTGCACGATGGGACCGGCGGGGCCGCCCAGGATGGCGATGAGAGTGTGGTCCCGGTCATCCGGACGCTCAGGCTTGTTGAGCAGAAAGGCCTTCATCGGCGACAATATCTGGGCATGGGTGCATCGGTATTGGCGCACGTCGTCCCAGAATCGATCGACGCTGAAGATCGGGCGATAAGCCACCTTAGCGGCCCTCGCCATTGCGATGGATAATCCGTAGCGGCCCGACATGTGGAATACTGGAAAGAATGCGTAGAAGACCGATGATTCGCTCATATTGAACTGATCGTCGTTGGCCTGATCCTCGCGCCCTAGATATCCGGCGGCGATCATCTGACCCCAAGGCACCAGGACCGCCTTCGATGGCCCCGTCGTCCCGGAGGTGAAGATGATGCAGGCGATATGGTGCGGTTGAGGGGCGACGAGCGTTGTCGGATCGATGGGCTCCAGGCCGGCGAACGCCTCGCCTTCCCGGATGATGCGGAACGGATCCGCGGCCGGCTCGATGGGTCCGTCGTCGAGCACCAGGACGGTTTCCAGGCCTGGGGCTTCGGCCACGACATCGCGCACACGGTTCAAAAAGGCCGGACTCACCACCGCCAGCTTCCCGTCGGACATGCGCAGGGCGTGGGCGAGGATGCCGCCTCGATAGGCCGGGTTGAGAGGCGCCTCCACCGCGCCCAACCAGGCCAGCGCCAGCCAGAGGGCGTAAGCGTCGAACCGCGCCTCGGTGAAGGTGACCACATGGTCTCCCTCATGCACGCCCTGTCGGCGCAACGCCGAGGCCCAGTCCAGGACGCGTTGCTGGAACTTGCCGTAGGTGACGCTGTCCCCATCCACGAGATAGGCCATCACCTCGTGCGGCGTCGCGGCCGCGCGCTCGGCGATAATCTGCGGCAGGTTGGTCCTTCGGATCTTGTTCTGCTCGAGCCAACCCATGGGAACCTTCGCCTCCTTACGCGTTTTCCGCCTCCGCAGCCTAGCCATCGAGGGCGTCTTGAGCGCCGCGGAGCCCTTAATCTATCACTTTCTCAGTAGCCGTCGATCGGTGTTCCGCGACCTATTGGAACCTCGGCATGATCTTGGTGGCGAAGAGTTCGAGCTGGCGCTTCTGCACGTCCATGCCGGTCAGACCCTGAAAAAAGAAGTTCCAGCTGAACCACTCAAGAGCGCCGTCGCCGTGGCAGACCGCCAGCGACTCCATTTCCCGAAGGACATCATCGACGGTGCCGTAGATGGCGTAGCGGTTCTCGGCCAGTCGCTGGAAGACGGCGCGCTCATCGCCCAGCTTCAGCGGGCGCGCCGGATCGTCGCCGGGGCGCCGGAAGGGTTCCAGGAATCCGAAGGGTCCGAAGTAATGCAGATAGGTTGCGCCGGTCGTCTGCACCCCCAGTTCGAAGGCTTCCTCGCGGGTGGCGCCAATGGTGACCGAGCGGACGGCGCCTACGCCCTGGCCGAGCGCCAGGTCGCGCCCGGCGGCCGCGGCGATTCCCTGATAGGATCTGCACCAAGCATTGAAGATCGCAGGCTCCGAAATGAAGATCCAGGGCAGGATGTCACGCTCCGCGCAGCGTTTCACGGTCGATTCGCTGGCCGCGAACGGTTGCCACATTTTTGGATGCGGGGTTTGATAGGGCGCAGGGCAGACTGAAATTTCCTTGATCCGTCCCTGGCCATCCAGTTCCCCCGGCGCACCGTATCGTCCGGTTAGTTCCCCTACCGGCCAGCCCTCGATGCCGTCCGCGGGGAAAGGCACCTGATAGTATTTTCCATCATGTGAGAAGGACTCTCTGGTCCAGGCCTTCTTCATGACCTCGACATTTTCTTCGAACACCTCGCGGTTCTGTTCGTCGATGGCCGAGCCGTCCATCGTAGCGCCGCGCACGCCGTTCTTCTGGCCCAAGACGTTGGTCCAGCGCATCTGATAGCCGCGGGCGACGCCGACGATCACACGGCCCTTGGTCAGGTGATCGAGGATCGCCACCTCCTCGGCGGCGCGGATCGGGTCCCAGGTGGTCATGACCATCGCCAGCGGCGCGAACCAGATGCGCGGACACAAGGCGGCAAGGTAAGAATACAGGATCAACGGAGATGTTGATACTTCAAATCCTTCGGAATGAAAGTGATGTTCCGTCGTCGAGAAGACGTCGAAGCCGAAGTCATCCGCCAGTTTGGCGATGGTCTTTACCTCTTCATACATCGCCTGGACGCGTTCCCGATTGCGGCCGATCGGGCGAAGTCGTTCGCGGTCTTCCATGGTTCCCGGCACGGTAGGTAACAGAAAGATATCGAACTTCATCATTCCTCCCCGATCTTGTCGCCAGCCCCACCCCGCTTACTGCCCGGGTCCCATGGGGTCAAGCCGTTAGTGATAATATTATCCGTTATCTAAGGGCGGATAAACGGCTCGGCGTACGATATGTTGACCCGTCTAACTGAGCACCATATCAGACGAGCAGGTTCGACCGGCAAAGACGAGACCGGCTGGAACGAGGGAACAGATCTTGACCGATTTGAGCGGCGTGTTCACCCCCTTCGCGCTGAACGGCCTGACCCTGCCAAACCGTTTCGTCATGGCCCCGATGACTCGCGCCCGGTCGCCGGATGGCGTGGCGGGAGACGACCTCGCGCGGTACTACGCTCGGCGCGCGCGCGGCGGCGTCGGGCTGATCATCACCGAGGGGGTCTGGATAGACGAGCCGTCGGCCTCCTACATGGCCAACGTGCCGGTCCTGGGACGTCCCGATCAGCTGAAGGGGCTCGGCCGTATCGCCGACGCCGTGCATGAAGCCGGGAGCCGCGTCTTCATTCAACTCTGGCACGCAGGGTTCCACCGCGCGTCGCTGCAACTCGGCGCCGACGCGCCGCCGGTCCTCAGTCCGTCTGGTGTGGCGCCTGATGGAGAAGTCGTCGGGTCACCGATGACCGACGCCGACATCGCGCGCGTGATCGACGCCTATGGTCGGGGCGCTCGGGAGGCGCGGCGGCTTGGGTTTGATGGCGTCGAGATCCACGGCGCCCATGGTTATCTGCCCGATCAGTTCCTCAGCACGCTGACCAACCATCGCGCGGATGGTTACGGCGGCGAGGAGGGGGCACGGGCTCGTTTCGCCGCCGAAGTCGTGGCGGAGTGCCGCCGCCGGACCGGACCTGATTTCCCCATCGGCTTTCGGCTTTCTCAGTGGAAACTTTGGGACTACAGCGCCCGCATCGCCGATACGCCGCGGGTCCTCGCGGCCCTGCTTTCGCCACTGGCCGCCGCGGGAGTGGACGTGTTCCACTGCTCCACGCGCCGCCACTGGGATGCTGAATTCGAAGGCAGCACGCTGGGGCTGGCCGGGTGGGTGAAGGCGCTGACGGGCAAGCCCGTGATTACCGTCGGGTCAGTAGGGCTGGACGAGGCCCTGGACACGCGCCATGGCCGGCGCGGCGAGGTCCCGCTGGCGTCCCTCGAGCCTTTGCTGGAGCAGTTCGGCCGGAATGAATTCGATCTGGTCGCCATCGGGCGGGCCTTGCTCGCCAACCCCGACTGGGTGGCGAAGATGCGCGAGGGCCGCGCCGCCGACTTGAAAGCCTTCGATCCGCGCGCCTTGACTGAGCTATTCTGATGGAGGACGGCGCTCCCCTATTTCGGTGTGTCCGTCTTTTCCCCGCCCTTCACCCTGCCCTTCGCCAACGCCCTGGCATCCTTGCGTGCGCGCTGCTGCTCGAGCTCACGCCGCGAGGGCAGGTGAAGGGCGGCCCGGACCAGCTCTTCCTCATACCGCATGACGGATTTCAGCGGCATGTCGGTCATCATCATCTGCGCCACCGTGTGGCTGCCCGACGCGATGATCAGGGCCGCTTCGTTGGGCGAAACGGTTGCCGGAATCGAGCCGTCGGCCTGCCCGCGCTTGACCACCGCCGAGAGCCGCCTGACGGCCTTACGATGGAATTCGAGGTAGAGTTTCCACAGCTCCCCCTGGCCCACGCTGGTGCTCCAGTCGAGCCAGATCCGCGTGCGGTCAGGATCCTGCACCACCATGCGCGCGCATGCCTTCAGGAAATCCAGGATCGCCTCGAGAGCGTCGCCGTTGTAGAGCACGCCCTTGCCGATGTCTTCGTAGAACCGATCCACGTCGGCCACCACCTCGGCCAGAAGCGTCGCGCGCGTGGGGAAATAGGCGAATACGGTCGGCACCGACACGCCGGCCTCCTTTGCCGTCGCGGCATGCGGGCTGCTCCCCAGACCATTGCGGGCCACCACGCGGATCGCGCAACCGAGCAGTTGTTCGTTGCGAAGATGGCTCTGCATCCGCTGGCGACGCTGGACGCCGGACTTCTTGGGGGCCGGTTTGGCGGGCTTCACGTCCATGTCGTCGGGCATTCCAAACGTCGTTCATCCCTTGCCGGATCGGTTCCGATGGGTGGCCGCGAACCGGTTTTCGCACCGAGTCGCGTTCGCCCGACCCCTTACTGCTCCCAATCAATTGCGATCGGCAATGCCTTTCTGATAGACTACATAATAACACTTCGAAACCCGGTCCCGTCGGGACGGGGCCGCAAAAGGGAGCAGATCCATGGCCGACAGTGTATTCGCCGTCGCCGACGGCTTTTTCGACGCCGTCGCATCGGGCGAGCTTGACAAGGTTGCGAGGATCTACGCGCCCGACGCGATCATCTGGCATAATACCGACAATACGGTAAAGGGTCCAGCGGTGAACATTGACACCCTGCGCTGGCTCTGCGCCAACGTAGAGAACTTCCGATACGAGGACGTCAGGCAGATCGAGATCCCCGGCGGCTTTCTTCGCCAGCATGTCTGTAGAGGGCGGGTGAAGGGCTCAGGTCAGGAGCTGACCGTTCCCATCGCCGTGGTCGCCCAGGTGAAGGACGGCCGGATTACCCGGCTGGAAGAGTATTTCGACTCCGCCCAGGGCGCCAAGGACGTCCCCCTCGGCGCCGAGTAGCCCGGCGGAACCCCTGCGAGCGTCAACCGCGAGGCTAGGCGCTCGGGGGCGCTGGATTGACCAGGCCGGCGAACAGGGCGGAGGGGGCTGCCTCCCGTAGCGCCTCGACACTCCAGAAGCTGTCGGTATCCAGCGTCGCCGCTTCATTCCATGGCGCGAAACGGCCGATGTGGCCGCCGATGACCGCGAAGACTTCACCATTCACATGGCTGGCGTCGTCGCCGCACAGGTAGGCGGCGAAGTTTCCCACCCCTCGAGGATCGCCGATCAGCTTCAGCCTCACCTCGTCGTCCGACAGGTCCGGGGCGAGCGGAATGCCCCTCGCCGCCGCACGCTCACGCAGGATAGGGGCCGCCACGGTGTCCGACATCCGCGAAATGGCGCTGGGGGCGATCGCGTTGACCGTGATGCCGAAAGGTCCCAGCGCCTGCGCCGCCGACCGGGTCAGGCCGGTGATCCCGGCCTTGGCCGCGGCATAGTTGGCCGCCTCGGGATGACCGTAGAGGCCGACGTGAGATGTGATGTGGATGATGCGGCCACTCTTCTGGGCCATCATCGGCGCGGCCGCCGCGCGAGTGCAGGCAAAGTGGCCCTTCAGGTGCACGCTGATCAGGCTATCCCATTGAGCTTCCGACATTTCCCAGAAAGGCGCCGTCGACGAATTCCCAGCGCACATGACGATCGCGTCCAGCCGGCCGAACGCCGCCAGGGCCTCCGCAACCAGGTTCCGGGCGCCTTCCATGGTCGCGACGGTGTCGGCGTTCGCGTGAGCCCGCCCACCACGCGAGACGATTTCCGCAGCCGCCTCCCGGGCGGGCGTCGAATCCCTTCCGGTTCCGTCGAGCGCGCCGCCCAGATCGTTGATCACCACCGCGGCGCCCTGTTCGGAAACAGCCTCGGCCACGGCGCGGCCGACGCCGCGTGCGCCACCGGTCACCACCACGACCTTTCCCGACAGATGATCCGCCACGGCTCTCCTCCCCGACACCCTATTCGATTTCTGATAGTTCTATCAACGGACGGGGGGACGACGCAAGGGCCACACCAACCGGTTCGCGCATCCCACTTCTGATAGTTTTATCATATTCATTCTTGACAGCCGTATCAACGCCACTACCCTTCACGTCCGGCGCATTCAGTTCACAGCATAAGGTGGTCGATGCGCCGGCGCCTTGGGAGGGATGCCGTGATACTCGCAGAGCCTAGCCGTCTTTCATGGGCCTCGGCGCTCGCCCTCATGGCCCTGCCGGGTTCGGCGTTGGCACAGCAGGTCACGGCCCCGTCGGCCGTCGCCCGAGCGGCCGACGAGGGAACGCACGTCCAGGAAGTGTTGGTGACGGCGCGCAAACGTGCGGAATCTCTCCAGGAGACGCCGGTGGCGGTGACCGCATTCAGCCAGGAAAACCTGCGCCAGATCGGCGCCACCCGCCTAGACGACATCGCGGCTCACGTTCCAAATCTGGTGTTGGAGCGGGACGCAGCCAGCAACGGCGTGGGCCGCATCCTGCTTCGCGGTGTCGGCGCCCTGAACGCCGGCATCACCAACGATCCGGGCGTCGGCCTGTATCTGGATGGCGTGCTGATCGCCAAGCCGAGCGGAAGCCTGCTCGACGTGCTCGATGTTCAACGCATCGAAGTATTGCGCGGCCCCCAGGGAACCTTGTTCGGACGCAACACCGTGGGCGGGGCCATCAACGTCATCACTATCAAACCCGGGCCCGGCCTGAGCGGTTTCATCGACGTCACAGCAGCCGACCCGGCTCAAGGCATCGTTCGCGCCGGTGTCAACGTTCCGTTGATCGATGGCCTGCTCTATGCGCGCGTTTCCGGCGCCTACAACATAAGCCGGGGATATTCATATAACACCTTCGACAATCAATATTACGACAACGTCGATCGCTACGCTCTGCGCGGCGCCCTGCGCTACACACCGTCAAAATATCTGACGATCGACCTCACCGGCGACTTCATGAACGACAACTCGCGCGGCCCGGGCGTCCAGTGCCGGTGGGTCAATGTTCAACCGGTCCCGGGTTTTGTCGGCCTGATAAATTTTGTCGACGGCATCGACTTCAAAGGGGAATGCCAAAAGACGGACCAGCCCAATAGCCACAACGTCAGTTTCGACGCCCCAGCGCAGAGCAAGATTCGGACCTACGGCGCCTCGGCAACAGTTGGCTGGAGTCCAGGCCAAGTCGGCGTCTTCGACAATCTCGATGTGAAGGCAATCTTCGGCTACCGTCATGAGGACCCGCACCGCGTCGCCGATCTCGACGCGGTCCCGTTCGTGATCGTCCATGCCTATGACCTGACTCCGAATCAGCTGAATCAATATAGCGCGGAACTTCAGCTCACCGGTGACGCGATACAAAACCATCTACACTTTGTGACTGGGTTCTACGAGTTCAAAGAGGATGGCAAGAGTACGCGCTTTACCGAAGTAGTCCCGAATGTAGCTATGATCGGCCTGCATTTTAATTCCGTAGACAAACAGAATATCGGAAACAACGCCCAGGCGGTCTACGGCCAGGCCACTTACGATTTGAATAAGATTATTTCAGTTACTGGTGGTGCGCGGTATACCACGGAGAAGAAAGGCTTCGTCGCCTATCGGGCGATCATCGGGGCGAACGACCCCTCGGGGCCGGTGCTGTCCATCCCGACAAACACGTCCCTGACCGCCAAATTCAACCACTGGACCAGCATGGCCAACATTACCCTGCATGCCCCGCATTCGTTGATCGATGGGACCGTGCTCGACGAAGGCATCGCCTACTTCACTTTCTCGCAAGGCTTCAAGAGTGGCGGATTCAACGCCGAGGGCCAGGCCAATCTGGGCAACCTGAACAAGTACGACCCCGAAACGCTCGACTCTTACGAAGTGGGTCTCAAACTGACTGCCTTCGATCACCGGCTGGTGTTTGACGCGGCCTATTTCATCAGCGACTATAATAATATCCAGATCGACACATTAACGGCCGACCCGGTCACCGGAAACATCGTTCAGGACATTGTCAACGCGGCCAAAGCACGGATCAATGGCGTCGAGCTTGAGGCCACCGCCTACCCCATCCCACATCTGGAGCTTTCGGCTTCGGTCGGCACCACCCACGCCAAATACCTTAAGTTCCTGACTGTCCTGGCGAACGGTACGCCGGTCGACGCCACCGGCGTGCCCTTTACCCGCGTGCCCGACTACACCGTCACCCTGGCGGCCCAGTACAATGTCGCGATGGGCGGGTATGGGACCCTCACGCCGCGACTGGAGTGGAACGCCAACGGTGTGCGGCATTTCTCCGCCTCCCCCACCCAGCCCGAAGCGATCCGACGCTTTACCCAAGGCGGCTATTCCCTCTGGAACGCTCGCCTCGCCTGGGACCTGGCAGACGGCCGCACCGAGATTTCGATCTTCGGCCGCAACCTGTTCGACAAGCACTACATGAACGACGGCATTGAGTTTGCCGACTCTCTCAGCATCGGGCTGGCTTTCTACGGCCCGCCTCGCACGGTCGGGCTCGAGATCAACCACAAGTTTTGACATCAGCCTGACCACTCAGGCGGTGAAGAGGGTTTTACTCATGCCGGAAACAGTCCCTAGTGTCTCGGATGCCAAGCTCTACACCGACCTCCTGCCGCGGGACCGCGACAGTTCGGAAGATACCGGCTTCATCATCACGGCCCGCACCGCCGATCACGACATCTACCTTTACGCTTGCGCCTATGTGATCCGCGCCGGAGGAAAAGGTATCTGGCTGATCCGGGACGGGCGCATCAACGGAACGATCTTCTTCGCGATCCCTCGCGCCATGGTTGGACAAGGGCTGAAGGACAACGCCTTCGTCCGCACCGGATGGCACTTCAACCAGTATCTGAAGCCGGAGGACCACGAGGTGGTCAGCGAAGCGGACCGCGCTGTCTGGAGGCTAGGTGGGCGTAACTATGCCTGGCGCGAAGGGGCTTGGGAAGTTACCGGCTCCCACGGCGACGTCCAGACGGACTTGACCTTCCGCCCTTGCGCGCCCGCTGAGTGGCGCTGGGGGCCGTTCGACAAGCTCAAGGAGGCCGATACCGCCGGCTACAAGGTCGCGGCCCTGGTCAGCGGGACCATCAGCGTTGGTGGGGAGACCTTCGTACTCCAGGACGGCTACGCCACCGCCGAGCGCGCCGTGGTCGGCCAAAGCCGCGATATCGTCGCCGAACTGGTGGGCGGCCATCAGGTGCTCGCGTTCGAAATTCGCGGACCCGGACTGGAGATCCAGGTTCACCGCCATACCGGTCGGAAGATGGAAGCCGGCAATGTCGTGCTCAATGGCGAGAGGACCGACTTTGGTCCCTGGGTCGCCGGATCGAGCGTCGAGATCGAGACGCTGGAATACTGGGATGATCCCCACAGCGGTCTGCACACACCGTGCCGCTGGCGGATTGCGCTGACGTCGGCCGACGGTTCTGCGGAGATCGAGGTCGGCTCATCGGGACGGTCCTACTTCCACTACAATACCGACGGGGGGGTCATGCTGATGATGCAGATCCTGGGCACTGCCAACGGCGTGTTCCGCTCGAAGGAGGGAGCGACGACACCGATCGCCGATGCGCTCGTCGGGCTCCGCTGGGGCCGGGCGCTGCTGTTCGCTGACGAGACGCTCAGCGGATCGGTCGTCTGAGCCGCGAGACGCCCGGGCGGAACGTTTCCGCCGCCTCGCCTTCTCCAGCGCGCGCCTGGTGGGCGCTCGCCGTTCTGACCCTGGCGCTGATCCTCGCCCACGCCGACCGCCAGGTGATCAACCTGATGGTCGATCCGGTGCGCCGCGACCTGAGGATCACCGACACCCAGATCAGCCTGGCCCAGGGCGCCGCCTTCGCCATCTTCTACGTGGTGGCCGGCCTGCCGCTCGGCCGGGCCGTGGATGTCTTTCCCAGGCGCTATGTCCTGATCTTCGGGGTGCTGACCTGGAGCGCGGCGACGCTGGCCAGCGGGCTCGCCGTCTCCTTCGGCCAGCTGTTCGTGGCGCGCATCTTCGTCGGCGCGGGGGAGTCGGCGTTGATGCCGGCGGCCTGCGCGCTGCTCGCCGACGTGTTCCCGCCCAGCCGCCGGGGGACCGCGATCGGCGTCTTCCTGCTCGGCGCCTCGCTCGGCGGCGGCGCGGGCAATCTGATCGGCGGCATCCTGCTCCAGTTGGTCGCCGCCCACGCCTTCGGCGTCCCCGGCCTGGCGGGGCTGGCGCCCTGGCGACTGGTGATGGTGCTGGTCAGTGGGCCGGGGGTGGCGGTGTCCCTCCTGCTCCTCACCCTTCGCGAACCCGAGCGCGAGCGGCGGGGCGCCGTCGCACGTGTGTCCCTGAGCCGGGTGGTCGCCAGCTTCCGCAGCCGCGGGGCAATGCTGGCCCCCACCTATGCGGCGCTGGCGTTCACGGCAATGTCCAGCATCGCCCTGGTGGCCTGGGGCCCTGCCTTGCTGTCGCGGCGGATGGGAGAGCCCGCCGGCGAAATCGGCGCGACGATCGGCGCCATAGGCATCGCCGTCGGCATCGCCGGCTCGCTCGGCGGCGGCCTGCTCGGCGATTGGGTGACCCGGTGGCGAGGTCCGCCCGCACGAATGGCGATGGCTGCCGCCGTGTCGTTGATCGCCATCCCGGGCGCCTTGACGGCCTTCGCAACCCAGCCATGGCAGGTATACCTGATGATCGGGTTGACCTACTTCGCCACCTCGGTGACCGGGGCCGCCAGTGTCACCGCCATCCAGGACATCTGCAGCGACGAGATCCGCGGCCTGGCGTCCGCCGCCATCGCGATCCCCACCACCCTCGTCGGCGTGGGCCTCGGCCCCACCCTGGTGGCGCTGACGACCGAACATCTGCTGCACGACCACGCGGCAGTCGGTCAGGCGCTGACGATCGTCGCCGCCCCGACAGCGTTGCTGGCGACGCTGTCGCTCTGGCTTTCCTTCAGGGCCATGGCTGCCGGTAAGCTGGACCAGTGACGCCCGTTCAGGTCACGCCCAGGAGCAGTTCCGCCAGTTTCGGCTTGACGATCTTTCCCATGACGTTGCGGGGAAAAGCGTCGACCACGTGGAACGCGACGGGAATCTTGTAGCGCGCGAGATTCGCCTCGCAGAGCGTCCGCAGTTCGTCCGCCGCTGCCGAGGCGCCCGGAGTGAACTGGACGAAGGCGACCACCTGCTGGCCCAGACGGACGTCCGGCGTCCCGATCACGGCGCAGGCGGCGACTCTCGGGTCTTCGCACAGTACGCGTTCGACCTCAGCGGGGTACACGTTGGCGCCCCCCCTCAGGATCAACTCCTTGCGGCGGCCCCGAATGAACAGATTGCCCGCCGCGTCGACGCAGCCCAGGTCGCCGGTGTCCAACCATCCATCGCGCAAGGTTCGCGCCGTCGCCTCCGGCGCGCGCCAGTAGCCCAGAAACGGCGTGTACACGTCCTTGAAGGGCCCCTCGTCGCGGGGGCCGACCCATATCTCGCCAACGTCGCCCGCCGCCGCCGCGCGGCCTCTGTCGTCCTGTATGGATATGGCCAGATGGGGACAGGCCTTGCCGCAAGCGTCCGGAACCGCCCGATCGTCCTGATGCCAGGTGACGCGGGACGGGGCTTCCGTCAGTCCGTATGCGACCTGCACCTCCCGTCCGAACCGCTCGCGGAACAGCCGGCGCAGCGTCTCCGGCATGTCGGCGCCCCCGACCTCCGGACGCGTGAGGCTGCGGAGGCTTTCGGCGAGGTCCATTCGCGACAACAGGTCATGATAGAGGGTCGGCACGGCCGTCATGTGATTGATCTGCTCGCGCCCGATCCACTCGGCCAGGCCCACCGGGTCGGTCCGGTCGATGGCGACGCAGCGGCCGCCGGCCTGGAACAAGGCGAGCGGACCGACGACCATCAGGTTTGGAATGGTCAGCGGCAGGACGACGCCGGTCGTGTCCCGCGGGCCGAAATCGCCGGTCGCCGCCAGCACCGCGCCGGGCGTCAGCAAATTGTGCTGGCTATGCACCGCGCCCTTGGGGAAGCCCGTCGTGCCGCTGGTGTAGGCGATCGCAGCCGGAGCATGGGGGTCGATCGGTGCGGCGACAAAGGGCCGATCCGGAGCGGCCTGCAGGCGCCTCGACCAATCGCTGGAAGCGTCACCTGGGTCGCCGGCCCAGATTTCCGCCAGGATCGGGGTTTCGGAGGAAGTCCGCAGCTGGGCCGCGACACCCCTCTCAGCGAGCAATAGCGAGACGCCGGCGTCTTCCAGGATGAACCGCTTTTCGGGCAGCGAGAGGACCCTGGGCAAGCCGACCCAGATCGCCCCCATGCGGAGCGTCGCCAGAAAAGCGATGACCAGGTCCACATCGTTGGGCAGCGAGCCCGCAACCCGGTCGAAGCGTCCGATGCCGGCCGCGCTCAGCGCCCAGGCGGCGCGATCTACCACAGCGGCAAGTTGTTCATAGGACAGGCGGCCGCTTCGCCCCACGAGCGCGACCCTGTCCGGACAAGCTTCACGGGCGGCGGCCAAGAGCGCCGCGATCGTCGCCCGACCTCCGGGAATCGGCGGGCGCCGGGAAGGCCGGAGGCCGTGGGCCGCATAGTCGAAGCCGATGTCCATGAGGTTCGTCCCTCAGGGCCGCATGTAGTAGCCGCCGCTGACGTTGATCGTCTCGCCGGTGATGAAGCCCGAACGGCGTTCGCAGGCCAGGAACAGGATCGCCTCGACCACGTCGTCCGATGCGCCATATCGGCGGAGCGGCGTCGCTTCGCGGAACTTGCGCATCTCCGGCTCGTACTTCTCGACGAAGCGCGACCAGATCAGCCCGGGCGCGACGCAGTTGCAGCGCACGCCATGGGGACCGACCTCGGCGGCGATGTTGCGGGTGAGCGCGAACATGCCCGCCTTGGCCACCGAATAGGCCGGCTCGCCGCGATCTGGATTCGGGTCTCCCACCCAGCCGGCGATGGAAGCGATGTTGACGATTGCGCCACGCCGGTTTTGCACCATGTGCGGCAGCACGTGGCGGGCCAGGTAAAAGTTGGCGCTCAAGCTCACGTCGATCGTGCGGTCCCAGTCCGCCGGATCATAGTCCAGGATCTTGCCCAGGATGTTTTCGGCGGCGTTGCAGATCAGGATGTCCACGCCGCCCAGCTCGCGCCCGGCGACCTCGAGCATGGTGTCCACGGACGGCCGGTCGCCAATGTCGAGGTGGAAGTCGAGCACCCGGCGGCCGGTCTCGTCGCGTATCCGCGTCGCCCACTCGCCCAGGCGCCGGGCGTGGAAGTCGCAGATCACGACATCGGCGCCTGCGCGAGCGAAAGCCAGGGCGGTCGGCCCTCCGATCGTGGCCCCACCGCCCCCCGTGACCAGGGCTACCTGGCCGGCGAAGTCCCCCTCGGCGTCGGCCATCAGGCCGTCACCAGCCGGCGGGCGTTGTCGCCCATGATCATGCGCACCTCATCCTGCGGCATCCGATCTTCGATCTCGGCCAGGAAGCTTTCGGGCGCCTCCAGCCCCTCGGCGTGCGGATAGTCCGACCCGAACAGAACCTGGGAGGGTCCGATCAGAGCGCTCAGCGCCACGTGGTCCTCCTCGTGAAAGGGATTGACGAAGATGTGCCGCCGGAAGATCGCGCTGGGCCTTTCCGTGATCCGGCCGCCCGGCCAGGGACCGTTGCGGCCCATGCCCTTCATCTTGTCCATGGCGCTGATCAGGTAGGGGGCCCAGCCTGACCCGTTCTCCACCGAAAGCACCTTGATGTTCGGGAAGCGGCCGAAGAAGTTGTGGTAGATCAGGGCGGCGATCGTATCCATGATCGGGCGGTCACCATAGAAGAGCGTCCACTGGAACGCCGATTGTTGGTGAGCGGAGGGCCACGGATTCTCCCCCCAAGAGGTGCTGAACATCTGGTTGTAGCCGGACTCGCCGATATGGAAGGCCAGCGTCAGCTTGGCCTCGTTCGCTCGGCTCCAGAACGGGTCGAAACAGGGGTCGCTCGGCGCCCGTCCCGCCACGGGGCCGGGCAGCATGGCGATCATCCGCGCGCCGCGCCCGATCGCCCATTCCAGCTCGGCGACGGCGGCGTCCAGGTCGGTCAGCGAGATCATCGGCGGCGCGTAGATGCGCCCGTCGCGGGCAAAGCCCCAATCGTCGTCCAGCCACCGGTTGAAGGCGCGGTAGTTGGCCTGCAGCGCCTGCGGGTCGTCCTTCAGCATGGGCTCGAGGCACACCCCTAGCGTCGGGAACAGGAAACAGGCGTCGATCCTGCGTTCATCCATGAAACGGATGCGGGCGGTGCGGTCGACGGCCTCGCGACGGATCGGCTCCCAAACCGTAGAGTCCTTTACGTTGTCTTCCTTGATCGCCTTAAGAAACTCGCGCAGCGAACCCGGCCTGGGCGCAGTGTCGAAGTTGAAGCGGATGTCGTCGAGGAAGTTGAACCGGCGACCGCAGGCGGTAATGACTTCCTGGCCGTCGGCGGCGGTGTGAATGTCCACCTGCTTGTCGCGCAGCTTCGGCTCCATGTGACGCGAGAACACGTCGCGAGCCTCGTAGTAATGGTTGTCCGAGTCGAATATTTCGATGTCTGGCATGATCTTTCACTCCTGATGAGCTGGTTCAAGCATGCTGGTCTAGAAAGCGGCCCAGCGCCAAGTTGACCGCCGGGGCATGGGTGACCGTTGGGACGTGCGGTCCGCCGTCGATGATCTCCAGGCGGGCGCCCGGAATAGCCTCAGCCATCTCGCGCGCGACGGCGACGTCGAAGGCCCCATCCGCATCGCCGTGGATCACCAGGGTCGGGCAGCCGATCTCGCCCAGGCGCGAAAAGACGTCATCGCGATCCAGCAACGGCGACCAGCCACCCTCCCAGTCTTCGGGCGGACGGGCGCGCCAGCGGGCGACCCAGATCGAGGCGTCATAGCCGGGGCCGAACATCAGCGTGGCCATGACGGCGGACGTTTCTCCCACGGGGCCGTCGGTGACCCAGCTGTCGCGCATGGCCTGGTAGCCCGCCCGCGTCGGGGCGTCGAAACCGCGCGCCGCAGTGTCCATCAGAACCAGCGCCCGAACCCGCGCCGGGTCGGTCATCGCCGCGCGCATGGACGCGAACCCGCCCTGCGACAATCCCACCAGGGCGGCCGTTTCGATCCCAAGAACGTCGAGCAGGCCGATGCAGTCCCTCGCCGAGTCCCACATGGTGAAGTCACCCTTGCAGTGAGTCATGCCGTGGCCGCGCGCGTCCCAGGTGATGCAGCGGTAGCGCCCGGCAAGCGCCTCGACCTGGGCGTCGAACATGGTGTGGTCCAGCGAGAAGCCGTGCGAGAACAGCACCGCGAGGCCAGCGCCCCCGCTGTCGATGTAGTGGATCCGATGCCCATTGATCTCGGCGAACGCCATCATTCCCTCACGTTGGGAGACGTTACTGGCGGAAGGCCGTTCAAAACCGGGCTCCGATCCACTCGGCGATGAGAGCTGCGGCCCGGCGCTGCCCGGCGCGGTCCGCCATGCCCCCCGGCCCATAGCCCAGATGATCGCCCGCGACCTTGTGGATGGTCTTGTCATCCGCCGGCGAGGCTCTGTGGATGGCGTCGGTGTCGCACGGCATCACCGCGTTGTCCCCGGTGTACGCGATCACCAGGGTGGGCTCCTTGATCGCCTTCACGCAATCGAGCGTCGAGGCCCGCGAGGACTTGCCCGACCAGGTCGACAACCATGCCCGGGGGGTCTGGTATTTGCCGAAGCCCGCCTCCGAATAGTTCAATACGTCCGGCCGCGGCGTGAAGAATGAGCCGATCGCCCGAGCGCTGGGCGTGATTGACGGGTCGGTGTAGGCCGGATTGGCTTCGGTCCGGTGGACTTCCATGTAGCGGCCGACGAAGCCGCGCCTCAAGGCCCATTGCTGTTCGGCGAACGGCATCGCCTCGAAGTCCTCGGCGCCTATGCGCCGCAGGTAGTGCCGCTGTTCCTCGATGAGGGCGCGCGCGATGGCGTCGATGCGGGCGATCCGCTCGCGCTGCGCCTGGCGATATCGCTGGACAAACTCAGGCTTGTAGCGCGATGGCCCCGGCAGTGGCGCGAAGCCGTTGGCCGGCTCATACATGTCGAGGGAAGGTTCGATCGACAGGGGATCGTTCTCGTCGGTCACGGAGGGATCAATGATCACCTCCATCAGCTTGCCTTCGCCGAGGTGGGTGGCAAGTTGCACCATGCCGTCCGCGGCGGGAAGGTCGAACCCATTGAGGTCACACGCGTCGCCTGCGGCGGTGTCGCGGTGGCGTGCCGGCGGCTGCGTCACCGCCTGTGACTGGTAAAAGGTATAGAGCGCGCCGCCGCCGCTGTTGCCGACCAGGATCAGCTTTTCGAAGCCCAGCGACTTCAGCCGCGTCATGGCCGCGGCGACGTCGAGCAGCAGACGCTCCTTGATGCAATTGATGTCGTTGTTGACGAAGCGGCCCGCCTGCCCCCAGGTCGCTATCCCCGCTTGCAGAAGTGTCGGCATGGCGTAGTGGCGCTGCATGTCGCCGCGCGGATGCATGAACAGGGCGCAGACCCGCTCGCCGCCCTTGCGATAGAGGACCCCGCTCGACTCGCCGCCGTCGGCGGCCGTCAGCGCGATGGGCTCGACACCAATCCCGTCCGGCAGGCGATCGAAGGACCAGAGGCTGGGTCCAAGGCTCGGGTAGCGGGCAAGTTGGGGAAGGGCCACGTCAAGGCGCCTTTCCGTGGGTGAGCTGGCCCCCTTCGCGGAATAGGGCCCGCGCCTCCTCGCTCATGGTCAGGGGCCGCGCGGCGTCGATATTCACGGCTTGCAGATCGTTCACACCAATTTCTTCCCAAAAACGATCTTCCATCGCCCGGACCGCTTCTCCCGGGCCGTGCACCGCGCCGCGAGGATGCCACAGGAAGGTCGCCCCCTCGATCGGCGACCCGGCGATCGCGCCGGCATGCATGAAGCCGATCTCGTCGTAGTCGACGTTGCGGTGGTAGTAGGGCAACCGCGGTGCGCCGCGGTCGCGCTGCATCGGTGCGGGAACGAAGTTGCACAGGATCCATCCCTCGCCGCTGAACAAGGCTGAGGCGGTAGGAGGGACGTGGTTGCGGTCGGCAACCACCGGCCTGAAGTCCATATTGTGGAATTTGAACGGGAACAGATCGCCCTTCCAACCCACCACGTCCATGGGGTGGGTGTCGAAGAAGAAGGAGGTGACCTTGCCGTCGCGCAGGACCTTCAACTCGTACTCGCGGCCGCGCTCGGTCGGCTGCGGCTGAGGCTCGGGAATGGTGATGACGTCGGGGTCATAGGGGTTGTGCCGCCCCAGCATCAGGTGTTCGACGAAGGAAATCTCGCCGCGCGAGCGCAAGTGCAGGAAGTAGTTGTCCCGGGAGCGGGGGACCAGGCGCTGGGTCACGCCCTTGGGCACGACCATATAGTCACCCGGCCCAAACTCCATGGGCCCGAACTCGGTCTCGAGGACTCCTTCACCCCTGTGGACGAACCAAAGTTCGTCGAAGTCGCAGTCGCGGCCCCAGTAGGGAGGCGGCTCGCTGCGGCGGCTTACCGAGATGGTGAGGTCGTCATTCCGCCAGAGCACCGCCATACGGCCCAGCGGGTCATCCTTGTCCGCCACCGCGATCCTGTTGCCGTCGAGGTCGCCGGGACTGCCCTCGCCCTCGCTACGGATGTGGCCGGTGGGTTCGTTCGTACGATAGAGTTCCGCCACCCGCCCCTGGAACCCGGCGCGACTGATCTCCTCCTCCTTCAGTCCCTCGGGCACCGCGATATGCGCCTGACGGGGAGTCCGGCCGCGAGAGACGTGAATCCAGGATTTGTCCATCGCGTCCTCAGAATTTCGGAGAGGCGGCTTGGACAGCCACGCCGCTGTCGGCCACGATCGTCGCGCCGTTGACGTAGCTGGCTTCGTCCGAGGCCAGAAAGAGGGCGACCGCGGCCATCTCCTCGGGGCGGCCCATCCGGCCCATGGGCAACTGCTCGTTATAGATCTCCTCGGCGCCCTTGCCTGGACGACCCGGCATCTGCGCGACGAAGGCGAGCAGGGGCGGCGTGGCGATGGGCCCAGGGCAGATGGCGTTCACACGGATGCCGTCGCGTCCGTTCTCGATCGCCAGCGTCTCCGTGATGCTGAGGATGGTCCGTTTGGCGGCGCAATAGGGTCCGATGGTGACCTCCTGGCGCACGCCGCCACCGGAGGAGATGTTGATGATCGAGCCCTTCTTCTGCTTCTTCATGTGGGGCAGCACCGCGCGGACGCAGTAGAATACGCCGTCCAGCGTGACCGTGAAATTCGACCGCCACTGCTCGTCACTCAGCGTGTCCATGGTCCCGATGGTCATGTAGAAAGCGCAGTTGAGAAGGACGTCGATCGTCCCCCACTTCGCCACCACCTCGTCGACCATGGCGTTGACCTTGGCCGAGTCGGACACGTCGGCGACCACCGGCAACCCTTCGCCGCCCGTCTTGCGAATCTGCGCGAGGGTCTCTTCCA
>JAQGIW010000228.1 GCA_028290905.1 Caulobacteraceae bacterium | reverse complement strand
TGGCCACTCGCTTCGCCGATCCACGAATCACCTACGCTAGCAAATCCGCCCCTTCCGCGAATCCCCCAGCATCAGGGGATTTTCTGACTCAGTAAGACTAGAGCGCGTTCCGAAAAGTGGGAACCGGTTTTCGGAATCAAACGCGCGGAAAGACAATCTAGTGCTGGCTCTCCGGCATCCGCACGACCAGCCCGTCGAGGGCGTCCGTCACCTTAATCTGGCACGAGAGCCGCGAGTTGGGTTCGACGTTCTCGGCGAAGTCCAGCATCGATTCTTCCATGGCCGACTTGGAGCCGACCTTGTCGGTCCAGTCCGCGTCCACATAGACGTGGCAGGTGGCGCAGGCGCAGGCGCCGCCGCAGTCGGCGTCGATGCCGGGGACGTTGTTCTTGACCGCGCCTTCCATCACCGAGAGGCCGTTCTTCACCTCCAGGACGTGTTCGGCCCCGTTGTGTTCGATGTAGGTGATCTTGGGCATGGTCTCCCCGCGCGCGGAATTTTAGGCCGCGACCTCTTTCATGGAAACGGCCGGGTCCGCAAGTCTGGACCGAGAGATTGGCTGCCTTTGGCCGATCAGCTTGCGGCCCTGCATGAACTCGGCGGGCGCGTTGACGGCCTCCACCGCCTGGATGACGTCGCCGGCCAGGTGGAAGACCGCGAACTTCCCCGTGGCCGGATCGCCCCGCACGATGATCTCGTCGATGTCGAAGGGAACGCCGGCGAACTGGTACTTGATGTCGTACTGGTCCGACCAGTTCCAGGTGACCTCCTGCGCCGGCGGCGGCCGGCCCGTGATCGCCGCGGCGGCCTGGCGCGCCTGCTCCAGGGCGTTGGCGACGCTCTCCAGCCGGAAGCTGCGGTTGTAGTGCGGCAGCGGCCGGTGGGTGACGTCGCCGATGGCGTAGATGTCGGGATCGCTGGTGCGGGCGTGGATGTCCACCACCACTCCGCCGTCGGTGGCGAGGCCGGCGGCGCGGGCGATCTCGTCGGCGGGCGGGGCGCCGACGCCGACCAGGGCCGTGTCGCAGGGGATGATCCGGCCCCCCGCCAGGCGCACGCCGGTGACTTGGCCCGCCGCGCCCTCCAGGGCCTCCACCGTGGCTCCGACCTCGAAGTCCACGCCCCGGGCGCGGTGATAGTCGGTGAAGAAGGTCGACAGGACCTCGCAGGCCACCCGCGCCAGGATCCGCGGCTCCTTCTCGATCACCACCGCCTCGGCTCCGAGGGCCCGGGCCGAGGCCGCGGCTTCCAGGCCGATGTACCCCCCGCCGATCACAGCCAGCCGCTTGCCGGGCCCGAGCGCCGCCTTGAGTTCCTCGGCGTCGGCCGCCGACCGCAGGCTCAGCACGCCCTTCAGATCGGCGCCGGCGATGGGCAGGGCGCGCGCCTTGGCGCCCGTGGCGATGATCAGGGCGTCGTAGGCAAGCGTGCGGCCGTCGGAGAGGGTGACGGTATGGGCCGCCCGGTCGATGGCTGTCACCTTCACGGCGAGGATCAGGTCGATCCCCGCCTCGGCGTAGAACTCCACCGGCTTGAGCGCCAGGCTTTCGGCGTCGGCCTCGCCCTTCAGCCAGGCCTTGGACAGGGGCGGGCGCTGATAGGGCGCGATCGGCTCCTCGCCCACGAGGGTGACCGGGGCCTCGTAGCCGTACTGCCGCAGCAGCGCGGCCGCCGTCCCTCCGGCGTGGCCCGCGCCGATGATCACCACACCCGCGTTCGTTTCCCTCATCGCGCCTCGTTGCCCAGTCTCGGACACCAGGTCAATCCGTGTGGCCGGTTCATCCCGCTTCGCCGCCCGAGCCAACTTGAGCCGGACGGGCGCCGGGCGGGAGGCCTTGCGGTCCCGTCGCCTGAGCTCCTATGAGCTTGCCGACCAAGGCGCAGGTCTCGGCGCTGTAGCCTACGTTGTCCGCCTCGCATGCCCAGTGCCTCGCGGCGGTCTTGAACCAGCTCAAACCGAGTCGTGACTGGAATGTGCGCACCGCACGCAGGGCGTTCCGCGGCGCAATATACCCCATCCTGTATCGTTCCACGACATATTCCAGGTTATCGAGTTCAACGAAGACGTACATGTCGAGCGCACTGACCGCCTGATCTTGGTGAGTGAGTTTGCTCCGATAGTCGTTAGCGAGGTCGAGCCGATCGTAGAACTTGTCCAGCGACGCCTCGTGCTTGGACAGGCGCCATTCCAACCAGCTCGCCAGCAGGCCGGAGAAAGCGAGGATGGGGGCCACATAATCGATGTAGTCCTTGAGCTGCGCCGTCCGGGGCGCAATCGTCCAATGGGCCCACGCGGCAGCCGCCACGGCGCAAACGAGCGTGAGCAGCAGCAGCGCCGGACGCCACCAGACGGAGAACGGATCGACCTTGAGACAGAAATTTTCAAGCTCCGTTGTCGCCTTGCGGTCTGCGCCAGGTCCGAACATGGCCCTCTCCTGCCAGGCGATCGACGGTCTGGAGAGAAGATAGACCCGCGTCGGCCGGCGTGCGAAGGGCCGTCGAGTCTAAGGAGCGATGCTTGAAACGCTGGAAAGTTGGGGTCGTCGGCCTGGGTGCGATCGCCATGCGCGGGCACCTGCCGGCGATCTCGGGGAACGCCGCGCTGGAGCTCGCGGCGGTGGCTGCCCCCGACGCTTCGGAAGATTTCTCCGGAGCTCCCCGCTACTGCAGCCTGGGCGAGATGCTCGTGGGCGTGCCTGACCTCGACGCCGTCGCGATCTGCACCCCGCCGGGTCCGCGTTACGCCATCGCCCGCGAGGCCTTGATCGCCGGAAAGCACGTCCTGCTGGAGAAGCCGCCGACGCTCACGCTCGGGCAAGGCATACACCTGCGGCGCCTGGCGCGGGAAAACGGCCTGACCCTCTTCGCCGGCTGGCACTCGCGGTTCAACGCCGCTGTCGAGGAGGCCGCGCGCCGTCTCGCCGCCGACCCGGCCGTGGACATGGCCATCGACTGGCGCGAGGACGTCCGCCAGTTCCACGAGGGGCAGGAATGGATCTGGGCCCCGGGGGGGTTCGGGGTGTTCGACCCCGGGATCAATGCCCTGGCCATCGCCACGGCGATCTTCTCGGACCCGCTCTTTGTAAGCGAAGCCGATCTGGCCCTTCCGTCCAACCGCCAGACGCCGATCGCCGCGGACCTCGTCTTCACCTGGCCTGCGGGCAAGGGAGACCTGCGCGCCCACTTCGATTGGCGCCATGAGGGAGAGCCGAAATGGGACGTTGCGCTGCGAACCCGCGGCGGACGGGAATATCTGCTCTCCAGTGGCGGCGCGCGCTTGGAAATCGACGGCCGCGTGGTCCTGGACGAGGCGCGTTGCGAATACCCCGCCCTTTATGCCCACTTCGTTCGGCTTCTGGAGACCGGACGCTCGGATGCCGACATGGAACCCTTGAGCCTGGTGGCCGACGCCTTCATGTTGGGACGCCGGACCGAGGTCGCCCCGTTCGTGTGGTGAGCGGGACGCCCCGCTCGCCCTGTGGCGTCACTGGCCGAGGATCATACCCTCGAGGTCGCCCTTGGCCCGCCATTGCGCGATCACTTCGTTGAAGGCGTTGATGCCGGGGGCGTAGGTCTCGGCGGCGAGGGAGCCGGGACGCTCGGAGCCCTCGTTGTTGTAGTAGCCGGGGGTGCAGGCCTCGAGAAACGCCCGGTTGTTGACGGCGAGGCTGTGGACCGTCTCAACCCAGGCTTCCTGCGCCGCGACGGAGGGCTCGACGGTGAGCGCCTGGCGCTTCTGGGCCTCGCTGATGATGTAGGCGATGTGCCGCGCCTGATCGTCGAACATCGCCGTCATGTTCACCGACAGGCCATTCTGCGAGATACCGATGTAGAACCAGTTGGGAAAGCCGTTGGACGTGAACCCGTGCAGGGTGCGGAAGCCGTTCGACCAGTATTCGACCAGTGAGCGCCCCTCCCGGCCGGTGATGGGAAAGCCGATCCGCCGGCGGAAGTCGGTGCTGATCTCGAAGCCGGTCGAATAAATGATGCAGTCGACCTCGTACTCCACGCCGTTCGCGACCAGGCCGCGAGGGGTGATGCGCTCCACGCCCTTGGTCGCGCTGGTGTCGACCAGGGTGACGTTGGGCCGGTTGAAGGTCGGCAGATAGTCGTCGTTGAAGGTCGGGCGCTTGCAGA
Organism: Caulobacteraceae bacterium; assembly: GCA_028290905.1. Classification (GTDB taxonomy): domain Bacteria; phylum Pseudomonadota; class Alphaproteobacteria; order Caulobacterales; family Caulobacteraceae; genus Acaudatibacter. Next base: position 26,598 of record JAQGIW010000228.1, on the reverse strand, counting down.
ACTGCCGATACCAGGGCTTGAGCGCCTCGGCGGTCGCCTTGTCCTGCACCGTCGCGTCGACCCGGGCGCGGATCTGGTTCATCTTGTTGAAGTCGGCCAGTTCGGCCCGGCGCGCCGCTTCCTCCGGGTTGGCGGGCGCCGCGGAACGCATGGCCATGGGCCCCTGCAGGCTGCGGAAGATGTCCGTCCAGGAGTCGTTGACGAGGTCGACCTCGAACGGCCGTCCCAGCACGATGTCGGCGAAGTTCTCCCGCCGCGCCCTCTGCCAGCCGGGCGTCAGGCTGGCCGCCCACTCCGGATCGGTCGGCTTGTTGCCGCGGAAGTCGACCGACGACGGCGTCCGTTGGAACACATAGAGGCGCTGGGCGTCGGCCCCCAGGTGCGGCACGCACTGGATCGCCGTGGCCCCGGTGCCGATGATCGCCACCCGCTTGTCGGCGAGCTTGTGGAGGTTCCCCGTCGTGTCGCCGCCGGTGTAGGCATAGTCCCACCGGCTCGTGTGGAAGCTGTGGCCCTCGAACGTCTCGATTCCCGGTATGCCCGGCAGCTTCGGACGGCTGGCGGGCCCCAGCGCCATCACCACGAACCGCGCCCGGATCCGGTCGTCGCGGTCGGTCGAGACGATCCAGCGCTTCTGCGTCTCGTCCCAATCGAGCGCCTTCACCCGCGTCTGGAAGAGGGCGATGTCGTAGAGGCCGTATTCACGGCCGACGCGCTGCGAATGGTCGAAGATCTCAGTGACGTAGGCGTATTTCTCCTTCGGCAGCACGCCCATTTCCTCGAGCAGCGGCAGGTAGCAGTAGCTCTCGATGTCGCACTGCGCGCCCGGATAGCGGTTCCAGTACCAGGTGCCGCCGAAGTCGCCGCCCGCCTCGATCAGCCGGATGTCGGTCAGGCCGGCCTCCTTGCACCGCGCCGCCGCCAGCATGCCGCTGAAACCGCCGCCGATGATCACCACGTCGACCTCGTCGGTCAGCGGCGGACGGCTGAAGTTCGGGTCGGCATAGGGATCGGCCTCGGCGTAGCGGGCGAACCGGCCGGCAAGTTCGACATACTGGTTCTCGCCGTCCGCCCTCAGGCGCTTGTCGCGCTCCTGGCGGTACTTTTCGCGCAGCACGTCGGGATCGAAGTCGGTCACTTCGGCGACCGGTGAGGCGTCGTCCATGGCGTCCTCCATAGTCAGCGGCCCGCGCCGCCTGCAATTCTATAACACGCTCTAAGAAAACACGATCGGGGGAGGTGGGCAAGAGTCGCGACCGTCTCGACCCACGCCTTGACTTGTCCGGTGAAGGACCGCTCGCGAGGAACGACATCCTGGTGATCTACAACTGCATGTTCCCGCGGACCGGCCACGGCCGCCCAAGCTTGGCCGCCGGACGCATCGCGTTGAGGCTGCCAAGGTCTGGCGAAGCCGGCGGTCGCGCCGTTGACGCCTGACACGGGTCAGGTCACGGTCGGACGCATGGCGGCGATCGAGCTTGAGCTGGAGGCGCACCGAGCACGGCCGGCGCACGGGGAGCTGACCCTTCAGTCGGTGGCCGCCGCCATTGTCGTCGCCGCGATCATGGGCGCGGCTTACCCTTACATGGTGCTGAAGCTGGGGTTCGGGCCCAACGTCTCGATCGTCTCGGCCTTCTTCGGCTACCTGATCCTCAGCGTCATCGCCCGCAAGAAGTACGACCGGTTCCAGAACAACATCGTCCAGACGGCGGGGACGTCGGCGGCGCAGACCGCCTTCATGTGCGGCATCCTGGCGACTTTCGAAATCCTGAGGGCAGACAAGACCTCGCATTTCACCCTGAACCCGACCCAGCTGCAGACCTTTCTCTGGCTGACCACCGCCTCGCTTCTGGGGGTGGTCCTCTCCGCGCCGATGCGCCGCCACTTCATCGTCGATCAGAAGCTGCCGTTCCCGGACGGGATGGCGGCGGCCGAGACACTGCTGGTGCTGGATCCCCCGCGCGACGCGCCCCCCGAGCGACGCGGCGTGGCCCGCAAGGCGGCGCTCGTGATGGGCGCCTGTCTGCTGGCCTCGGGCGCGCTGATGCTGGTGCGCGACGACTCCAACCTGCTCAGCCTCATCCCTGGCGGCTGGGACCCCGGCGCGCTGACCCTGGGCGCGGCGGGCGGCGCGTTCACGGTGGCGGCCATGGGCGTCGGCGTCGGCTACAGCCTGCTCAGCCTCGGCACCGGCATGATCGTGGGTCTGCGGATCAGCGCCTGGATGCTGCTCGGCTGCGTGCTCGGCTGGATCCTGGCGCCCCTGCTGCTGATCCAGAGCCACATCCTGCCGGACCACCCGGCGCGCAGCCAGGTGCTGCAGTGGGTGCTCTGGCCGGGGCTCGGCATGATGGTCGCCGGCGGCATCACGACGCTTGCCTTGCGCTGGCGGATGCTGGCGCGGGCGTTCGCCGGCCTCTCCGACGCCAGTGGCGAGGACGCGCCGCTGAGCTGGATCGCGGGCGGGGCGATCCTCCTCTCGGCGGCGCTGTGTGTGGAGCAGGGGCTGTTCTTCGGCCTGCCCTTCTGGATGAGCGCGGTGGCGATCCTGCTCTCGATCCCACTGATGCTGGTGGGGCTGCGGGCGCTCGGCGAAACCAACTGGGGGCCGATCGGGGCGCTCTCCAACCTGATGCAGGCGCTGTTCGCCGGCATCGCGCCGGGCAGCCTCGTCGCCAACACCGTGCCGGCGGGGACCGCGGGAACGATCGCGGTCACCTCCGAGGGCCTGATGCAGGACTACCGCGCCGGCTACATCATCGGCTCGTCGCCGCGGTCGATGTTCATCGCCCAGCTCATCGGCGCGCCGATCGGCGCCGCGGCGCTCGCCTTCACCTACCCGCTGCTGGTGAAGACCTACGGCCTGATCGGCGACCATGCCCAGCTCGCCGCGCCCGGCGCGCGCCGCACGGCGGCGTTCGCCCAGTTGCTGGCGGCGGGTGTCGACAAGCTGCCGCCCTCGGCCCTGTGGGCCGGCCTCGCGGCGGCCGTGCTCGGGTGCGTCTTCGCGGCGATGGAGCAGAACCAGCGGCTCAGCCGCTGGACGCCGTCGCCGGTGGCGCTCAGCCTCGGCCTGCTGCTGCCGTTCTCCTCGGTCTCGACGATGTTCCTGGGTGCGGTCGTGGGCGCGGTCTGGATGGCGCGCCATCCCGCCAGCGCCGCCCGCTATCTTATCGCCGTCGCCTCGGGCTTCATCGCCGGCGAGGCCCTGGTCGCCGTGATCGCCCCCGCTCTGATCGCGCTGGGGCTCGGGCCGGCGTCGCGGTGATGGGGGCTCTCTACCCCCCTGGGGCTTTGCGAACGTTCGTTTCCTGGCCGGTGGCCAGGGTCCGACGGCTGCCGCCGTGGTGGGGCCGGTTTGAGTTTTTCCGCCCACAGTTCGACGCGGTCGCTAGTGTGCTGGATTTGAAGTTCGCCGGTGTGTGGGGTCGGGCTGGTTGCGAACTTCAAATCCAAAAAGCACACTAGAATTCAATAGTTTCTAGTAAGACTAGGACTCGGGATAGGGCGCGCCATCCTTGTGCACGAACCGACCGTCGGCGCTGGAGCTCATCATGTCGATGTCGGAGCAGATGGTGACGTCGGCGGGCGCGCGCGCGCCGACTTCGAGATAAACCGCCATCGCGCCCGATTTGTTGATCAGGTGATGGCCGTTGCCGGAGCCTTTCGGAAAGGCCGCGCAATCGCCGGCGCGCAGCACCGCCTCGCCGCCATTTTCGACAAGCGTGAGTTCACCTTCGAGCACATAGACGAATTCGTCTTCGGCGGAATGCCAGTGGCGCTGGCTCGACCAATTGCCCGGCGGCAGGCGCATGAGATTGACCCCGAAATCAATGAGTCCGCCAGCGGCGCCCAGCCGCTGCCGTACGCGTTGGGCACAGGGTGCGTCGAATGGCGGCGGATAGCCCGAGCCTTTGCGTTTCGGCACGGCGGCGATGTCGATCTTGGGCATGGCGGTCCTCCCACCGATCAGCGACCGAGCTTATGCGGCCAGCGCGTAGCCGACCTAGCAGAATTGCCGGGGCTCAGCCTAGTGTCAGGACCCAAATGACTTCACGAACGGCGACAATCGAACCGCACGGCTAGTCTTACTGTTCCGAAAAATGGGAGCCGATTTTCGGATGAAACGCACGTCAAAACAAAGAACTAGAGCACCGATCTGATTCCATCAGATCGCAACACGCTCTAGCCGAAGCTAAGGACGCTTAAACCCTCGGTGTCCTTGCCCGCCCGTGTTAGTCTGCCCGGATGAGTGATCGCCCCAAGAGCGCCGCCGCCGAGACCCCGATGGAACGCGCCTTGCGCATGAAGAAGGCGGCGATCCAGGCCAAGCCAAAGCCGCCGGGCGCCGGCAAGGTTCAACGTGAGCGGGCGGCCGGGATTGCGGCCGGTGCGTCGAAACCCTGGATGAAGAAATAGTCGCGTCGCACAGCGACGGCCTGATTGTTGAGTTATCCCACGAACGCGCGCTCGAGCACGTATTCCCGTGGCTCATTGTTCGAGCCTTTCCGCAGTCCGTAGCCCTCGAGAATCGCCGCGACGTCCTTGTTCATCGCCATCGAGCCGCACAGCATGACGCGGTCGAGTTCCGGATCGAACCCGTGGGCCGGCATTCCGAGATCCTGAAAGAAGGCGCCGGACTCGATACGCGCGGTTATGCGGCCGGGCCGGTGGAACGGCGCTCGGGTGACGGTGGGGTAGTAGGTGAGCTGCTTGCGGGCCTGGTCGCCGACCAGCTCGTCATCGAAAATCTCGTTCTCCCACAGGCTGCGGTAGGCGAGTTCCTCGATATCGCGCACCGTGTGGGTGACGACCAATTGTTCGAACCGCTCATAGGCCTCGGGGTCTCGCGGGATGGAGAGAAACGGCGCGAGGCCCGTTCCCGTCCCGATCAGGAAGAGGCGCCTGCCCGCCTTGACCGCATCGAGCACCAGCGTGCCGGTCGGCTTCCTGCCGAGAAGGATCGTGTCGCCGACCTCGATCAACTGCAGCTTGGATGTCAGGGGCCCGCCCGGAACCTTGATCGACAGGAATTCCAGTTCCTCGGTAAAGCAGGGGCTGGCGATGGAATAGGCCCGCATAATCGGCTTGGTCTCGCCGGGCAAGCCGATCATGACGAACTCGCCCGAGCGGAAGCGGAAGCTCGCCGGCCGGGTGATCTTGAAGCTGAAGAGCCGGTCGGTCCAATGATGGACCCAGGTGACCGTCTCCGGGTGGTGCGGGCTGGGGGCTGCCGTTGTGTCGCTCGTCATCCGCCGGACGGGCTCCAACGGGGGCGGTCGTACAGTCCCGCCTGAGAAGAAGCGCCGAACAGCAGGGCCGGGGCCTGGTTCGCCGAGCGCGCATTGAGCATCGTGCTCACGTGAACGCCGCCGACGCGATCGTTCCACCGCATCCGGCCGGGCATGCCGACCTCGAGGTATTCATCTTCCCTGCCCGGCTCGCATTGCATGCCCATCAGGACGTTGCCGAAGCCCTCGATGTCCAGATCGAAGCTCCCGAGCGACGGCGTCTCGATCCGGCAACGGGCGCCGCGCATCGAGAGGCCGTCGAACTCGACCACATAGCAGATATCGCGAATGACCGGCCGCTCGATCACGCCATCGCGGATCACGAAACCGGTGTTGAAACGGCCGCCGGAGCGGGTCGCGGTCTCGCAGGCGGCGATGACCAGATCGGGACCGAAGGAGCCGACCAGCCACACGAAGTTGGCCAACTGGGTCGCCGGATCGTCGTGGTTGCGCACCCCCCAGGAGTGGTCGCGGTAGGCGAAACCGTCGATCATCCAGGTCCTCGACCCCATCCGGACCGATCCGGCGACCTTTCCGGCGACCTCGGTGTGCTGGCTGGCGAACTTTTCGCGGAATGGTCCGGTCAGGCCGGCCAGCGCCCAGGTGTCGTATTGGGGATGAACATTGACCACCTCGAGATCCAGTTCACAGTCGTCGTCGCGCGCCGTCCAGCGGCTCGATGAGGCGGCGAAACGCGCCGTCAGGAAGCCGTCGATGGAAAAGCCGTCCTGAAACCGGTCGGTCTCGGTGATCGGGATGTGCGGCCGGGAGCGGTTGAAGCAGGGTCCCTCCTCGCTGACGATTCCGAAAGTGCAGATCCCCACGCCGCGGTTGGGATGATGACCGATGCGGAAGAATCCGCCGATCGATTGCGAGATGTCCTGCCAGGTCAGCACGACGCTTTCCTGCCACAGCGGCCCCGGTCCCGGCTCGTGCGGCCATTCGTCCTCGACCGGCAGCTCCACGATCTCCACGGGACCCTTCGACATGATGCCTCCTGGAGCGCTATAACGACACGAACCGGGCGAGCCGCTCTCGCGCATGGGCCCAATAAGTCTCCTCGAGATGGGCCATCGTCTCCGGCAACCGGCTGAAGGCCATCGCCTGGTACACGGCGAGGCGCCATTCGCCGAGCAGCTGGCAATAGTCCCAGTCCTCGAGCTTGCCCCGCTCGGCGCGATAGGCCTGGGCCATCTCGTCGGTCGACGGTACGCCGTCCATCGGGGGCAGAAGGTGGAGAAAGTGATCGTTGCCGGCCAGGCAATAGCCGAGGTCGGCCTCGCCAAGGCCGATGTGGCAAAGCTCCCAGTCCAGCAGGACCGCAACCTTTTCGCCCCGGTACATGAAATTGCTGAGATTGGTGTCGCCGTGGGTCAGCTCCGGCGCGCGATGGCGAGGCGCATAGTTCGTCAAGTGGTCGCGCACCTTCAGCAAGTCGCCGCGCGCGGCGTCGTAGTAGGCCCGCCGCGCGCCGCCGAAACCCTCCGGGATGGAATTCAGCAGCTCTCGCGCCGACCAGTCGAGCTCGCGGTCGATGAAATGATCGCCACGACCGCGACGGTCCAGGAAGCCGAGATCGAGCTCGGCGGGCGAGAGTTTATGGAGGCGGGCGAACGTGCGCACGCTTTCCAGGATCATCGCTCGCCGCGCGGCGGGCGCCGCCTCAACGAGAGGGCCTTCCGCGAACGGCTGCCCTGCCGGGGCCGGCGCGTCGACAAACTCCATGAACAGGCCGGGCGCGCCGGCGACGTCTCCGTCGGCGTCCAGCCAGAGCACGGTCGGGCAGGGAAATCCGGCCTGTTTCACCACCTTCATCACGCGGTGCTGATCGAGCAGATTGTACTGGAAGAAGAAGGCGCCGCCGAGATCGTATCGGAAGACCAGCCGCCGCTCGAACTCGCGGCCGCGCGCGTCACGCAACTTCAGGTCGAACACCTGCGTGCCGCTCGAGGCCCCGGACTTGCGCCGCGTCTCGTCGAGCCGCAGATCGACGATGGTTCCCCCCAGGTCGGTCTGCCTGCCCAGGAAGTCGGCGAGGCGGTCAACCTGCGGCGCGCCCCTCGCCTGCGCCCGGCCGGTCACATTGCGGCTGACCGACAGCGCGTCGTCTGGCCGCTCCATGCTCAGAACTTTGCGGTGACCGTGACGCCGAACTGCGACGGCGGCGCGGCGATCACCAGCTTGTCGATCTGCCCGGCGACCAGGCCGCCATTGTAGTACTGCATGTCGAAAACGTTGCTGCCCCAGACCGACAGACGCCAGCGGCCATTGGGCAGCGTATAGCCAAGGTTGAAGTCCATGGTCGTGTAGGGTTTGGCGTCGAACGCTCCGCCGGTTCCGACGATGTTCTGGGCATCGAAGTAGTATCCGCTATTGAACGTGGCGTTGACGTTGAGCTCCAGCGATCCTTTGGTGACGAACGGGAAGTTGATCGTCGGACCGAGATTGAGCGTCCAGTCCGGGGCCCCGGCCAGACGCTTGCCCTTGGTCAGCAGGAACCCGTAACCGACCGCATTGACGTCGGTGTCATAGGCCGAGTGCAGCAATAGCCCGCCAAAGTTGACTCGCGCCCAGTCGGTCAGGATCGCCGAGCCCTCGAAATCGGCGCCATAGACCTTGGCCGATGTGCCGTTGACGATGAAGCTGGCGGCCAGCGGGCTGCTGGTCACCTGGAGTTGAATCCTTTTATAGTCATAGTAGAAGCCCGCCGCGCTTAGGCGCAGACGGTCAGTGATGTCGGCCTTGACGCCAATCTCGTAGGAAGTGATGTCCTCGGGCGCCACCGCTGGGCTGGTATGATTGGTCGCGTTGAGTGACCCGGACTTGAAGCCGGTGGATGTGCCCGCATAGATCAGCAGGCGATCGTTGATCTGGTAGTTCAGTCGAGCGGTATAGGTGAAAGCGTCGCTGGCGATCGAATTCCTGTAATTCAGGAAGCTCGGTTTCTCGACCAGATCGTATGAGTCGCTGGTATAGCGACCGCCACCGGTGACGCTGAGCCCGCTGGCGATGAAATCGAGCGGGAGCGTCGCCTGGCCGTATCCGGCCACAGAGTTCACCGTCCAATTGTTGAACTCGGACAGGATGTTGAACCCGAACAGATCCCCGGTGAGATTGGTCAGACCCCTTTCATAGAGGTAACTGGCGCCGGCCACCCACTTGATCGGCGAGGCCTTGCCTGACGTGAGCTGAAAGTCTTCCTGAAAGTTGTGGGCCGGGAAGTCTCCTGAGAAGCCGATCGAACCGCCGTTGAACCCCGCGGGATAGGTGGTGGGGTTGGCCGTGATGATTTCGGTGGCCGAGTTGCTGGTATCCCGCGTCAGGGACGTCGTCGAGGTGATCGTCGCGAAGTCGGTCTGATAGTTTACCCTCACAGACCCGGTCAGAATTTCGCCGGCGTTGAAGCTGCCCTGCTTGTCGCGGGGACCGAGCGCGCCCTGGAAACCATTGGCCTCGTTGTCATAGGTCGCGCTGAACTGGTTGGAGAACTTCAGATTGCCCGCCAGGGCCTCGGCCGCGGCGCCCGGAACCCCGAACGCGCCGAGGAGGCCTGCGTAATAGGCCGCCGTGCCGTTCAAGGGGGTTGCGGGATTGGCCGGCAAGCCGAGCGAGGCGAGGGTCGCGTTGTCCACAAAGACGTTCAGTCCGGTCGCCTGGAGGCCGAAGGCCTTGCGGTCATCGGCATGGTAGAATGAACCGCGCAGCGTGACGCTCAACCTGTTGGTCGGCTGGTAGACCAGGGCCGCGTCGACCGCGTAGTAGTCGCGGTTGTTCAGGTCTTCATGCTCGGTTCCGGCGCCTGGCGGGTTCAGGTTCTTGATGAAGCCGTCGCGTTTGTCGTAGGAGGCGCCGATCGAGAAGGCCAGCTGATCGGTCAAGCCCCCCGAAAGGTGGCCGGTGAACTTGCGTTCGTTGTAGCTGCCGTAGGTGGCCGAGAGATCCCCGTGGATCGGGTCGCCGGGATGCGGCGTGTGGCTGGTGATGACGATCGCGCCGCCGGTGGCGTTGCGCCCGTAGAGGGTGCCTTGCGGACCCTCCAGGACCTGGATGCTGTCGACATTGTCGAGGTCGAAGCTGCCGCTGGCCAGTCGCGTGACATAGACCCCGTCGATGTAGGTGGCCACGCTGGCGTAGTAGCCGGCGCCCTGGGTCGTCGACCCCACACCGCGGATGTAGGGATTGACGTTGCTGGCGGCGTCCTGGACGACCAGGGACGGGGTGACCTTCTGAAGGTCGATCAGGCCGGTGATGTGGGAGTCGGTGATCTGTTTCACCGTCACCACCTGGACGGCGACCGGAACGCGCTGGACATTCTCGGAACGCCGCTGCGCGGTGACGACGACCTCGGCGAGGCCAGTGTCGGGCGACGCCGCGGCGGCGGCCTCCGCGGCGTGCGCTGAGGGCGCTAGCGCGAAGAGGTTCGCGGCGAGCGCGCCGACGGCGGCGCTCGAGAGCAGGTGGCGGTGGTGCATGGTTTCCCCCTTGGGCAAGCGCCGGAACGGCGAGCGACTGCGGTCGAGTTCATCAAGGCCGCACATCGTTCGCTCCCACTGCCCGGCGCCTGGTTTTATCGTGGCGCAATTTATGATTTGTGTGACATTGAGCGGGTCTAAATTGCTTGTCAAGTGCAAGATCATGGCACACGACACGTAATGTATTTCGTGCGCCATTTTCCGCGCGGTCAGACGCCGGGGATCTCCGGCCCGCAGCGGGTCACCTCGACCGGAAGGCCGTCGATGAAGGTGACGCCCGAGGCGGGTTCCATGACCTCGAGGCCGTCGCCCAGAAGCCGGTTGATGTTGGCGCCTTCCTGCCGGTTGGCGTTCAGCCAGCCGCCGTTGTGGCCCCAGCCGTGCGGGTAGCAGACGGATCCGGGGATGACGGTGTCGGTGACCAGCGCGCGCACTTCGACACTCGCATGTTTCGAAGCAACGGAGACCTGGTCGCCGCTGGCAATGTTGCGCGCCGACGCGTCCTTCGGATGAATGAGCAAGGCCGGAGACTGCGAGCGCACCAGTTTCTCGGGGTTGTGCATCCAGGAGTTCAGCGACTTGAGCTTGCGCTGGCTGAACAGCCGCAGTCCCGAGGCGGCGGGCGTGGCGCGCTCCTGGTCCCAGCGATCGAACTCGCTGGCGATGATCGGATGCCAGAGCCGAAGTTGGTTGTCCTCGGTCTCGATGTGCGCTCGCCACCCCTCATAGGTGAGGGGAACGTCGAGCATGATCCCATGCGGATGCCGCGCCAGCACCTCGATGGAGAGCGCCTCCGCCTCTCCCAGCACGTGACGCATCGGCCCGGCGCGCAACGCCTGGTCCAGCAGGTCCAACGGGCGCGCCTCGGCAACGGGAGATATGGACCCCAACCCCATGCGGGCGGCGATCGCGGAGAAGATATCCATCTCGTCGCGCGCCTCGCCCCGCTTTTCGATCGCCGCCGCGGAGTACTGCAGGAAGGGTAGGGGCATATGGGAAATGCCCAGGACGGGCATGTCCGGCTTTTCCAGGAAGGTCGCCGCCGGCAGCACATAGTCGGCGTGTCGATTGGATTCGGTGACGTAGAGATCGCACGAAATGAACAGGTCGAGCGCCTCGAACGCCTCGGCGTAGCGGTCGACGCCGGGCGCCGACAGCATCGGGTTGCCGGCGACGAGAATCATTGCCCGCGTCCGACCCTTCCCGGGTTCGAGGATATCGCTGGTCAGGACGCCGGCCGGAACCATTCCGCCGATGACGGGCACGTTGCCCAACCGGCTTTCCAGGATGCCGTAGCCCTGAAGCAACTCGGCCCCCACGCCGAACGGGAACACGCCGAACACCGATCCGCCGACCCTGCCGAACTTGCCGGCGGCAATATTGATGGCGTCGACGAAAAAGTTTGCGAGGGTGGAGAAACGGCCACGGCAGATGCCGACCCGACTGTAAAGCGCCGCGCGGTCGGCACGGACGAAATCGCGGGTGAGATTGCGGATGTCGTCAGCCGCGATGCCGGTCCTGGCCGCGGCGGCGTCGATAGGGAAACCGCGCAGCCGCGCAAAGAGCGTTTCCCAGCCTGTCACGTTGGCGCGCAGGAAGTCCTCGTCGGCCAGGCGTTCTTCGATGATCGTGCTCAGCATCGCCGCCAGCAGCCAGGTGTCGCTGTCCGGCTGTATCGGAACGTGTTCATAGCGTTCGGCGGTCTCGGTGCGTCGGGGGTCGATCACGACCACGCGGCCTCGGGCGGCGATCGCGTCAAGGTCGTGTCGCAGCCTCGGCGCGGTCAGCAAGCCGCCGTGCGAGACCAGGGGATTGGCGCCCAGGATGATCAGGAAGTCGTTGTTCGGAAGGTCGGGGATGCTGTTTCGGAAGGCCACGCCATAAGTGACGTAGCTCGCCAGGTGGCGGGACGTGCTGTCCTGGGAACCGGCGGTATAGAATTTGCGGCTGCCGAGGCGCGCCAGGAACCATTGCACGCCCATGAATGTGTCGGTGGAAAAGGCCCCCGGATTGCCGAAGTAGGCGGCGATCGCGTCGGGCCCGTCGGCATCCAGGATCGCCTTCATCCGCTGGCCGATATCGTCGAGCGCCTCGTCCCAGCCGACCTGGACGAATTCGCCGGGCGCGCCGATGCGCTTCAGGGGGCGCAGCACGCGGTCGGGATCATAGGTGATATCGGCGATCGCTGGCCCCTTGACGCAGATGTGCCCCCTGGAATGCGGGTTGGCGCGATCGGGCGTAACCTTGGTCACCACGCCGCCTTCCACCGTGGCGATCATGCCGCAGAACGCCTCGCAAAGCCGGCAGAAGGTCGGATGGTCCCCGTCTTCGCCCGGGGTGACGGAAAGCCTGGCTTCCGCCGGCGCTTTTACGTCTGGGGAGAATGCCGCCATTCGCGGTCAGGCCGCAATTCTGTCGGGGCGGGGCTGAAGGGCGGAGGGCGCGAGGTAGAGCCCTGGCATCGCCTGCGTTCGAGCCTCGGCCTCGAAGGTGATCTCGCCATTGACGACCACATAGCCGTAGCCGCCGGCGCGGGCTTTGCGCCGGAAATCCCCGCCGGGCTGGTCTCTCACCACGTCCAGGCGATCGAGGGAGAAATAGAGCTCATCCAGGTCGTAGACGATGATGTCGGCCGCCATGCCCTCGAGGAGCGCGCCGCGGTCGTGCAGCCCCATCACCCGCGCCGGCTGGTAGGCGAGCCGGAAATGCATTTCCTCCAGGGTGAAGAACTTGTTCTCTCTCGCGAGCCAGATCATCAGGTCGGTGGTCCAGTGGCCGCCGCTGAAGTTCTTGGTGTGGGCGCCGCCGTCGGAAGCCCCGGCCAGGACGTTGGGGTGGCTGAGCAGTTCCGCCACCTTGCGGGGATCGATGGCGATGCCCGGCGTCTTGAATTCGACGCGAAGATCGGTTTCCAGCGCCAGGTCGATGAAGGTGTCGACGGGTGTCTTGCCGCGCTGCGCCGCGAGGTCGCCCAGCCTGCGCCCGACCAGGCCGCCGGTGTCTTCACGGCCGGGGCCTGCCGATATGATCGTGTATTCCTCCAGGGCCCCGGCCGTCGCCTCGAACATCACCGGGTCGTAGCTTTCGTTGAAGCGCCGCCGGAAGTCCGGATCCCGCAGCTTGGCGCGCTTCTCGTCCGCGGTGGAGCAGAAGGTCAGCTCGCGATAGACATCCAGGGCGTCCAGCGAGCAACCCGGCGATTCGAACAGCTCGGTCTCGTTCCAGGCGCGGGTGACGACGGTGGCGGCATAGACTTCATGGCCCTCCTCGGTCATCTCGGTCAGCCAGCGCATGCTCTTCTTGTGAAGATCGGGCGTGAACTCGCTCACCGAGAACACATTGTGCAGGATCGGCCGATTTGTCGTCCTGGCGAGCCCTTCGCTGACCGTTCGATCGCCGACCGGGCCGATCTGCGAAATGACCTGGATGATGCCGTCCCGCCGGTCGCGCAGGACGGTGGCGAGTTCGTAGATATCTTCCACCGACATGACGTCGGTGGGGACCGGCGAGCCGTCGACGTCGACGTGGTTGTTGACCGTGCCCATGTAGCTCAGCGAGAGGCCACAGGCGCCGGCGTCCATGGCTTCATGAAGCAGGGCCTTCAGCCGGCGCATCTCCTCGGCGGTCGGCCGGCGATGCTTGGCGTCTTCGCCCATGACGTAGAACAGCATCGCGTTGAGCGGCATGAACATCATCATGTTGACGGCCTTCGGCGTTCGCCGAAGCGCCTCGACCAGTTCCGGAAACGTCTCCCAGGACCAGGGCAGCCCAAGCTTCATCTGGCCATGGGGCACCTGCTCGGTGGTCTCCATCAGCCGCATGTAGCGATCGCGATCGTTCGGCCTGCATGGCGCGAAGCCGAATCCGCAGTTCCCCGCGACGACCGTGGTGATGCCGTTCTCGCCGGCGTTGGAACAGGTCGGATCCCAGAAGATCTGGGCGTCGTAGTGGGTGTGGGTGTCGACATGCCCGGGCGCCACGATGAGGCCGGCGGCGTCGATCCGCCGCCTCGCCCCGGCCTTGCCCAGGTCGCCCACCTTGGCGATCGTACCGCCGCGAACGCCCACGTCGGCGTGGAAACGCGGAAAGCCGGTCCCATCGACGATGAGGCCATTGGCTATGATGAGGTCGAAGTCGCTCATGACGGCATTCCTCCGGGCTGGCGGTCGATATCTCGTGGCACATTTTATGTGTGTTGTGCCATTAAGGGCGCGTCGTTTGTCCCTTGTCAAGGCCCGTCCGATTAAGTGAAGATCAACTCTCTTGGGGGATTGATCGCCCGCTGTCGGTCGAGAGTCGCCCTTCGACCATCTGTTGGCGGTGCGCTTTCGCCAGAATTGCTCCGAGCTTGGCCCTGACATCATCGACATCCGCGCGCGCGCGCAAAAGCTCCGCAGGGGCCAGGCGTTCCGAAGCCAAGGTCCCCGCGCGCGAGAGTGCGGCCAAGGACGCCGCCGTCGAAGCCAGGGAGCGGGCGATCAAGGAGGCGGCGCTACGCTGCATCCGCCGGCACGGGGTCAGGAAGGTCGCTGTCGAAGACATCGCCATCGCCGCCGGGGTCAGCCGCCGCACATTCTACAGGTTCTACACCGGACGGCGGGCGCTGATGGAAGCGATCGTCCTGGACAGGCTGCGCGTGCTCGCCGAGGGGGTGAAGGCGGTCATCCGGGAGTGTGACGATTTCGAGAGCCGCGTCGTCCGCGGTTCGGTCGAAACCATGCGGCTGGCGAGGGCCGACAAAATCTATCACGACATCGTCGGCGAGGATAACACGCTGATGTTCGATGAAAATCCGGGCAGTCCCGACGGCCCGCGGGAAGTCCTCTCGACGAGCATCTGGGCCGACGTCTTCGAGCGCGCGCGGGAGGAGGGCGTCCTTCGCCCCACGATCACCAACCACGAGGCCCAGGAGTGGCTCATCGACGCCCATCGCCTGCTCGTCATGAGGGAGGATCTGAGCGAGGACGAACAGGCTGATCGCCTTCGCAGGTTCGTGCTGCCGGCCTTCATGACAACTCCGCCCGCCTGATCCGCCGGCGCGCCTGAATTTTCACGCCCCTTCAGCGCCCTTGACGGGGCCTCAAAACCGGCGCAGTAATTGGCACACGAATTACAGTTTGTGCCATGCGCCAAATTGGCTCGCCGGAGGAACCCATGTCGGCCTACGATATCGTCATCCTGGGTGGAACCGTCGTCGACGGTACGCGCCTTCCCCGAATCCGGACCGATATCGGAATCAAGGACGGCGTGATCGCCAGGCTGGGCGCGATCGCGCCGGAGGCCGGCAAACGCCGGATCGACGCATCCGGCTTCATCGTCGCCCCGGGAATCATCGACACCCACACCCACTTCGACGCCCAGGTGTTCTGGGATCCGACGGCGTCCAACGCCGGAGAAAACGGCGTCACCACCGTGGTGACCGGGAACTGCGGCTTTGGCTTCGCTCCCTGCAGACCCCAGGACCGTGATCGCTACATGCTGATGATGGAGACGACCGAACAGGTCCCCGCGGTTCAGATGCGGGCCGCTCTGCCCTGGTCGTGGGAAAGCTTTCCGCAGTTGGTGGATGCGCTGAGGCGCACGCCCAAGGCTGTCAACCTGACCATGTACATGCCGCTGAACGCGCTGATGTTCTATGTGATGGGTGAAGACGCCAAGCATCGGCGGCCAACGGCGCACGAACTTCGGCGCATGAAGGGCTTGATCCATGAGGCGATGAACGCCGGCGCCTGCGGGATCTCGATGAGCTTCATGGGTTCGAGCAACAATCATGTCGACTATGATGGCTCGCCGATGCCCACCGACGTCATGTCGAAGGAAGACGCCTATGAACTCGCGACGGTGCTGCGCGACCGCCGGGACGGGATCATCCAGGTGATTTCACAGATCGGCCCCGAAGGCGACCGCAGCATCAGCGAAGGCTTGGCGCGGGCCTCCGGACGTCCGGTTCTGCACAACGTTTTCTCGGTCAGCAGCTACACGCCGGAACTGCACCGGCAAAGCATGCGCTGGCTTACCGAGATGAACGAGAGTGGCCTGCGGATGTACGCGGAAACCGTGATTCACCGCGGCTGGGTGGAGGCCGAACTCTTCAACTCGCCCGGCTCATCGCTCGACGCGCTGGACGTCTATCGCGAGCTGACGGTGGCGCCCACGAAGGAGGCCAAGCGAGCGATGCTCGAGGACCCCCGGTTCAGGCGCCGTCTGAGGGAAAGCTACAACCCGGTGATGTTCGAGGCGACGGCGGGCGGCATCGACGGCTACACGATCATCTCGATGGGCCCGGGCGCCGATCCGAACGGCCGGATTGACAGGACGTTCGGCGACATCGCCGCGGTCGAGGGCAAGAACGTGGTGGACGCGTTCATGGACCTCGCCTTGGAGTCCGACCTCGAATTCGAATTCAAGAGCAGACCGATCGCCGAGAACGTCGAAGCCGTCGCCGAGCTGATCGGCCACAGCCATGTGCTGGCCGGAGCATCGGACGGCGGCGCGCACAGCAAGATTACCAGCGGCGGCGGCTGGGCGACCGACCTGCTCATCTGGCTCACGCGGGAGACCAATCTCAAGACGCTGGAGGAAATGCACTATCGGCTCTCCTACCAGCCGGCGCGCGTCATGGGGATCAAGGATCGCGGGGCGCTGCTGGAGGGAATGGCCGCTGATATGCTGATCTATCGTCCAGAGGATCTCTATTTCGAGCGTGACCGCTACGAGATCCGGCATGATCAGCCGGGGGGAGACTGGCGGCGCGTGCAAAAGGCCGGCGGCTATAGGTACATCATTTGCAACGGCGAGGTCAGCTTCGACGACGGCGTCCCCACCGGGGCGCGGCCCGGCGACTATCTGCAGGTGACCGAGCCTGATCGGGCGCCGATGGCGGCCGAGTAACACCCGGGCGCCGCGGCAGGGCGCCGCGACGACAGGCTTGCGGAACACGCCTGAACGCTGTTCACCGGCAGCCACACGCGGCCGCGATGACGCGGCCACCGGGAGGATACCATGCGCGCCGTCGTCCTCGAATCCGCCTACGGCCTCGACAACCTCAGGGTCATCGAAAAGCCCGATCCCACGCCTGGCCCGGGCCAGATCGTCGTCGACATCAAGGCCGCAACGCTGAACTACCGCGACCTGGTGACCGTGACCGCGTCCTCGGGCCGCACGCCCTTCACGCCCTGCTCGGACGGCGCCGGGGTGGTTTCGGCGATTGGCGACGGCGTCACCCGGGTGAAGGTCGGCGACCATGTCGCCCCGCTGTTCTTCCAGGGATGGTTCACTGGCGATCCGACTCCTGAGGGCCGTCGCGACGCGCTCGGCGGCACGCTGGACGGCGTCCTGCAGCAGAAGGTGCTGCTGAGCGAACAGGGCGTCACCCCCGTCCCGGCCGGCTACACCGACGAGGAAGCGGCCACCCTGCCGTGCGCGGGGCTGACGGCCTGGCGAGGGCTGGTCGTGGAAGGCAAGGTCAAATCCGGCGACGTGGTCGTCGTGCAGGGCACGGGTGGCGTTTCGATCTTCGCCCTGCAGTTCGCAAAGGCGGCCGGCGCGACGGTGATCATCACCTCCTCGTCCGACGAGAAGCTGGAACGCGCCAAGGCGCTGGGGGCCGACCACCTCGTCAACTACAGGTCCACGCCCGATTGGGCCAAGGAAGTGCGCAGGATCACCGGCAATCGTGGCGCCGACCACGTCATCGAGGTCGGTGGCGCCGGGACCTTCGAGCAGTCGCTGAGCGCCATCAGGCTGGGCGGCAAGATCGCGGTGATCGGCATCCTCGGCGGCTTCGTGAAGGACCTGAACGTGGCGACCATCTTCAGCTCCAACGCCTTCATCCACGGCATCAGCGTCGGCAGCCGCGATCATTTCGAGAGCATGACCCGCGCCATCGAGGCCACCGGCATCAAGCCGGTGATCGACAGGCGCTTCTCGCTCGACGAGGCGCGCGACGCCTTCGAATGCATGAAGGCCGGCGCGCACTTCGGGAAAATCCTGCTGACGGTGTAGCCGGTGGGCTCGACCGTTGCGGCCATGGGACGCGAGAGCTATTCGAGCGCAATGGTCGCAAAAGCCGCGGAGTTGCACACCGGTCGATTGGTGCTGCGAAGGGCTCGGGCCGATGATCTGGATGCGATCCACCAGATCATGGCCGATGAACAGATCATGCGGTACTGGTCCACGCTACCCCACGCCTCCCGCGAGGAAACGGAACGCTGGCTTGCGGGCATGTTGTCGGAAGCGGCCGGGGAGAGCGACGAGTTCGTCCTGGAGCATGACGGCGAGGTCATCGGTAAACTTGGCGCCTGGCGGCTGCCCGAGATCGGGTACTATTTGCGGCGGGACCGATGGGGCCAGGGTTTCGCGTCCGAGGCTCTTGATGCCTTCATCACCTATATCGCTTCGAGGGGTTTCACCTACCTGACGGCCGACGTCGACCCGCTGAACACCGCCAGCCTCAACCTGCTCAAGCGGGCGGGGTTCCAGGAGACCGGTCGGGAGGCCGCGACCTGCATCGTCGGTGACCGCACCTGCGATAGCGTCTACCTCTGCCTCGATCTACAGCCCGCCTGAGGGCCAACCGAATCTTCCACACAATAATCTACCTCACGGCCGCGGATCGCGGCCTACCTCCACGAGCGGAAGTTGGGAGGGCTCCAGGGTCCGGAGGTTGCCGGCGGTGCGCTGGCGACGAGGATCGACCCCAAGCGGTCCTTCGCCCCACGAGACGCCGGCTGACGCGTAGCCGCCCCTTGACGGAGGGCGTTGCCACCTATCAAGCCGAGCCATATCCTCGACCCGTGGAGACGCGTGTTGAGCATGACGGCGCCTGGAGGGACCTTCGCGTCGGCCGCAAAGCCTATTGGGCGATAGAGGGCGCGCGTCGCGAGCGGCTCCGCTACCGCCCGGCTACACCATCACCAGGGACACGACCGAAATCATGACTAAAAGTAAATTGCTACGAATGGACAATGTCGGCATCGTGGTGGAATCTCTCGATGATGCCATCTCTTTTTTCACCGAGCTTGGCCTGACGCTTGAGGGGCGAGCCATGGTTGAAGGAGAATGGGCCGGACGCGTCACTGGACTGGGTAATCAGCGCGTCGAGATCGCCATGATGGTCACTCCCGACGGCCACAGCCGCCTCGAGCTCTCGCGTTTTCTCACCCCGTCTGTAGTCGCCGATCACCGGAACGCCCCGGTGAACGCCCTCGGCTACCTGCGTGCTATGTTCACAGTGAGCGACATCGACGAAACACTCACCAGACTCCGCAAGCACGGTGCGCAGCTCGTCGGCGAAGTGGTTCAGTACGAGGACTCGTATCGGCTCTGCTACATCCGCAGCCTCGAAGGACTTCTCATCGGACTGGCAGAACCACTCGGTAGTAATCGGTAACGGTTAGACAAGGGTCTTCTTCCCACCGAGGCTGTATGAAAACCAAATATACCAATTTGCCGACAGGAAGTTCTTGATCGTTGGTAAGCCTAAGCAATTTGATCTTGCACCGACGATCGGTTGAGAGGCGACACGGGGTGAGTTACTGCGCGCAATAATTGTCCGGCTACGTTTTCACACAGCCTCCACCCATCATTGACGTTGGGCGGGTCGTCAGCGCGGCCCGCCCTCGCCGTCAGACTTCAAGCTGCTCGGACAGCTCCAAGGCGGCATCGACCTCTATGCCGAGATATCTCACAGTGCTCTCCAGCTTGGCCTTGGGGGAGTCGCGTAACTCGTGCGTGGTGCAGCGCCTTGCGTCTCGCTCGCCGGGGAAGAGCGGGCGCTGTCGCAGGGCATACGGGGACAAGCAGCTCCGGTTTGCCTTTGACCCAACCGAAAGCGGACCTTCCCATCGGCAGAGATGAGCCATCTCACGACTCGCCCGCGACGTGGAGCCTGAACGCGCCGTCAACCGGGCGAAAGCGACACGAGGCGCCTATCCGGCTCGCGAAGGTTGGAAGGCGTCTCGCACCATATCATTCTGCAAAGATTGTTCTTGACGCGCAATCTGCAAAGCCGTATGATATCTGCAAATGTCCAGATCCGCCCACACCCCCGCCCCGGCGACCCGGCCCGACCCGACCCCCAGGGACGCTTCGGTGGTCGACGAGGCCGACCCCCTCGCCGTGTCCGTCGCTCGCGTCGAGCGCCGCCTGCGCATGCTCGACGAGCTGGCGGAAATGGCCATGAAGCTGGCGAGCCGTGTGACCCAGCGGGCCCTGGCCGAGGACCCCACGCCCACCAAGGCCGCGGCGGGCGATGCGCCGGCTCACTCCGCCTCGGATGAGCTCGCCAAGCTCTCCCGCGCCGTGCGCCTCACCCTCGATCTCGCGGGGCGGCTCGAAGAGACGCTCCGCCGCCTGCGCGCCGGTGAAGCCGCCGTGCGCGCGGTCCGGCGGCAGAATCAGGAGGCGCGCGCCTCCCGGGCGGAGACGGCCCGCGCCGTCGCCGCCCGCGACAAGGTGGCCGAACAGGTGGCCAGGGTCGTCTTTTCCGAATCTGAATCCGAAGGCGAGAGCGACGACCTCCTGGACGCGCTCGAGGAACGCCTGACCGACGACGTCGCCTATATCGACGTCGAGGATAAACCGCTTCGTGAGATGGTCGAGCAGCTCTGCGTCGACCTCGGCCTTAAGCCCGACTGGTCCCGCTGGACCGACGACGGGTGGCCGGAGCAACCCTCCGATGTCTTCAAGACCCGCGCGCCCTGGTCGACGTTCAACCGGGTCAGTCGAAAACCGGTCCTCAGGTAGGGCACGGGACAATTCCCGGCGGGCCTACGAACTTGCCGACCGGACTCCGGCCGCCGACTGTCTTTCCCATCGTCAATCAAACCTTCGGCGGTTCGCGGCCGCGCGAGCCGGCTGTCGTCGGACGCTCGCTAGACCACCCGCTCCACCAGCATCGCCTTGATCTCGCCGATGGCTTTGGCCGGGTTCAGCCCCTTCGGGCAGACCTGGGCGCAGTTCATGATCGTGTGGCAGCGGTAGAGCTTGAACGGGTCCTCCAGGGCGTCGAGGCGCTCGCCGGTGGCCTCGTCGCGGCTGTCGACCAGCCAGCGGCGGGCCTGCAGCAGGGTGGCGGGGCCGAGATACTTCTCGCCGTTCCACCAGTAGCTCGGGCACGAGGTCGTGCAGCAGGCGCACAGGATGCATTCATAGAGGCCGTCGAGCTTGGCCCGGTCCTCCTCGGACTGGCGCCATTCCCTCTCGGGTTCGGGGGTGGTGGTGTGCAGCCAGGGCTCGATCGACGCGTACTGCGCATAGAACAGCGCCATGTCGGGAACGAGGTCCTTGATCACCGGCAGGTGTGGAAGGGGAGAGATCACCACCTCCTTGCCCGGGACCTCTTCCCATCCATGCGTGCAGGCCAGGGTGTTGCGCCCGCCGATATTCATGGCGCACGACCCGCAGACGCCCTCCCGGCACGAACGCCGGAAGGTCAGGGTGGCGTCGATATCGTTCTTGATGTGGATCAGGGCGTCCAGCACCATCGGCCCCATGGCGTCGGCGTCGACGTCATAGGTGTCCCAGACCGGGTTGCCCGTCCCCTCGGGATTCCAGCGGTAGATCCTGAACCGCTTGACGGTCTTCGTTCCCGCCGGAGCCGGGTGATGGCGGCCCTTGCCGACGGTGGAGTTCTTGGGAAGCGTCAGTTCGACCATGGTTGGTCCTCGAAGGAGACGTTGGGGGCCGCGCTGCTAGTAGACCCGCGCCTTGGGCGGGATGTAGGCGACGTCGTTGGTCATGGTGTAGCTGTGGACCGGCCGGTAATCGATCCGCACCGTGCCGGCGGCGTCGTCGAACCAGGTCAGGGTGTGCTTCATCCAGCTTGCATCATCCCTATTGGGGAAGTCCTCCCGGGCGTGGGCTCCGCGGCTCTCGGTACGGTTGAGCGCCCCGGCCACCGTGACGATCGCCTGCGAGATCAGGTTCTCGAACTCCAGGGTCTCGACGAGGTCGCTGTTCCAGATCATCCCGCGGTCGGTGACGCGCAGGTCGGTCCGCTTGGCGTACACCGCATCGAGGCGGCGGACGCCCGATTCGAGGCTCTCTCCGGTACGATAGACGGCGGCGTCCTCCTGGGTGGCCATCTGCATTTCCAGGCGCAGGGCCGCCGTCGGAATCGCGCCCGAGGCGTGGCGCAGGCGGTCGAAGCGCTCGAGGTGGGGATCGGTCCACTCGGCCTTGGGCTCGCGCAAGGTGGCCCCGGCCTTGAGATTCTCTCCGCAATGCAGGCCTACCGCCCGGCCGAACACCACCAGGTCGATCAGGGAGTTGGAGCCCAGGCGATTGGCCCCGTGCACCGAGACGCAGGCGGCCTCGCCCACGGCCATCAGGCCGGGGACGATGGCGTCGGGGTTGTCCCCATTGAGGGTCATGGCCTCGCCGTAGAGGTTCGTCGGGATGCCGCCCATGTTGTAGTGGACGGTCGGCAGGACCGGGATCGGCTCCTTGGTCACGTCGACGCCGGCGAAGATCTTCGCCGTCTCCGAGATCCCCGGCAGCCGCTCGTGCAGCACCTTGGGGTCCAGGTGATCCAGGTGGAGATGGATGTGGTCCTTCTTGGGCCCCACGCCCCGGCCCTCGCGGATCTCGATGGTCATGGCGCGGCTCACCATGTCGCGGGGCGCGAGGTCCTTCACCGTGGGGGCGTAGCGCTCCATGAACCGCTCGCCTTCCGAATTGGTCAGGTAGCCGCCTTCGCCGCGGGCGCCCTCGGTGATCAGGCAGCCGGCGCCGTAGATCCCGGTGGGGTGGAACTGCACGAACTCCATGTCCTGCATCGGCAGGCCGGCCCGCAGCGCCATGCCGCCACCGTCGCCGGTGCAGGTGTGGGCCGAGGTGCACGAGAAATAGGCCCGGCCGTAGCCGCCGGTGGCCAGCACCACGGTCTGGGCCGAGAACCGGTGCAGGGCGCCGTCGTCCAGCTTCCAGGCGGTCACCCCGCGGCACACCCCCTCGTCCATCATCAGGTCGAGGGCGAAATATTCGATGAAGAACTCGACGCTCTTGCTCAGCGCCTGGCCGTACATGGTGTGCAGCATGGCGTGGCCGGTGCGATCGGCCGCGGCGCAGGTGCGCTGGATCGGCGCCTCGCCGTAGTTGCGGGTCATGCCCCCGAAAGCGCGCTGGTAGATCTTGCCGTCGGGGGTGCGCGAGAACGGCACGCCCCAGTGCTCCAGCTCATAGACCGCCGCCGGCGCATTGCGGACCAGGTACTCGATGGCGTCCTGGTCGCCCAGCCAGTCCGACCCCTTGACGGTGTCGTACATGTGCCAGCGCCAGTCGTCCTGGCCCATGTTGCCGAGGCTGGCCGAGATGCCGCCCTGCGCGGCCACGGTGTGCGAACGGGTCGGGAAGACCTTGGTGATGCAGGCGGTCTTCAGGCCCGCGGCGGCGCAGCCGAGCGCGGCGCGCAGGCCGGAACCGCCGGCCCCCACCACCACGACGTCGAAGTGGTGGTCGATCAGCTCGTAGGCCGACATCCTCAGGCTCCCCCACCGCTCAACGCCACCTTGAGCAGGCACACGACCGTCAGGGCCAGGCCCGCCCAGCACACGAAGGCGTTGATCAGCAGCAGCACGGCCTTGGTGGACGGCTTTTCGATGTAGTCCTCGACGACGACAGCCATGCCCACCTGCATGTGCAGGAAACCGGCCACCGCCAGCAGCACCATGAGGGCGGCGTTGACCGGCGAAGCCAGCCAGTGGACGGCGCCCGCGTAGCCGGCGCGGGACAGGCCGAGCGCCGACCGGACGCCCCAGATGACGAGGAACAACAGGGCGACCGAGGTGACGCGCTCGCTGATGAACCGACCGACGCCGTCCTTGGCCGAGCCGAGGCCGCGCGCGCGGCCGAGGGGAGTGCGGTAGCCGGTCATCTACGATCCCAACAGGTACAGCGCCCATACGGCGACGGACGCCACGAGGGCGAAAATGATGGCGACCCAGGCGGTGGCGTTGGCCGTGCTCGGCAGATAGCCCTTGCCCAGGTCCCACATCAGGTGCCTGACGCCGGCGGCGAGGTGGTAGAAGACCGCCAGGGTGAAGCCGAACAGCAGGATCTGGCCGGGTATCGACCCGAGCAGGCCCATGTAGTCGTCATAGGCCTCGGGGCCGGACGCCAGGGCGAGGGCCCAGCCGGCCACCAGCAGGAGGCCGATATAGCTGCCCACGCCGGTGACGCGGGTCAGGATCGATGCGGCCATGGTGACGTGCCATCGCCAGTGCATGACGTGCGGTGAGAGGGGCCGCGGTCGCGCGCCCGGCGTGGCGTCAGCCATCTGGAATCCCTGCCCCCTTAACCCTCGAGCCACCGGTCTTCTAAACCGTGGGCGAGGGCTGTCAACGAAGCCACTCTCTTCCCCCTCTTGGGGGAAGTACCGGCGAAGCCGGGGAAGGGGGCGACTCTTTCCCCCCTCTGGGGGGAGTACGGCCGAAAGCCGGGAGGGGGCTGACCCGGCGAGGCTTGCGCGGCGTCGCCCCCTCCACCCCTTCGAGGTCCCCTCGTGGGGGAGGAGAAGCAACTTCGTCACGCCAGGCGTATGGCGGGTCCGACCTCGAAATCCTGCTCGATCCAGAAGCCCAGTTCGCCGACCTGCGAGGGGGCCAATCCCAGGGTCTCCATGATCGGGTGGCTGGCCGATCGCGTGATCTCGACCACCGTGGGCGCATGCAGGAGCCCGATGCCGGCCACCCTCACGGTCCTGGGAGTGACGACGAGGATCTCCTGGATCGCCGCCTGGCCGAACGAGACCGGATCGCGGGCCTGGCGCAGCAGGATCTGCGGCATGCCGAGCCCTGGCCAGGGCGGCAGCGGGAAGCCGGAATGCATCGGCGCCATGCCCTTGAAGACGTCCCAGGCCGCCTCGATCGTCTCCAGGAACCCCGGCGCCTGCGCGGTGGGATCGTCCGTGGTCAGCCTGATCAGAGGCTCGGTGACCGGGCGCTTGTCCGGGCCGAAGACCGGGAAGTGCTGGACGATGAGGGTCGCGGTGGGATCGCCGCGGTCGGCGCGGCGGTCCTCGAAGGCGGCGGTGGTCTTGGGATAGCCGAAGATCTCGCGGCCGGCGGCCATCGCCGCGGAACTGTCGACGAACAAGAAGCTGGGCAGCCAATAGGTCGCCCAGTTGTCGTCGTCGCCGGGACGCCCGCCGCGGACGGCGGTCCAGAACCCCACGTCCCACTCCTGCATCACCCCCTTGTCGGAGTCGGGGGGATTCAGCGAACCCATGGCGCCCGCGTAGATGGCGGTCACCAGCACCAGCTCGGTCACCGCCCGGAAGACAAGGGCGCCTCCGGCCGGTCCGTTCAAAGCGAGGTCACAGAAGCGCTGCTGGGCGGCGAGGTCTCCCTTGAGGAACAGCCCCTGGGTCAGGCAGCCGGCGGCGCGATAGGGCGGCGCTCCGACGATGTCGCCGGGTAGCGTCGTGAAGAGGGGCATCGGGGGGCTCCGTTCAGGATGCGGGCTAGAGCTTCGATCAAGCTCTACACTACGAATCGAGAGCAGGATTCAGCTATTGGCGGGCGCCGACCGATGCCATCCTGTTCTAACCGACGAGGTCGGCGGCGATCCGCCGCGCCAGCTCCGCTTCGAAACGCAGACCGCGGAGGTCTGCCTGAACCGCCGCCGCCGCCAGGCGGCTGCGGGCCATCTCGGGCCGACGCGCCGCGTCGACTGCCGCGCGCGCGAGGGCCAGCCGCGGCCGGGCGATGGGAAACACCCAGGCGTAGCGTTGCAGATCTCCCAGGTGACCCCGCACCAGCGCCTGCGCGAGCTTCCGCTGCTGCGCCGGGACGCCGGCGATCAGGGCCAGAGCCCCGACCAGGGCCGGTCCTGCGTATCCCTCGGTCGAGCTGTAGTTGGTCGGGGGCAGGGTCTTGCCCATCGCGCCGCATCGCGCCGCGGCGGCCAGCGCCTCGTCGACCTCGCCCAGGCGCCAGGCGAGGCGCGCCCGGAGGCCCTCGCAGATGTGGTGCGACTGCCGGTCCGCCAGGCCCCTGAGCCGGTCCTCGGCCGCCGTCAGCCGCTCCCACGCCTCGTGCGGCCGGTCCAGGGCCAGCAGGGTCTGGGCGCTGGCGTAGTCCGCCCAGCCGGCGTGCAGGGGCGATCCACGGGCGCCAGCCCGCCCGGCGAGCGCCTCGAAATGGCGGAGGGCCCGCTCGCCGTCGCCCTGGAGATGGGCGCCCACGCCGCAGGTCGTCTCGATCACTTCCATCAGGTGGTGCTGCGGCCAGGAGGCGCAGATCTCGCGGGCGGCGGCCAGGGCGGCCTCGCCGTCCGACCATCGGGCGAAGGTGAAGTGCAGGATGGCCCGGGCGGTGAAGGCGAAGGCCGCCGCGCGGGGGTCGGTCGTCCCCGCCAGGCGCTCGCCTCGCTTCAGCACGGCGTCCGCGGCGCCGTTCAGCCGCATCAGTCCAAGGGCGAAGCCCATCGAGCCGAGCGCGCGGCCCTGGGCGCTGACATGCTCGCCGCTCTGGGCGCCGAACCGGCCGGCCGCCAGGCTGGCGAAGAGGATCTCTCCCACGTCGCCCAGGAACTGCCCGGTCTCGGCGCGCACCGCACAGGCGGCCAGGGCGCTCTCGCTGAGACGGGGCGTGCTGGGGCCGCGGCCGACGAGGATGAGCGCGCGTCGGGCGTTGCGGTTGGCGACATCCACCAGGCCCAGCGACCACTGCGCCCGCGACAGCTCGGCGAGCCAGCGGACGGCGCGGCGCGGCAGGTCGCGGTCCGACACGCCCTCGAACAGCGCGAGCACCCTGTGCAGCGCTTCCGCGCAGACCCCGTCCGCGCCCTCGATCGCCGCGGCGCGGGCCGCCCGTTCGTAGAGGAGCGCGGCC
>JAQGIW010000225.1 GCA_028290905.1 Caulobacteraceae bacterium | reverse complement strand
CGCGCGCGCGGGCCTGCGGGTCGGGGCGGGGCTCGTCACCCTGCTCTCGCCCCCGGAAGCGCTGATGGTCAATGCGGCCCACCTCGAAGCGGTCATGCTGCGCCCATTCGACACCGACGAGGAACTGGAGGCGGCCGGATCGGACGCCGACTGCGCGGTCATCGGCCCGGCCGCGGGGGTGACCGACGTCACCCTCTCCAACGTTCTCGCCCTGGCGCGCACGGGGGCGGCGCTGGTGCTCGACGCCGACGCCCTCAGTGTCTTTCGCGACGATCCGGGAGAGCTGTTTTCGATCCTCGACCGGGACGATGTCCTCACCCCGCACCCGGGTGAGTTCGAGCGCGTGTTCCCGGGCCTCCTGAAGTCGGAGCCCGAGCGCATCAGCGCCGCCCGGGCGGCGGCTGGGCGAGCGCAGGCCGTGGTGCTGCTCAAGGGCCCCGACACCGTGATCGCCGCCCCCGACGGACGCGCCGCGGTGAACCTGAACGGCACACCGTGGCTAGCGACCGCCGGCTCGGGCGACGTGCTCGCCGGCCTGATCGGCGGGTTGATCGCCCAGGGCATGGAGAGCTTCGAGGCGGCCTGCGCCGGCGCCTGGGTCCACGCCGCCTGCGCCGAGGCGTTCGGACCGGGGCTGATCAGCGAGGACTTGCCGGGCCTTGTCCCCATGGTGTTGAAGCAGTTGCGCGCGTGAGTCGCGCCAAAGTCCGGTCAGAGTCGGGAAGTCGGGAAGCAGGCATGATCACCACCCTCAGGAACGCGCTCCCCGGTCACGTACTGGCCGTCGCGGTCGCCTGGGTCGCTCTTGTTCTCGTCGCTTCCCCGGCGGAGGCCCAGACTCCCCACCATCATCGCCACCATGCCGCCGCCCCGGGCCCGGCCCCGGCGGCCGCGCACAAACACCACAGGCGAGGTCATCATGCGTCCAGCGCGCCCGCGGCGACCGGACGCCATCATCGTCATCGCCACGCAAGCGCCGCCACCCCCACGGCCCACGGGCGCCATGCCGCCAATGGTCGTCGTCACCATGGGCGGGTGGGTCATCACGAGACCGTGCCGCACACCCACAAGCGCCACGCCGCCCTCTGCCAGAGCGTGATGGTGCATCACCACTGGGTGCAACGCTGCCGCGGATGACCTAGGGCGTTCGCGCTAGGGCCACGCCGGCCCTTGCGACCCACCGTCTTGCGCGGGGGGTCTCCCGCGGTGCACAAGGCGGCCGCCCGGGCCGCGTCCTGGGCGACTCGAGGGCAGCCGGTCCCATGGGCGTGCATCCGATCGTTCTGTGCGGGGGCCCCGGTTCCAGGCTCTGGCCTGCGTCCACGGCTCGCCGACCCAAGCCTTTCGTCGATCTTCTCGACGGACCGTCTCTCTTCCAGCGCACCCTGGCTCGCCTCGCCGCCCTGCCGGGCGCGCATCCGCCGACCATCGTCACCGGGCTCAACCACCTGCCGGAGGCCCGGGCCCAACTCGAGGCGTTCGGCGGGCAGGGGACCTTTCTCGTCGAGCCCGCCGGTCGGGACTCGGGGCCCGCGCTCCTGGCGGCGGCGGTGTGGATCGCCAGGAACGACCCCTCCGGCGTCGCCCTGGCGGTGGCCTCCGACCATCACATCCCCGACGACGACGCCTTCGCGGCCGCCGTGGGAGCCGCCTTCCTCGCGGCGGCGGCCGGCCATATCGTCACCTTCGGGGTAAGGCCGACCTTCCCCGCCACCGCCTACGGCTACATTCGACCAGGCGGGCCGCTGGCCGTCGCCCCGGAGGTCCGGGCCGTCGACCGGTTCGTCGAGAAGCCCGGCCCGGATCGCGCCCGGGCGCTGGTGGCCGAGGGCTGCCTGTGGAACAGCGGCAACTTCATGTTCCGCGTCGATGTCCTCATGGACGAGGCGGCCCGGCACACGCCCGAGGCCCTGGATCGCGTCCGCGAGGCCGTCGAGGGTGCCGAGCCCGACGCCGGCGTCCTCCGTCTGGGCGCTCCGTTCGCCCAGGCGCCGAAGGTTTCGGTGGACGTGGGGATCATGGAGAAGACCGCGCGCGCCGCGGTCCTGCCGATCGATCATGCCTGGTCGGACCTCGGGGCCTGGGACGCGATCTGGACCGCCTCGACCCGTGACCCCGACGGCAACGCGGTCAGCGGCGCGGCGGTGGTGCGCGAGAGCGCCGATTGCCTGGTCCGGGCCAGCGAGGGCGCCCGCGTCGTGGTGATGGGCGCGCGCAACCTCGCCGTCGTGGCCCGCGACCGCGACGTGCTGGTGACCTCCATGGAGAAGGCGGCCGACCTCAAGCCGGCCCTGGCCGCCCTTGAAGCGGCCTCCGCCGCCCCGGTCGAGCCGCTCGACGCGGCGGGGCCGCGCCTGAAGGCGTGGCTGTTCGAAAAGGCGCTGCCCCTGTGGTGGTGCTTCGGCGCCGATCACGCGGGCGGCGGATTTCACGAGCGGCTCGGCCAGGACCTCGTCCCCGGCCGCCTCGCCCGCCGGGCCCTGGTCCAGGCGCGTCAGGCGCACGTCTTCGCGACGGCGGCGCTGATGGGGTGGCCCGGCCCGTGGGCGGCCGCCGTCGACCACGGTCTCGACTTTCTCAACCGCCGGTACCGCCGCCCCGACGGCCTTTACCGCCGGGCGGTGGAGCCGGACGGCGCCGTGGCGGATGATCTTGCCCGGCTCTACGACCAGGCGTTCGTGCTTCTCGCCCTGGCGACGACCGCCCGCGCCATGCCGGAGCGACGGGCGGCGCTGGAGGCGGACGCCAGGGCGCTCGCCGCCGCCGTGAGGCGGACGTTCGCCCGCGAGGACGGCGGCCTGCGCGCCGACGACGCCTCGCTGACCTATCTCGCCGATCCGGTGATGCATCTCTTCGAGTCGGTGCTGGCGTGGACCGAACTTGCCGACGACCCCTATTGGCGGGAATGGGCCGACGACATCGCGACGCTCTTCCTGACCCGGATGTTGGACGCCGATGGAGGGCGGATCGTCGAGGAGTTCGACGAGACCTGGCGGCCGTCCGCCGGTGCGGAGGGGAGGCGGCTGGAGCCGGGGCACCACTTCGAATGGGCGTGGCTGATGGAGCGGTGGTCGCGCCTGACCGGAGACCCGCGGGCGAACCAGGCGGCTCTGGCGCTCTACGCCTCGGGCGGGCGGGGGGTCGATCAAGGCTCCGGCCTGGTCGTGGATGCGCTGCTGGACGACTTTTCCCCATTGGAGGGCGCCTCGCGCCTGTGGCCTCAGACGGAACGCCTGAAGGCCGCCCTGCTGCTGGCGCCGGACCGGGGCCCCGAACGGTCGGCCCACGAGCACGCGGCGGCGTCGGCCGCCCGGGCCATCTGGTCCTACCTCGACACGCCGGTGGCGGGCCTCTGGCGAGACGCCCCGCGAGGGGCGGGGGCGCTGGACGACGAACCCGCCATGGCGAGCAGCTTCTACCATATCATCGGAGCGATCGAGGCGCTGCAGCCGCCTCGCCCACGGCGCGCCGCGCCCTCGACCGATCCGGCGCCGCGTCGGACGGAGGCGAGGCTCAGCCCGGCGGAGTAGCGCAGCGAATCTTTTCGGCCTGCCTGTGCTTGGCCGGCGCCCGCCGGCTGGGGCATAGGACCCGCGGGGCGGGGCGTCGGCCCCGGTTTGTCGAGGGACCCATATGCGAGTGGTGATGATCGGGACCGGCTACGTCGGTCTGGTGTCGGGCGTGTGCTTCGCCGAGTTCGGCCATACCGTCACCTGCGTCGACAAGGACGAGGGCAAGATCGCCCGGCTCCAGGCCGGCGTCATGCCGATCTACGAGCCGGGTCTCGAGGCCCTGGTGGAGCGCAACGTCGCCCAGGGCCGCCTGTTCTTCGCCACCGATCCCAAGGCCGCGGTCGCCGAGGCCGAGGCGGTGTTCATCGCGGTGGGCACCCCCTCCCGCCGCGGCGACGGCTACGCCGACCTCAGCTACGTCTATGCCGCCGCCGAAGAGGTGGCTGAGTTGGTCAAGGGTTTCACGGTGCTGGTCACCAAGTCCACCGTGCCGGTCGGCACCGGCGACGAGATCGAGGCGATCGTCCGCCGCAAACGCCCCGACGCCGACGTCGCGGTGGTCTCGAACCCGGAATTCCTGCGCGAAGGCTCGGCGATCGAGGATTTCAAGCGTCCGGACCGGGTGGTGGTGGGGCTCACGGACGAGCGCGCCCGCCCCGTGATGGCCGGGCTCTATCGTCCGCTGAACCTGAACGAGACCCCCATCCTGTTCACCGACCGGCGCACCTCGGAGCTGACCAAGTACGCCGCCAACGCCTTCCTGGCCATGAAGATCACCTTCATCAACGAGATGGCCGACCTGTGCGAGAAGGTCGGGGCCGACGTGCAGCAGGTGGCCAGGGGCATCGGCCTGGACAACCGGATCGGCTCGAAGTTCCTCCACGCCGGCCCGGGTTACGGGGGGTCGTGTTTCCCCAAGGATACCCTGGCGCTCACGCGGACCGCCGTCGACGCCGGAGCGCCCCTGCGCCTGGTCGAGACGACCACGCTGGTCAACGAGGCCCGCAAGAAGGCGATGGCCGGCAAGGTGGCCGCGGCCCTGGGCGGCGAGGTGGCCGGCAAAACCATCGGCATCCTGGGATTGACCTTCAAGCCGAACACCGACGACATGCGGGACTCGCCGGCCCTGGACATCGTCCCGGCGCTGATCGGCATGGGGGCCCGCATCCAGGCCTTCGACCCCGAGGGACACGAGGCGCGGACCCTGCTGTGCGACGTCGACTTCAAGGACGGTCCCTATGCGGTGGTGGAGGGCGCCGACGCCCTGGTCATCCTGACCGAGTGGGACCAGTTCCGGGCTCTTGACCTCGATCGGGTCAAGTCCTTGATGCGCTCGCCCGTGGTGGTGGACCTGCGCAACGTCTATCGTCCCGACGAGATGCGGCAGCGGGGCTTCACCTACGCCAGCATCGGGCGGGCCTGACGCTTGCGGCCAGGTGAACGACGCGCTTCGACCGGGCGGCGCCTGCGGGTCTGCCTCGCGGCCTCGGGCGGCGGGCATGTACGGCAGCTGCTGGACCTGGAGGGGGCCTGGGGCCCGTACGACGCCTTCTTCGTCAGCGAGGACACCGGGCTGTCGCGGAGCCTCGAGCAGCGCCGGCCCACCTTCTTCGTCGAGCACGTGGCCCTGGGCCAGGGCCGGCTGGGGGCGCCGCTGAAGATGGTCGCCGCGGGCGTCCGCAACGCCGTCCAGTCGGCGCGGATCGTCATGCGGGAGAGGCCGGATGTGGTGGTCACCACCGGCGCGGGTTCGATGTTCTTCACCCTGTTCTGGGCGCGGCTGCTGGGCGCCAGGATCGTCGTGATCGAATCCTTCGCGCGGTTTCGGAACATGTCGGCCTTCGCGCGCCTGGCGGGGCCCTTGGCCCATGTGAAGGTGCTGCAGTCCGCCGCCCTGTCCAAGAACTGGCCGGGGGCGCCGGTGTTCGATCCGATGCGCCCGCTGGACGGGCCGCGGCCGGCGAAGGAGCCTCTCGTCTTCGCCACCGTCGGCGCCACGCTTCCCTTCGACCGGCTGGTGGCCAGCGTCGAGGCGCTCAAGCGCCAGGGTGTGATCGATGAACGCGTGGTGGTGCAGACGGGGGTCGGCGGCATGCGGCCCGACGGCCTCGAATGCCATGAGACGTTGCCGTTCGAAGAGATGCTGTCGATGCTCCGCAGGGCCGAGATCGTGGTCTGCCACGGGGGCACCGGTTCGCTGATCACCGCCCTGCGCGAAGGCTGTCACGTGATCGCCATGCCGCGCCTGTTCGAGAGGGGCGAGCACTACGACGACCACCAGGCCGAAATCACCGAGGCGTTCGCGGAGCGCGGCCTGATCCTCGTCGCCCACAGCGTCGAGGAACTCGCGGCCGCGGTGGCCGCGACGCGAACGCGCGAGCCCGTCATGGCCACGAGCGACCCGAGCGGCCTGACCGACTATCTCGCCAGCCTGCTGGCGCAATGGAGCCGCGCCAATTCCTAGCGCAAACGCCCTGGCCATGCGCGTTCACTCCGAAAACCAGTTCCCACTTTTCGGAAGGCGCTCTAAAGGCTCTTCCGCCCTGTCCCTCCACACATGGAAGCAAGACACCCGCCGATGAAAACCGAGCGATCCCAGTACCTGTTCACCAGCGAAAGCGTCTCCGAAGGCCACCCGGACAAGGTCGCCGACCGGATATCGGACACCGTCGTCGACGCCTTCCTGTCCGTCGACCCGTTCGCGCGGGTCGCCTGCGAGACCATGGTGACCACCAACCGCATCATCCTGGCCGGCGAGGTTCGCGCCGCCGAGGACCGGCTGACCGGTATCGTGGACGGGCTGGAGGAAAGGGTCAGGGCCGCGGTCAAGGACATCGGCTACGAGCAGGAGGGGTTCCACTGGCGGACCGCCGACTACGCCTGCCACCTGCATCCGCAATCGAGCGACATCGCCCAGGGCGTCGACGCCGCTGGCAACAAGGACGAGGGCGCCGGCGACCAGGGCATCATGTTCGGCTACGCCACGGCCGAAACCCCCGAGCTGATGCCAGCGACGCTGCAATATTCCCACAACATCCTCAAGGTGCTGGCCAAGGCGCGGCATGACGACCGCGCCATGGGCCTGGAGCCGGACGCCAAGAGCCAGGTGACCCTGGTCTACGAGAACGGCAAGCCGGTGCGGGTGGCCTCGATCGTGCTCTCGACCCAGCACCGCGACGGCCTGACGCCCGCCGACGTGCATGACATCATCCGGCCCTATGTGCTGGACGTCTTCCCCCAAGGCCTGGTCGACGAGGAGACCCGGTGGCACGTCAATCCGACCGGCAATTTCGTGATCGGCGGTCCCGACGGCGATTGCGGCCTGACCGGACGGAAGATCATCGTCGACACCTACGGCGGCGCGGCGCCGCATGGGGGAGGGGCCTTCTCCGGCAAGGATCCCACGAAGGTCGACCGGTCGGCGGCCTACGCCTGCCGGTACCTGGCCAAGAACGTCGTCGCCGCCGGCCTGGCCGACAAGTGCACGCTGCAGATCGGCTACGCCATCGGGGTCAGCCAGCCCCTCAGCTTCTATGTCGACCTTCATGGCGGCAATCACGTCGACCCGGCGAAGCTGGAAGCCATCCTGCCCCAGCTGATCGGCGGGGCCACGCCGCGCGCCATCCGCGAGCACCTGGGCCTGAACCGGCCGATCTACGCCCGCACCGCGGCCTATGGCCATTTCGGGCGGGAACCCGAGGCGGACGGCGGCTTCTCGTGGGAGCGGACCGATCTGGTGGAGGAACTGCGGCGGGCCTTCTGAGCACGGCCGTGAGGCCTTTTCATCGCGGCGCGCGGTCGGTATCATTCGCGCCGATCGCGTAGTTCGGTTTGCGCCATTTGGACCAACAGGATGATCAATCGTGCCCTATCTCGCTGAGATGGACTACCGGAGCGGTTACGTTTCGGGCGACATCAGAGACAAAGGGCTCGAGCTGGCGGAGTCTTACCGAAACGCCACCCCTTTTCCTCACATCGTAATTGAGGATTTCCTGCCCCCGTCGATTTTGGAGTTGTGTCTGAAGGAATTTCCGACAGAGCTCAGCGGAGAAGACACGGAATACGACCGCGCGCAAGAACGATACAAGGCTCAGTTCAATCCCGATTCATTGTCGGATCCCGTCCGATCTCTATTCTACTCCTTCAACTCGAAACCCTTCATTCGGCTGGTCGAGAACATCACCGGCATCAAGGGCCTCATACCGGATCCCTATTTCCTGGGCGCCGGATTTCATCAGATCAGACAGGAAGGTCACCTGTCGGTCCACGTCGATTTCAACCATCACAAGCCGATGAATCTGGAGCGGCGAATCAACCTGCTGGTCTATCTGAACAAGGACTGGCGGGAAGAATACGGTGGCCAGCTGGAGCTGTGGGACGCCGACATGAAGAGTTGCGTCCGGTCCTTTGTTCCGACTTTCAATCGTTGCGTCATATTCAACACCACGGAAGCCAGCTACCACGGAAATCCCCATCCGGTTAACCACCCAGGCGGGATTCCACGCCGGTCGATAGCCCTATACTATTATACGTCGACCTGGTCCGATATTAAGCGCGAGCACTCGACTCAATTCAGGGTGCGGCCGGGGACGGGCGACAAGGTGGACCTGGCCATCAGGAAGAAAGAAATTCTCGTCGACCTGCTGCCGCCGATTCTGGTGCGCAATGCAAAACGCCTGAGGGGTCTTGGTCCCCGATAGCGGCGTGTCGCGCGCTGGACGGAAGAGGGTGAGCCGATGACGGCTGGGCAGCGGGTGAGCGTCATCATCCCACATTTCAACGATCCGCGCGGCCTGGACATCTGCCTGGCGTCGCTCCGGCGGCAGACCTATCCGAAAGACAACCTCGAAATCATCGTCGGCGACAACGACTCGCCGCAAGGGTTCGAGCATATCGGCCAGGTCGTCGACGGCCGGGCCCGGCTGGTCAGGGTCGCCGCCCGGGGGGCGGGGCCGGCGCGGAACGGCGCCGCCGCGGTGGCTTCGGGCGACGTGCTGGCCTTCATCGACGCCGATTGCGTGGCCGAGCCGGACTGGGTGGCGGAGGGCGTGGCGGCCCTCTCCCGCTACGACTTCGTCGGCGGCCTGGTGAAGGTGCTGGTGCAGGATCCGCGGTCCATGACTCCGACCGAGGCGTTCGAGCGCGTCTTCGCCTTCGACTTCGAGACCTACATAAACAAGAAGGGCTTCACGGGGTCGGGCAATCTGTTCTGCCCGCGGTCGCTGTTCGAACGGGTAGGGGGATTCCGCACCGCCGTCTCCGAGGACGTGGACTGGTCCCGGCGCGCCCAGGCGCTGGGCTTCCGGCTCGGCTACGCCCCGCGGGCGGTGGTGGGCCATCCGGCGCGGCGGACCTGGGCCGAACTCGTCGGAAAATGGCGACGGACCAATTCGGAGTCCTACAAGCTCCTGGCCGAACGTCGGGGCGGCCGGTTCTGGTGGCTGATCCGCAGCCTGGCGCTGCCCGCCTCGGCGATCGCCCACACGCCGCGGGTCCTGGCGAGCGGCGAGCTGCAAACGGGCGCTCAGAGACTGGCGGCCCTGGGGGTTCTCTACCGCATGCGGTTCTGGCGCCTGCTGGATTCGTTCCGCCTTCTTGCCGGCGGCGCCTCCCGATGACCCTGCACGTCGCCGTGGCCATCGTCGGCTTCCGCAACGCGGACGACATCGCCCATTGCCTGGCCGCGCTCGGCAGATCGACCTACGCCGACTTCGAGGTGGCCATCTGCGAGAACGGCGGCGAAGCGGCCTGGTCGGCGCTCACCGCGGTCCTGCCGGCCGCTTTGGCGGGCGGACAGCCGGTCCAGGCCGAGCTGGCCCCCCGCAATCTCGGCTACGCCGGCGGGGTCAACGTCTGCCTTGCGGCGACTCCCTCGGCCGATGCCTGGTGGGTGCTCAATCCCGACACAGTCCCGGAACCGGGCGCTCTCGCCGCCCTCGTCGAGCGCCTGGTGGCGGGGGATTGCCAGGCGGTCGGCGGCACCCTGGTCCGGCCCGATGGCCTGGTGCAGTCCTACGGGGGGCGGTGGCGGCCGTGGTTCGCGCGGGCCGAATCCATCGGACGTGGCGCCAGAGTCGATGAACGCGTGGATTCGGCCGCCGTCGAGCGCTCCCAGTCCTATCTGTCGGGCGCCTCCATGCTGGTCGGCCGGGAGTTCCTGGCGACGGTCGGCGTCATGCGGGAGGACTACTTCCTCTATTGCGAGGAGGTCGAGTGGTTCCTCCGCGCCGCCAGGGTCGGCATGCGCCTCGGGTTCGCCCCCGGCGCCCGCGTGGTCCACGCGCACGGCGCCACGACCGGATCCGGACAGCGCGTGTCGGCGCGGCCGCGCATGCCGATCTATCTCGACGAACGCAACAAGATACTCGTCACGCGGGACTGTTTCCCGTGGCGGCTGCCGATCGCCGCCCTGTCGGCCTTCGCCCTGATCTTCGCGCGATACGGCCGGCAAAGAGCGTGGCCCCAGCTGGGCTATGGACTTTCCGGATGGTTGCAAGGGGTGCTGAACCGCCGCGGCGCGCCACCGTTCCTGCTCGCCGGGAGCGGCGAGGGGATATGAAATGAGCGTCTCTGTCATCATACCGGCGTACAACGCCTGCGGGTTCATCCGACGGGCCATCGACAGCGTCCTGGACCAGAGCGTGGCCGCGGACGAGATTATCGTCATCGACGACGCCTCGACCGATGACACGCGGACCCTGGTCGCCTCGCTCGCCCAAACTCATCCGCAGATCCGATTGATCGCCCTGCCGGCCAACGGCGGGCCGTCCGCGGCGCGGAATGCCGGGATTGCGGCTGCGAGCGGCGACTGGATCGCGATCCTCGACGCGGACGACGCCTGGAAGCCCGGCAGGCTCGAACGCCTCCTGGAGGTCGCCGCGGATCACGCGTGCGATCTGGTCGCCGACAACGTCGTTCTCTACGATCAATTCGAGAAGGTCGAGGTCCGGTTGGGTCTTCCCCCGGCGGCCTGCGACAAGTTCATCACCATCGTCGATCTCTTCGAGTCGGAGAAGACGGGGATCTCATCGTTCAGCTACGTGCTGATCAAGCCGATGATCAGCAGGCGCTTTCTCGAGAAGCATGGCCTGTGTTACAATGAAAGGCTCAAATACTCCGAGGACTTCGTCTTCCTGTCCGAGCTGTTGTTTCATAAGGCGCGGGCTTTCGTGACCGGCGACGCCCACTATGTCTATACGACCAGGATAGGCGAGCTGAGCGGCGTGCTCAATCCCCACTCGCAAACGGTCCCGCGTTTTGATCTGGTCGTGCAGGCCGGCGACGAGTTGCGCGCAAAGTACCGATCGCAACTTACGCCGCGACTGGAGGCGCTGATGAGCCGCCGTCGGACGGAGATGGGGCTGATTCATCACGCCAACGTCGCGCGGGAGTACCGGCGGTCCGGCCGCCTTGTGCGGTACGTTCTCTACCTGCTCATGCGCCCGTCACTGGTCTTCTTCCTCGCACGTCGGGCGCCCGGCCACTTGCAGCGGTGGCTGAGGCGGCGACGGACCTTTCGACCCTCGGAGGCCCCCACGCCTTGATGACAGGCCGGCGCTTCGGCGCGTGACCCGACCGCCAATTTGGGTTAGACGGAAGTAGGGTGGGATGTCGGCTTTAAGAGGTAAGTACGGGGGTCGACCTCCAGATTCTGCGCTATATCTTCGACACCAAGCGGGCGGGCGCTGACTTCGGTAGG
This sequence comes from Caulobacteraceae bacterium, assembly GCA_028290905.1. Classification (GTDB taxonomy): domain Bacteria; phylum Pseudomonadota; class Alphaproteobacteria; order Caulobacterales; family Caulobacteraceae; genus Acaudatibacter. The sequence continues at coordinate 26,840 of JAQGIW010000225.1, read as the reverse complement.
ACCGAACTCAATCGCAGACGTCGGTACCCGGAACAAGAGGCGGTTTGTGAATAGATTTACCCGGTTCCTGCTGACAACCCTCTGGCGCCGCTACTCGATTACCGTCTGCCGCGCGGGCGCGGAGGGCATAGCACTGGAGCGATCCTGCCTGCGCCGATTCTTTGGTGAATTTGAGGTGGACTGCGTGTTCGACGTCGGGGCGAACGCCGGCCAGTACGCGGGGCTCTTGCGAGAGATAGGCTTCCGAGGCCCGATCATCTCCTTCGAACCCATTCCCGAGTTGGCGGAAAAATTGGTCCAGGCCGCCCGGTCCGACCCCCATTGGTACATCGAGCAGGTCGCCCTGGACGACCAGGTCAAGCAGGTGTCATTCAACGTGATGGCCAGTACGTTCTTCAGCTCGCTGAGAGAGCCCATTGAGAAACTGGATGAAACGTTCTCCGAACTTAATGTCGTCGAGCGTTCCGTGGACATGACCACAAACGTTTTGGATTACTATTTCGAGAAGTACGAATCGCGGCTTGGCTTCTGCCGCCCGTTCCTGAAGATGGACACCCAGGGAAACGACCTGGCGGTCGCGCGGGGCGCCGGCGATAAGCTCAGGAAATTTGTCGGCATTCAGAGCGAATTGGCTGTGAAGCCGCTGTACAAGGATCAGCCCGATTACAGGGAAGTTCTTTCGTTCTACGGCGAAAAGGGATTCAATCTATCCGCTCTATTGCAAAATCATCTGCACTTCCCCGACCTCGTGGAGGTGGACTGTATCATGGTCAATCGCGACCTCCTGTCCTAGGTGGCGCCTTTATCTTCGGTTGTTCTTCTCCATGATGCGCAGCAGCATGGCGGCCCGGTCCTTGCCGATCTCTTCATAGGTGTATTTCCGGGCGTCGACGGCGCCCTGCCTTCCGTATGCCCCGCGTTTCTCGGGCGAGGCGGCCATGTCGCGGATTGCCGCGGCCAAGCCATCGATATCGTTGGGTTGGACGATCAGGCCATTGACGCCGTCGCGCACCATTCGACCGCCGCCCATGGGGGTGGCGATCACCGGCAGGCCGCAACCGGCGGCCTCATAGACCACCTGCGGTCCCCCCTCTTCGAAGCTGGGAAAAATGAACAGGTCGGACGAGTGGTAGAGATCGCTGACCTGGCTCTGAAACCCGACGAACTCGATGGACGTGTCATTGAGGTAGGGCTCGAGCTTCGGGCTGATTTCCGGCAACACCGAGCCGACGATCTTCAGGACTCCGTCGACGCCGCTCCTCTTCCATGCCGCGAGGAGCTGCAGGACACCCTTGCGGATCGAGACCGTACCGACGAACAGGGCGGTGAAGCGTGCGGACGGAACCGCGTCGCGGACGCCCGGGAAGCGCTGGGGATCCCATCCGAACGAGGTCGGGAGGATTCTCGACGGATCCACCCCGGCCTCGATCAGGCCCGGTTCCACCTGGTTGGACGCGAACACGTAGTCGTAGAGCGCAAGCTGTTCGCGTTCCTCGGCCACGCTCTCCTCGCTGATGCCGTGGCCCGGAGGCAGGTCCGCATCCCGGTAGACGGCGTCCAGGATGGTCTTTGCGGTTCCGCGGTCGCAGTTGATCATCTCCCTGACGGTCACGATGCCGCGCGCCTTGGCGCGCTTCACCAGCGCAGTGGAGTGATCGGGCCAGAAGTAGGCGATCGTATCGCGCGGGTCGGCCGCATCGATCGCGTCGGCGAAGCAATTGGCCACCGCCCTCCTGCCCAGGCCCCTGACATACCTCCAGGGGAGGCGACGCAACGGTTCCGGCAGCGCCTGCTTGAATTTGATGGATGGCTGCAGCCGCTTGGTGCACCGCGGCATCATCAGGGCCACCGACAGGGTGGTCGGCGGAATGTGCTCAAGAATGCTCACGCAGGATTGCGCCGGACCGTGGCCGTTGTACGGGAGCGACGAATAGGTGAGCAGGGATGGCCGGGCGACGGAACTCACCATGTGGGGTCGGACTCGCTGGTCATCGGCCTTCTCCCGGACCCGCGGGACCGACTCGATGTCAAAGCCGACGTCCATTGGGTGCGCCCGGTCCGCCATGGGATCTCCACTCACTTCGGCGTCCGGCTTGTCGCCAGAGTCGCAATGCCGGGGTTTGCGGAGGGTTCCATGGTCGCGCTGCGGTACACACACGCCGAAAGAATCCCGAGCATCATGAAGACCAGCGGATGGATGTCTGCCTGGGCGAAGACCGTCTTCACCATTACGAAATTCGCCAGCGAAATTGTGAGCGGAAGAATCATCTTCTGCGGTTCCGTCAGCTTAGGAGAACGCCATATGGAGTTGGCCCCGTAGTAGATTCCTAACGCGAACATCCCGAAAAAGAGGATGAAGCCGAGTACGCCGTAGTCAAGAAGTATCGACAAGAAATATGAGTCGATACTGAGCTCGCCGCTGGCCATCCGGTAACCTAGGGTTACTCCGCTCTGGGCGGCGCCATGCCCGATGGGATTGTGCACAATTAACGGAAAGCCGGTCCGCCACTGATCCTGTCGAGCTTGGGTGCTAAATGTTGTTTCACCCCCCCCCCAAACCGCGCGATGGAGCCGGCCTATGAACATCGTCGCCGCAAGCACCAAGGCGCCGATCATGGGAAATCCGAAGGTGACGACGGCCCCCAGAAGGCTGTGCTTGTCCCGCTTCCAGCGCAGGACGCCCCAGCTCAGCAGCCACAGCATGGACGCCACGAGACAGCCCAGGATCGCGGATCGCGACCCGGTGAGCAGGGCCACATAGACCACGAACGGGATCGAAAGCGCCGCGGCGACCCGCACCGGCCAGCGCTCGTCGAGGATCACGAAATAGAGCACGAAGGGCGCGGCCAGCGCCACGAATTCACCGAACCCCAGGCTGGTGGAGAATGTCGCCTGCACCCGGTAGACGCCGGTGTAGGCCCGCATGCCCCCCTGCAGGATGGCCTGCACGATTGGATCGTTGATCTTCAGGAAGCTTGGAATGTGCTCGGCCCAGATCACATGGCCGTGCCGGAACTCCGGTATGGCGATGAGCCCCAGCACCATCAGAACGACGACGATCGAGGTCACGAAGAATTCCACGCGTCCCGGCTTTAGGAACACGTACGCGGCGGCGAAATAGACCGCCGTGCAGGTGATCTGGTCGTCAACCACCACCTGGAGCGATCCGACCGGCTGGTGGGAGAAGGGTATCGTCAGGAATTGCACGCAAGCGAAGCCGAGCAGCAATTTCCAGACCAGCGGAGTCGCCTGCAAGACGGCGTAGAGCTGGCTTCGGAAGGCCTGCGACTGCGACAGCGATATCAGCAGGCTCAGCAGGAGGGGCGCTTCCGACAGCCGGACCATGGTGATCCACGGAAGGCCCGGAAGGTCGATGGCCAGGTAGTTCGGCCACAGCACCAGGGTGAGGTACAGCGTGAAGGTCGAGATCGCCATCACCCGCAACGGCGGCGCCTGCGTATCGGGAAGCGCCCAGATGACCACCAGCCCCAGGACCACCAGCGGGACCAGGAACATCATGATCAGGTAGGGTCCGAACAGGGTGAAGGCGGACCCGAAGAAGAAGCAGAACACCACCAGCAGGGCCATGGCCAAGATCCGCTGGAGCCGGTGACGCCGGGCGCTGTGATCGCCTTCGTACTCGGTGAAGATTTTCGCGTCGTCGCGCAGCGCGGACCCGTCGGGCGTGCTCATCCGCAGGGCTCCCGCCTCAAAGGTGGTCGCATTTACAGCCGCTCCCGGTTGGCCGTCCAGAAGAACAGTCGCAACGCCCGCATACTCATCACAGCTGCGCCTGCCGTAGGCGCCCAAAGATGCTTCCGATTGCGTTTTTCGCGTTGTCGGGGAGCGTGCGCCAGGCCGTAAGCAACATCATGGAGGCAAGCGCGGCGCCCCATATCCACCAAGCCAAGCTAGCGTGGGACCAGCGGGCGGAGACAATGGCGGCCACGGTAATCAGGGACAGGTTCACGGCCAGCACCCCCAGGCCGGGGAATCCTCGATTGCACATCCAGCTCAGCAGCAGATAGTCGATCGCGCATCGGAAGAGCCACGCGCCCGCAGCGCCGGCCACCCCGAATTGGGTGAGGCCCAGATAGAGCACCAGAAAATAGATCGGTATCTCGAAAAGCTGGACCTTGGTCACCAGGTCGGGCCGTCCCGAGGCCTGCAGGTTGGTGTAGGGGATCATGGCGAGGGCGTTCAGCCAGAAGCCGACCAGCAGAAGCTTGGCGACCGGCGCCGCCTTCCCGCCGAGGTTGTCCCCGATCCAAAGCTTCAGCGCCGGATCGGCGAGGAACAGCGCGCCGACCACCGGCAGGCTCACCAGGCTGGCGATGGTCAGGGTGGCCTCCTTGGCGTACCGCTGCCGGGCAGCCGGCGAAGCGGCCGAAATTCTGGGGAAGAGGGCTCCGGTCAGAGCCGCCGGCAGGATCTGGATCTGTTTGGCGGGCTGATAGGGGATCGTGTAGACGGCGACGGCTTCCGCCCCGAGCATCGCGCCGATGGCGAACCGATCGACGATCACCAGCAGGGGGCCCATCAGGGAGGCCACCGTCACCCAGCCCCCGTACTTCAGGAGCTGCGGCGCCTCGCGGGAGACCCACCGGATGGGATGTCCGCGGGTGAACTCCCGCCGGCACAATTCGGCGAGGACGGCCAGGGCCAGGAGCCGGGCGGCCAGGGCGGCGCAGAGAATCTGCACGATGTTGGGGCCGAGCCACCAGGCGACGCCCAGGGGCAGGATCTGGAACAACAGCGTCCAGACCACCGACACGATGTTGATGCCGAGGAATTTCTCGCGCCCCTGCAGCGCTCCGGTCAGCACCCCCGACAGGGTCGCCACCGGAACCGTTGCCGCGAGCAGGGGGACAGCGGCGATCATCTCCGGTCGCAGGGCCGCCTGCACCTTGAAAACGTAGCTGAAGAAGTACCCCGCGGCCGCCCACAGCACGGCCGCCCCTACCAAGCCCATCAGCAGGTTGATCACGACGGCCGCCCAGAAGGTGTCAGCCCGTTCCGCCGGCGAGGCGGTCTTCAGCGAGGCGATGCGAAATGACGTCGCCCGTCCAAGGCCGAGATCGAACAGGCCAAAATAGCCGAGCAGCAACCAGGCGATGGCCAGCACGCCGTAGCGCGCGGGTCCGATCAATTTAACGTAGATTGGAACTGTAATCAGGGCCCCCACCAGGGGAATAATGCCGCCCGCGAGGTTGTAGAGCGTGTTACGGCCCAGGTTCATTCGAGGTTTCCAACGCCGAGCCGCTCGGCCGTGCCCACACCCCAATGCGCGGCGGCCCTAATCCAACATTCGAGTGGTGTTTGGCAACCCCGATCAGGTCGGTCCGGCGACTGGCCGCCTTCCCGCGATCGCCCGTCTTTACAAACCGGGCTCCGCGGCCTAGCGAGGAGTGGGGCTTGAGTGCTGCGGGAGGGGGCCTTCGGATGGCGGCCGGGCATCAGTCAATTCCGGCAATCCGTGACTCTGCGTCAGATTGCATGGTCAACGATAGGCAGGCAGACTCAATGGGCAGTGTCGACGAGGCCGGGATCGTCGAGGCGCGTGAGCGCTTGTCCACAGGTATCCGCTATTCGATCTGTACACTTGTCACCAAGCCTGAACAATACGCCGAGATGGTTGCTTCTTTCCGTCATGGGGGATTTGACGGAGAGGATTGCGAATACATAAAGATAGATAATTCTCAAAAGAACACCTCGGACGCCTATCAGGGATTCAATATGTTCCTGACGGCAGCCCGGGGCAAATACATTGTCGTTTGCCATCAGGACGTCTTCCTTATCGATCCGCGGGAACGCCTGGACGAGGTTCTCGCCGAGCTCGACCGGATTGACCCCGCCTGGGCGGCGTGCGGCAACTCCGGCGGAGTGTCGTTCGGCGCCCTGGCCATCCGCATCACCGACCCCCACGGGACAGATAGACGCACCTGGACCTTTCCGGCCAAGGTCCACACCTTGGACGAGAATTTCATCGTCGTGCGCCGTGACGCCAACCTCTCGGTCTCGCACGATCTGGGCGGCTTCCACCTGTATGGTACGGATCTGTGCACGATCGCCGACATTCTCGGCCGCACCACCTATGTGGTTGATTTCCATGTCCATCACCTCAGTCCCGGCAAGCGCGATGAGACGCTGGCGGAGGCCCGCCGGCGCATGGTCGAGAAATACATCCGCGCCTTCCGCGGGCGGTGGGTGAGATCGAGCTGCGAGCTGATGTACTTTTCCGGCCTCGCCTTCGTGGCCCGCGCGCTCTCCACGTCCTGGTCGATCAGGTTGACGAACAAATTCAGGCTCGGGGCGCGCGGTCCGAAGGGCTCGCGCTGAGGCCGGCAGCCGAATGTTCAGGCCTCGCCGCTCCACAGGCGGCGGGTGTTCTCGTCGGCCACCGCCAGCCGGCCGAAGGGGCCGACGTCGATGCCGGTCCGAAGGATGCGGGCCGGATTGCCGCCCACGATCGAGCGCGCCGGAACATCCTCGATCACCACCGCTCCCCCTCCCACGATGCTTTCGTCGCCTATGGTCACCCCGGGAAGGATCATGCTACCTCCACCGATGAAGCAGCGGGAGCCGATCCGCACCGGACGGTCGGCGCCGGTGAGCGGATCTCGGGTGTATATAAGGGTCTTGAAGGCGATCAGGGTGTCGGATCCAACCACGATCGATCCCCTTCTTCCCGGCAGCAGGCGGCTCGAGAGCGAGAGCTGCACCGTGTCGTCGACCTCGGCGCCGATGGCGATCCTCAACCACAGGTTGCGGATGCGTATGATCGCGCCACGCAGCGGGAGAAGGACGTGAAGAGTTCTCCGGGGCATGCCTGGCAATCCTGGCTACACGCGCGCGCTCGTCGCGCGCGCGCGCGGGCGTAGCATGATGGCCGGACTTATCAAGGCGGCCCGTAGCTGGTTCCAGCGCAAGGTGCAGACGCGGATTTGGCGCATGGATATCCACCCCACCGCGCGGATCGAGCCCACCGCGCTGATCGACCGCACCTTTCCTCAGGGGATTCACATCGGCCGGGACTGCTACGTCGGCGAGGAGGCGGTGGTCCTGACGCACGACTTCACCCGCGGCCTCTACCTTCATACCCGTATCGGCGCCCGCTGCCATCTGGGACCGCGGTCCATCGTGATGCCCGGGCTGACGCTGGGTGAGGATTGCATGGTGATGCCAGGGGCCCTTGTGACCAAGGACATGCCCGCCAATTCGATCGCCCTGGGCAATCCCGCCAGCGTCAGCCCCCGCGAAAGCGGGCCGCCTTCCTGAAATCCGACGAGCGCGGCCGCCCCGCGCAACCATCTGGGAGCCTTGACATGCGCAACAGCCTGGCCGCGACCGCGGCTCTCGCCATTGGATTTCTGACGTTGTCACTCGGCGGCAAGGCGCTCGCCGAAACCTGTCCTTATCGTGAGAACGGCTATCCGGATGGCTGCCAACAGGCGAACCCGCATGGCGCGTTCCAGATCACCCCGGCCCAGTTCGCGTCGCACGGTTCGGGTAAGCTGGCGAGTGGTCTGACGTGGGCCGGCGCCATGCAAAGCGGCCAGAAGTGGAAGGCGAATAAACCCTGGCGCTGGGATGCCCCGGGCATCGACTACCCGGTGGGCCATGACGCCACCCTGGCGCTTCAGGATCCCGCTACCGCCCAGAAGGGGAACGGCGTCGGCCAGCTGCCCCCTGCATGCTCCTATTTGCCCAACGCCAACACCGCCTCGACCGGCGGCATGCGGGTCTACTGCAGCGCTTCGGAGGGCCCGATCACCATCTCGGGGCTCGATTTCAGCCGCCACGGTTGCATTGTCCTGGAGTTCGGAATCAAGTTCGCCGGAACTGCCATCGTCAAGAACAACAAATTCGCCAACGGCCCGAACTGCGCAGTCAACAACGCCTCGCTGGTAAATGTCGCCGCCGCCGGCCGCTTCGTCTTCATCAATAACACGGTTCTGGGAGGCGGCTCCAAAAGCCCCTTCGGATTCACAACCGTGCTCGACAATGCCAAAACGGGTGAGGCAATTGACGAATATAACTATTACGAGAACATCCCCAATCGCGCGTTTTCCTCAAATAGAATGTCGGTACGGAATAGATTCAACTACCTGATCGGGCTCAATACGACGCCAAACACCGGTCTACACGGCGAGTGGGGGTTGGCACCGAGCCAATCGTTCGCGTCGTACACCAATTCTTTCAACGTCGTGGTGTTCGATACCCTTTCGCAGCTAAACACCGTCTCGTTTTACGTCACCAGTGCCCACGAGATGAAGTTCGCGTCCGTCGACCATAATATCATCGTGTCGAACCGTGCAGGATATGTGGCGCCGCCCTTGGGTGGAAGAGGGGGGGGCGCGACGGCGAAGGAGTCCTCGATTTCCGGAAGCACATTGACGATCCGTTCCGGCACCTCGGGAGCCATTGCACCCGGCCAAAGGGTGAGTGGGTCGGGGATCGTCGCCAAGACCCAGGTTGTCGGTGGAGCGGGCGCGACGTGGAAGGTCGATCAGCCAATCAACGTGGGTCCCACCACCCTGACTTTCACACCCATAGCGAGTACAAGCGCCCTACTCGCTGAAATGAACGCCACCACCTTCGACACGCTGATCATCGCCGAGAACTATGGCGACGCGACAGGCACGCTTCGCTGCATATATCTGCAGAAAGGAGCAATAATAAAGAAGTTTGTAACACGTGGAAACCGAAGCCTTGTGACAGGCGGTCGAATGGACGAGGTAAATGCAGTCTATCCCAGTTCGAATTGTGAGTAGAATCGGAAGATCAGAACACGGCCTGGACACCCAGCGTTACCCTTTCACCCGTGTAGCTGAGACCTGGAAAATTTGCCGTCCTCTTCGTCTCTGAAATTGACAGATTTAGATGCAGACGGCGAGTGAGCTGATAATTTGCTGTCTGAAAAGCACTATAAAGCTCCTGCTTCGTCAAATCCATGAAGAGTGTCGGGGCAACGACGTTGTAGTTATTCCTGCTGATATTACCTCCCGCGAGGAAGGATAGCCTGGAGCTGGCGGAAAAGGAGGCATCGACGCCGTAGCTCTCATCAATGGAGAAATTCGATCCGACTCGGTTGGACGGCGTAGTCTGTCGGGAGGTCAGGCCTTCCACGTAGATCCGAGAATTTACGTGGTAGATAACGCTCAGGCTATAGGTCAATCCTTGGAATTTGTTCGACCCTGCGGTCTCCGGATTTAGTGACGTGAACGAGAGCGAGGCGGACCCTTCGAGACGGCTGCCCGTATGCCGGAACAGGCTGACGCCGCCGGCATAGAGGGTGTACCCATAGCCCTGACGCAGGCCCGGACCGATCAGCAGGAGCCCGGGATACGTGGTCTTGGAATAGCTCCCGAACAGCGAGATCGAGCCCAGGGAAGGGCGTCGGTACGACACCCCCGCATTGGCGGAGAAGGAGTTCGAATTGCCCGCCTTCGCAAATCCATTGCTGTTGGTCGACCATATCTGCGACACCGACGCGTTTGGCGCGAGACCGATTGCGCCGCCGCACCCCAGCGATGCGCCCAGGACCGTGTTGCTCCGCGTGTTTCTCACGACCCGAATGGACTGTTGGGTGAGGTCGCTCTGTTGGCTGCTATACTCGACGTTGACGCCCTCTCCGCAGCGGAGCAGGGCGGCGTTCACCCCCGCCGCCAGGTCGATGTGTTGGCGATCCAACTGTGTATTGGACCGGTAGAAATCGTAGCCGGCGATCCCTTTGAGCGTCACGCTTTCGCGGCCAAATACCCGGGCGAGGTTGAGGGCCAGGGCCGGCTCCGCGATCTCGTCGGACAGCTTCAGCCCGCGCTGAGCCGCGACCTGGGCGCTGGAGCGGGCGATGTTGGAGTCGTAGACGAGGTTGACCGAGGGAGCGATGACGGTCGCGTTGATCACCTGCTCCGCCACCGCGCCGAATACCGCCTGTGGCGTCGGGCCCTCCGTCGATGGCGGCGTCAGGGCTCCGGGGGGCTCTGCCGGAAGCTCGCTGGGCGGAACGTCGGCCTGCTGGGCGCATGCGCCTCCCCCAAGGATCAGGGCCGCCAACGCCGTGCAGACGCCGAGTTCTATTTTTCGCATGGACGACGCATTCCCCGTTCACAATGCAAGGTCGAGTCGCCTTCTAGCACCTCGACCCCGAAACTGTGGACCCCATAAAGGGCTGGCGGCGGACTTGCGTTCGGTCGCCGGGCTGCGATATGATCCCGCCGATAGGCTGAGAGACCTGTTCGTGCGCTCGCCGGATGAGGCGGGGCGGGGTGTCGCAATAGTGCTTAAAAATATCGCCAATTGCCTGAATAGGGACGCGAAGGCTGTTCTCCTCACCAATTTTCCTGGTTAGGCAGACATATCTCTACCCTCGATGTCTGGCAACCGGTAGGACAGCCTCTATGAACCGCAACCAGCTTTACAGCGACAACGACGCGAACTATTTCAGAGATGGGCGGCGCGATGTGACCGACCGGCTGACGTCCCCTACGCCAGACGCACTTGCTGCGGCCGAATCGGTGTGGGATCGGAACTTTCGCCTGAGGCGGCGAGCCTCGACCTCTCGGTTCGTCTGGGGACGCCCCTCAATCCGGATGCGACCGTCTTCGCCGGTTCACCAGACATTGCCGGTCGATGGCCCCTTGGAATGTTGTTCGGCGGCCGTTCGGGTTCTCGCCCCGGAGGCGAGCATCGGCCCGCACGCATCTCGAGCGATTCACGCCGCGAATCGCTTCGCAGCCGCCAACACTCCCAGCCGGCTCGACCGAATTCCGTACGCCTGGAGCGCCAGATGAAGATTGAAGAGTACAAGGACTACCGACACGGTCTGGGTAAGTTCGGGGACTATCTTCGCTATCTCGTGTCCAGCTATCCGGACGCGGAGCTTCTCGAGCTCGGCGGCGGGCGCCGGCCGTCGTTCCGGTTGTCCGAGATGCCGGGCAATATCGGCAGCTATACGGTAAATGACCTGAGCGACGCCGAACTCTCGTTTCTCGGGCCGGAGTATCGCAAGGCGCGCTTCGACGTCGCCGGTGATGTGAGCGCCTTCGAAAACACCTACGACGTCATATTTTCCCGTTTTCTGGCGGAGCATGTGGCGGATGGGCAAGCCATGCATCGCAATGTCTATCGGCTCCTGCGGCCCGGCGGCGTCGCGTTCCACCTCATCCCGACGCTTTACGCGTCCCCCTTTGTAGCCAACATCCTGTTGCCCGAAAAGCTGACCAGCCGTCTCCTGATCAAATATTTTCCGTATCGCGCCTCGGCGTCTCCTAAATTCCACGCCCACTATTCCTATTGCTACGGTGGTTCCTCGTCCAAGATGAAGAATATGCTTAAGAACGTTGGCTACACAGGCATCCAGATAAGGAATTTCTATGGTCACGTTTATTACGACAAAATACCCGTGCTGCGGGACATTGAACACTTCATCTCAGCGATGGCGTCGCGCAACAGCGCGATTCCTTACAGCTCTTATGCGTATCTGATTTTGCGTAAATAGAAAAACAATGAGAAATTTCATCTGAGACGCGTGAAAACGTGATGATTGGTTTCTTACCGAGAGCCAGTAGCCTTTGGTGCGGAGCCGCAGGACGATTTCGACGCAGCGTAATAGAGGACCGCGAGTTGCCAATCAGTGACGCACCATCTCTCCCGACCGCCGTCGCATCGTCGGGGAATAGAGCACAGGAATTATCGCGGGCGGGCAAATGCTGAGTTCGCCGTGCGCGCTAGGCCGCAGCCGGCCCGGCAATTTTTTTGGCCTGGATGACTGGCGTGGGGGAGATGCATGTGAGCAGCGGTTAGCGGGGGCCCGCATTGCTGGTATTAGGGGGCGACCTTGTAGCGGCACTGAGCGAGCGTTGGGGGAGGTTAGTTCATGAGGCGCTTTGCCAGCGCCGCTTTACAGCGTGCCGTAGGGTTGTGGCGGCCGTTAGGCGACACCACGAGCGGCCCGGCGCCCGAACGGCAAAACGCGGTCGGCGCGCTGCGCTTGATCCTGGCTTCAATGGTTATTTTCGCGCACTGCCCGGAGCTGCTAGATGGTGATCGCCGTCGCGAGCCCATCACCATGCTGTTCCACAACGGCCAGACCGCCGGATCTTTAGCTGTGGACGGCTTTTTCCTCATTAGCGGATACCTCATTGCCGGTAGTTGGCTCTCCGATCCTGGGACCTACTTCTTCAAGCGTGTAAGACGAATATACCCTGCGTTCGTAATATGCTCACTCCTTCTGTTAATTATCGTCGGCCCTCTAGGGGGTGGCGCAATTCCTCATGGCGCCGAATGGGCACGCATGATCTACCGGATCGCAATCCTTCAGGCTCCAATCTCTGATGGCGCATTCGCTCATCTTCACTACCCGGCCATCGATGCTTCGATGTGGACAATCTCATACGAGTTTCGGTGCTATATCCTAGCCGCTCTGTTCGGCTTTGTGGGACTCTATCGCAGGCCCACCTTATTTCTGGCCCTGACTCTAATGGTCCTCGCCCTGACATTTGTCGCTCTGCCCACCCTGTCGGATCACGCCTCTAGTCTGATCGGTGATCCCAGCAAGACTGCTCGCCTAACCGGGGTATTCATGGTCGGCACGTGTTTCCGGCTGTTGAAGTTGCCTCTGAACGGCTGGTGGGCCGGGGCGTGTGCAATCGGGTTGGTCGCCCTTCTGTTCACCAAGCCGCTTGCTGAGTTGGCGTTCGTGTTCTTAGGGGGATACACTCTTTTTTGGGTTGCCCTGAAGGTCACTTGGAAGCCACTGCTGACGATCAATGCAAGATACGACATCTCATACGGCGTTTACCTCTGGGCCTGGCCGATCTCCGCACTCTTGATAATTTATTGGTCGGCCATCCCCCTCATTTTTCTGTTGATGCTCACATGGTTGCTCGCGGCGGTGGCTGGCGCGCTGAGTTGGTACATGATTGAACGGCCAGCTTTGGCCGTCAAGATTCCAATGTTCGGGAAACCCCAAACAACGTAGGTGGCCTGCGATCCTCTTCGTCTGGGCGATCTACCGGTGGGAGCGCCTGATGGTGCGCGGATGCTGAGGGCTCTCGGCGCCATCGGGGATGCTGTGGTGATCGCCGGTAGCGGCCACCAGCGCTGGCGCCTGGACTTCGTCTCCGACCAATTCACGACCGACGGCGCGTTCGGACCTTGGCGCCAGCCGGGATCGTTGTGGTCTCGGCGACGATGCGGTAGCCGCCAGGAGGTCGACGATTGATCGGAACGCGCCGCGCTTGAGCCGCCGACAGGCCAGCTTGGCGAAGTAGCCTCGACGGCGTTGAGCCACTGCCCGAGGGGGCGTGAAGTGGAAGATGAAACGGCGATGGCGGCGCGCCAGGCGCGGACCTTGGGGTGCTTGTGGGTGGCGTGGTTGTCCAAGAGGACGTGGACGACCTTGCTGCAGTGGGGCGTCGACGCTTCAAGAACCCGGTTTCACCACTCCGGGCGAAAGCGATGAACCCGCCGCAATCTCTTTCGGATCTTCCGGCGCTAGGCGCTGCCGGGCTACGAACGAGAATCGCTTACGAAGTTTCATGATCTGCTTCTCGATGCAATGCCAGGAGAAAGCGGCGAAGCCGGTTACAAGCATCGCCGAGACCAGGAAATTCAGGACAGCGCTTTTCGACGCCGGCATGAGATTAAACGCCAGCTGCTGAACCGGGAAGCCATACAGATAGATGCCGTAGGAATAGTCGCCTGTGTGAAAGAAGGGCAGGCGCGGCAGCTTCGTCGCGCCCAAGAAGGCCATAATGTAGGCCATAGGCGCGCCATCCACCGCGTTCAGCACCGGATAGCTCGCCCAGGGCCCCGGTGGGATAAGGGCGATCCCGATGCTCAGCACTATCATCGCTCCGAACAGCGGCCAGCTATAGGGAAGCCTGTGCCGGTAGAGGTAGGTGGCGATCCCAAGCAGGAAGGAGTAATAGAGACGCGTGCTTGGTCCATAGAACACGACGTATTCAAACTCCTGCAAGAAGCCGTGGTGTTTGCCTGCATAACCCACCGCGACGAGCCCTATGCCTCCCAGCATGATCACCGCCGCCGCCAGGACAACCAAGGCCGGACGTTTAAGAAGACCGAACGCGATGAACGCCGACATGATGGCGTAGCAGCCCAACTCGTGCGGCACCGTCCAGAGCGACAGGTTGACCTGCGGCGCCGGGTGGTCCTTGAAGACCCCAGGCAGCACATAGTTGATCCAACCAACTATGTTGGTCAGGTAGTGATAGGTCTGCGGGTCGCTGAGGTAGGCCTGAAGCGTCAGGGTCGTGACGAGCGGGCCCATGACGAAGGCGGCGAAGACAATCTCAACGCACAGAGCCGGAATGATCCGTAGTCCTCTATTGATCAGAAAATTCGGCAAGGTGAGCCGGAGAGCGCTTCCGGTAATCAGGAACCCGCTCAGCCCAAAGAACATCGCCAGGATCCAATAGTTGTTGAACCAGAGGATCGGGGTGTCGTCGACCGAACGCGCGCCAACGATACCGAAGCTGTGCGTGAATATGACGCCGAACGCCAGGAAAACGCGGAGGAAGTCGAAGCCGGGGCCCAGGCCCTTGGCCTCGTCGAGGACGTTGCCGATCGAACGCATGGTTCCTCCGCGAAGCGTGCCGGGATGGCGGATGGCTGCGTGCGACAATGTGGCGCCGCTCAGCAGCCAGATGCAGGAAAAGGTTTCCACCGAATAGCCACCGTTATTCGTAGGCCGCAAGCCTCCGTGGTGGCGGCGGCCTCAAGGCCGGGAGTCAAAGGCCGCCGATGCTGAAGGCGTAGAACTTTTTGTTCCCGGGTGTGAAGAGCGGGTTCCCGCCGAGGTTGTAGCCGGAGCCCCAGTAGACCGTGCCGTTCGAGATGCTGGCGCCGGCGATGACCGAGCCGCCCGAGGCGAATTTCCAGAGGATCTTGCCGCTGGAGGCGTCGAGGGCGAACATATTCGGCTGGCTGGCCCCGCCCGCCGACGACGGAGCGTAGACGACGCCGTTGGAGACGGCCATCGGACCCAGGTCGAGCGCTCCGGCCGGATCCGGCGTCCGCCACAGGATCCTGCCAGTCGCGGGGTCGAGCGCGTTCCAGGAACCCGCCGTTCCCCCGGCGGGCCCACTGGCATATGGGTGGTGGCCGTAGTTCGAGATCGCAACGTAGATTCGCCTGACGTCCGTCGCGGAACCCCACTGGATGCCGCCAAGGGTCGAACCGGGCCCCACCTGGGTGGCCCACACCAGGGCGCCGGTGTCGGGGTTGAACGCCGCGTAGACGCCGCTCTTCTGGCCGGCCCCAACGAGGGTGGTCAACACGCCCTTGCTGTCCACGAAGAAGAACTCCTGCGGCGCGGAAGCGAAGTCGTAATCCGGACCCGCCGGATTGGGGCAGTTCGCCCCGCCGGGGGGGTTGTAATTACAGCCGACGTTCCAGGCGTCCTGCGACCACAGGCGCTGCGACCACTTGATCTGGCCGTTCGTCAGGTCCAAGGCCAGGACAGAGTCGAAGTGGTCCTTCGGGGAGAGGCAGCTCGGACCCACGCCGCCGCCGGCGATGCACTTCACATAGGCCGGGTCCGTCGGCGTGCTGTAGTTGTCGCCCGTGCTGATATAGAGCTTGTTGCGGGTCGGATCGACCGCAGCGTGGCTGCCCCAGACGCCGCCGCCGCTGTAGCCCGGCGGAACCGTGTAGGTCTGCCAGAGCACCGCGCCGGTGTTCTCGTTCACCGCCGCTATGCTGCCGCGAAACGAGCAGCAGGGGTAGGTGGGCGTGGCGGCCGCGACTTCCTCCTGGCTGGCGACGCCCTGGTAGATGACGCCGTTAAAGATCACCGGCGCGGCGGTGAGGACCGCCTTGGGGTGGGGGTCGAGCTTGGTCGACCACAGGAGGCTCCCGTTGGCGCTGTTCAGAGCCAGAAGATACGCACCCGACGCCGTCATCTGGGTGCCCAGAACAACCCGTCCACTGTCGACGGCGGGGCTGCTTCGGGAGTAGGTTCCGGCCGGGAAGCCGAGGGTCTTGAGGTTGACCGACCATATCACCGCGCCCGTAACGGCGTTCACCGCCCACACGTTGCCCCCGGAGTCGGGAAAATAGGCCACCCCGCTGACCACGGCGGCGCGAGCGGACACATACCCCCCGGTGCTGACGACGAATTTCGGCGCGAGACTGGCGACGTTTGCCGTCGAAATGGTGAGTTCCAGCTGCGCATTTGCCGAATTGTCCATGAAGCTCCCGAAACTCGGCCAATCTGCCGCTGTTGCGATCCGGGGCATAGCCACCGCGGCGGCGAGGGCGACGCCTGTAAATAGCCCCAAGAACTTCGACATGTCGCTCCCTCACGCTAAGGCGCGAGGCTACGCCGCTGATCAGCCACGCCCGCCTAGGATCGGGCCCATCAACGGCCTGCCACCGCCGCTTCTTCAGCGCGTAAAACTTGCTGCGGTTTCCGGAAATCAAATAACCGTCCCATTTCGTACCATCTTCCTATCCGGATTCCATGAAATCGCCGGGATTGGCGCGATCGATGACAGTTGAAACGGATCGTCATCAAGCCGCCGCCCCTGTCGCTGACGACCCTCGGCTGCCAACGCCACCCGCGCCGCCGTTCCTCCCGCCCGCACGCGACGGGTGGAGACATGCGACGATTCGACAGCAATTTTATCAATATATTTGAGGAATATGGTATTATTTAAGTATATATCGTCGCATCATCTGCTCTCTGCGCGTCAAAATGTAGCATAACGTTAACTCTTCTAGGGTTTGCGCAAACCCGATCACCTGTTAATTAATGTCAACCGGATCGCTTACTCATACGGGACACGCCTGACCCGTGGAGTTGATCCAAATTGGAATTTAATTGTCATGTGGAGTATAATTTGATGCGTAATTCTCTTGGGATCTTGATTGGTGCGTTTTCCCTGATGCCGGCGTTGGCCATGGCCGGTACGGCGTGCAAGTATTCGAGCAGTCAATCCAGCGACGGCTGCGCCTCGGCCAACCCGCGCGCCGCGTTTCAGATCAGCGCCACGCAGTTCGCGTCGGGCCGAGCCGGAACGCTGCCGAACGGGCTGCCCTGGTTGGGGGCTCTGCAAAGCGGCCAAAGGTGGCCGTCGGCGCACCCTTGGCCATGGAACGCCCCCGGAATCGACTATCCCGTGGGATATGACACGACGATCACGCTCCAGGATCCCGCGAAGGCCATGGTCGGCACCGGCAATGGGAAACTCCCGAAAGAATGTTCCTATATTCCTAATCCAAGCACAGCCTCGACCGGCGGAAAGAGGGTGTACTGCGCCGCATCCACCGGGCCCATCACCATCTCCGGCTTCGACTTCAGCCTGCATGGCTGCGTCGCGCTGCAGTTTGCGAGTAATTTCACGCAGGCGGCGACGGTGGTGAACAACAAGTTCGTCAACGGTCCAAATTGTTCGATTAACAATGCTTCGCTGGTGAACGTCGCCAACGCCTCGAGCTTCACGTTCAAAAATAACGTCGTAATCGGCAACGGTGCCACGTCCATAAGCAGCATGACCGTCATCTTGGACAATGCCAAGACGGGTGTAGCCCTCGACGAGTACAACTACTACCACGGCGCACCAGGTCGGATATTCAGCTCCAACCGCATGTCGGTCACTAACGCCTACAATTTCATCGAGGGAGTCAACACAACAGCGAATACGGGCTTGCATGGCGAGGTCGGAATAGCACCGGGTCAAGACGGCGCATCCTATGCGAATTCCTACAACGTCGTTGTGTTTGACTCAAATTCCCAGCAGAACACGACAGCGTTCTACATGACAAGTAATTTTACCATGCACTATGCTTCCGCGGACCATAACGTGATCGTCTCCAATCTCGTCGGCGCCAACACCGCCGGCTCCGCCGGCGGGATGTCCGGCGAGTCGGTCGCCAGTGCTTCAGCGCCAATGACGCGATCGCTCGTGAACCCGGCCAGCGTCAGCGCCCTCCTGGCTGAAATGAACAAGACGGTGTACGGAACCCTGGTCGTCGCGGATAACTACGGCGATCCGTCCGGCTCCTTGTCCTGCATCTACTTGCAAAAGGGCGCCACCATCAACACTCTCAAGCTTTACGGCAACGTAAGCCTGGTGACGGGCAAACCCATGAACGCGATCGGGGCCCCGTCCGCCCAAGCCGGCTGTAAGTGAGCTGCCCCTGGAGCCTGATGACGTTTCCCTGAGACGTCTTCGGGCTCCAGGCTGTCAGTCCAGAGCAGTACGCCGCCATTAGAGCGCGTTCCGAAAAGTGGGAACCGGTTTTTGGAACAAAACGCGCGTCAAAACAAAACACTAGAGCACCGATCTGATTCCATCAGATCGGTGCTCTAGTCGGATCCGACTAATGCGGCCTGCGTTTTGGGTGGCATTCAGCCCCGCCCTTCGCGGATGATCTCATGGTGGCGGATGACTTCCTTGGTCAGGAAGGTCAGGAACTTCTCGGCGAACTCCGGCGCCAGTTCGGCGCTCACGGCCAGGGACCTGAGGCGCGCGATCTGTTGCGCCTCCCGAACCGGGTCGGCGGCCGGCAGGTTCAGCCGAGCCTTCAGCCGGCCGACCTTCTGGGTGCACTTGAACCGCTCGGCCAGCAGATGCAGCACTGCGGCGTCGATGTTGTCGATGGAATGGCGCAGCTCGGCCAGTTCGGGAGGGACGTCGGAGGCGGGTCTGTCGTTTTCGGCCATAGCCGACGTAGACGCGGGGAATGCCCCCGAGGTCAAGACCGGGCGCCCGGCCCGAGGCAGAGATACCGCGCCGGGTGGATGTCGACGGCGTTGTCCACCCATCCCGTCACCCTCGGCGAAACCAGGTTGAGGTTCACCCCCACGTACAGCGGAGCGATGTAGGCGTCGTCGAGCATGATCTGTTCGGCCTGGGCGAGAATCTCCGCCCGCCGCGCCCCGTCCGGCTCATGGTCGGCCTGGTTGAGGAGGGCGTCGAAGCGGGGGTTGGCGTAGCTGCCGTAGTTCTGAGCCCCGGTGTCGGACTTCATCAGGGTGAGATAGGTGAGCGGGTCGCTGAAGTCGGCGATCCAGGCCAGCAGGCCCACCTGGAAGTCCTTGGCCTCGAAGGACCGGTAGGCCACCTGGCCTTCCTCCTGGCGCAGCGTCAGGTCGATCCCGACGTCGCGCAGGTCGGCCTGCATGGCCTGGGCGATCAGCACGGAGGTGCTGACGTTGGCGGTTTTCAGCTGAACCCTCAGGGGTCTTCCGGGGCCGTAGCCCGCCAGGGCGAGCAGCCGGCGCGCCTCGGCCTGCCGCTTCGCCAGCGGCCAGTCGGCCCAGTAGGCGTGGGGGTGGGGCGCGCCCGACGGCAGATACCCCGCGATCTGCGGAGGCACGAAGGCGGTGGTCGGGATCTGCCCGGCCCGCAGCAGTTTGCCGGTGAGGAAGGCGCGATCGATCGCCATGCCTATGGCCTGGCGCACGCGCGGGTCGCGCAAGGCCGGCACATCCGGCACGTTGAAAGCCAGGTAGACATTGGAGAGGAAGGGGTGGGTGTGAACGAACGGCGCCATTTGCCCCGGCTGGCGCAGGAAGGCGACGCGGCTGGAGACGATGGTGTTGTTGACGTCCAGTTCGCCCCGCTTCACCCGTCGCTCGGCCGAGACCGTGTCCTGGGTGGGATAGAAGTTGATGCGGTCGACGCAGACCTTGGCCGCGCCATAGTAGAGCGGGTTCTTCTCCACCCGCAGCGAATCGCCGAGGCGCCAGCTGACCAGCCGATAGGGGCCATTGCCGACGTAATGGCCGGGCCGGATCCAGGCGTCGCCCCAGCGGCGGACGACGTGCGCCGGGACCGGCGAGAAGGACTGGTGCTGCAGAAGCTGCGGCAAATATGGGGCGGGATGGGCCAGTGTCAGGCGCAGGGTGTGGGCGTCCACCGCCATCGCCCCCAGGCTCTCGGGCGGGGCTTTGCCGGCGTTCACCGCCTGCGCGCCTTTGATCACATAGAGGAGGTAGGCGTAGGAGGCGGCGGTCTTCGGATCGAGCCCGCGGCGAAAGGCGTAGACGAAGTCGCCCGCCGTCACCGGAACGCCGTCCGACCACCGGGCCGGCCGCAGGTGAAAGGTCCACTCCAGGCCGTCGGCGCTGGTCTCCCAGGACGTCGCCGTGCCGGGGATGGGCGAGCCGTCCGGCGCGTTGCTCGCCAGGCCCTCCATCAGCTCGCGGACGATCGCCGCCTCGCTGGTCAGGGTGGTCTTGATCGGATCGAGGGTGGCCGGGTCGGTGGTGTTGCCATACTCCAGGCAGACCTTGCCGGCGGGGCAGGGAGGGCGCGACGCCGGCCGCTGGCATCCCGCCAACGCCAGGCCGCCCGCCAGAAACGGAAGCACAACCAGACGAGACAAACGGAGCGCCATAGGGCTTATGGCCTAAACTGCCCCGCCGCTTGACGCTACGCTTAAGGAGAGAAGACGATGGAAAGCGCCCTCATCGAAGCGGCCCAGGACGTCGCCGACATCCTGAAGGCCCGCAAGCAGACGCTGGCGGTCGCCGAATCATCGTCCGGTGGCCTGATCAGCGCCGCCCTCCTCGCCGTGCCGGGCGCCAGCGCCTATTTCCTCGGCGGGGCCGTCGTCTACACCGCCAAGGCGCGGATGAGCCTGATGGGCCTGCCTCGCGAGGCCGTGGCCGGCATGCGCTCCTCGAGCGAGCCCTACGCCCTGCTCCTGGCCCGCACGGCCCGGGAGAACCATGGTGCTACCTGGGGCCTGTCGGAGACCGGGGCGGCGGGCCCCGCCGGAAACCCCTATGGCGACGCGGCCGGCCACAGCTGCCTGGCGGTTTCGGGCCCGGTGGAGATGGCCTTCACCCTGGAGACGGGCGGGGCGGACCGCGCCGCGAACATGGACGCCTTCGCGATCGCGGCCCTGAAGCTGCTCGCCAGGGCGCTGGAAGGCTAGCCGCGTCGACAGGTCAACCGCGACCGAAATACCGACGCCGTAGCGGATTTGGTCGTTCCGACGGCCGAAACGATACGGATAAGGACGCTTACGCCATCGACTGATCGCCCCGGTGCGGGACCCTGCCTGCGGCAAAATGTGCCATGGTCTCGATATCCTTGAGGCGGCTTCCGCCCGGGGTCGTCCTGGTTTCTGCGCACATGGCGCCGCCTGCTGAAAGCAATAACCCTCAGATCGAAGGTCATTCTTAGGCGGTGGCTGCGATGTGAGCAGTCACTGGGAGTTTTCGCGTTGCCGATTTACTCCGTTGGTCTCGGGCCGCCGGCGGTTCGCGGCTGAACACCCCTGTGTCTCGCTAGTTTTTTAAACGCTTGAGAACAAGCTTACGAGGAAATCTATGTATCGTTTTGATTGGATGATGATCTGTGCGTGTTTGCTCCTGCCCGGGTGGGCGGCGGCGGCGTGCGCCTATGGAGGCGCGGGATTTGCCGATGGATGCGCTCTCGCGAACCCCAACGGGGCATTCCGGATACCGGCCACGCAGTTCGCTTCGAAACAATCAGGAACCCTGCCGAGCGGGCTGGCCTGGTCCGGGGCGCTGCAAAGCGGCCAGGCCTGGACCTCGACGCATCCATGGCCGTGGGACGCCCCGGGAATCGACTATCCCGTCGGGTACGACACGACGATCACCCTCCACGATCCCGCCCACGCCGCGGCGGGAACCGGCGTCGGGCAACTGCCGCCGGCGTGCCGCTACATCTCCAACCCCAATTTCCCGAACACGGGCGGCATGAGGGTGTACTGCGGCCCGGCCGCCTCGATCACCATCGCCGGCTTCGATTTCAGCCTGCACGGCTGCGTCGCCCTGCAGTTCGCCAGCAATTTCACGGGTACCGCGATTGTCACCAACAACAAGTTTTCCAATGGGCCAAATTGTTCCATTAATAACGGATCGTTGGTTAATGTTGCGAGCGCGGCAAGCTTTACGTTCAAGAACAACGTCGTGTTTGGAAATGGAACAATATACCCCAACGGCATGACGGTAGTGATTGACAACGCTAAAACAGGAACGGCGATAAACGAGTATAATTACTATCATCACGTGCCAAACCGGGCGTTCACTTCGAACAGGAAGAGCGTCTCAAATTTATATAACTATATAGAGGGGTTGAATACGACGGTCGGCACCGGTCTTCACGGCGAAGTCGGGATGGCGCCCGCCCAGTCGGGAGCAATCTATATGAACTCGTTCAACGTGGTGATGTTTGACCCGAGTTCTCAACAGAACACTTCGCCGTTCTTTATGACGAATGCGCTCGGTTTTCAGGTAGCTTCGGCCGACCATAATGTGATTGTCTCGAACAAGACCATGGCATCGGGGGCTTCTGCTGCCAGTGTCGCCGCTCTGATCGCCGAGATGAACAAGGTATTCTATGCCACGCTCACTATCGTCGATAATTATGCAGATCCCACCGGCGCGCTGTCATGCATATATTTGCAAACGGGGGCCACGGTCGCGACTCTCCATCTATCTGGAAACGTGAGTCTGGTGACCGGTCTGCCCATGAACACGATCGGCGCAGTGGCGACACACCCGGGTTGTCGCTGAGCCCTGGCTCACCGCTTCCGCGACGGAGCCGGCGTTCGTCGGCCCCCAGAGGCGGCGGCCCCAGCCGTTGATCTGGCCGGCCCGCCGAAGGGACCGACCGGGCGCCGTCGCCCGGCACTCCAGCTGCGCTCTGCACACATAGCGTCGCTAGACGAAGGTTATTATCTTAATTCGAAGATTATACCCTTGAGCGACTGCGGACATGTGAGTAGTAACTGAGTTGATGCAGCGCGAGTGTACTCTGTTTACACAAAACTGTTAGCGTTCGTGAGCGAACACGGCTGCGTCGCGCGTGGAGTTGTTTTGGAGCGCTTGGGAAAGCGCATTAGGAGATCTTATGAATCGTTTTTTGTGGGTGTTCATCTGTGCGTCCTTGCTGCTGCCCGGGTGGGCTGCGGCGCAGGCCAACTGCGCCTACGGCGCCAATGGATTTGCCGACGGCTGCGCTCTCGCCAATCCCAACGGCGCGTTCCAGGTTTCGGCCGCGCAGTTCGCGTCCAATCAATCAGGCGTCCTGCCGGATGGACTGGCCTGGTCCGGGGCATTGCAGAGCGGGCAGACCTGGACCTCGGCGCACCCATGGCCGTGGGACGCGCCTGGAATTGACTATCCGGTGGGGTACGACACCACGATCGCCCTGCAGGATCCGGCGAAGGCCGCGGTGGGAACCGGCGTCGGACAACTGCCGCCGGCGTGCCGCTACATCTCCAACCCCAATTTCCCGAACACGGGCGGCATGAGGGTGTACTGCGGCCCGGCCGCCTCGATCACCATCGCCGGCTTCGATTTCAGCCTGCATGGCTGCATCGCCCTCCAGTTCGCCAGCAATTTCACGGGTACCGCGATTGTCACCAACAACAAGTTTTCCAATGGGCCAAATTGTTCTATTAACAATGGTTCCATGGTTAATGTTGCGAGCGCGACAAGCTTTACGTTCAAGAACAACGTTGTACTCGGCAACGGGGCAACAGTGTCAAATGGCATGACCCTCATTCTTGACAATGCTAAAACCGGGTCGGCGACAAACGAGTACAACTACTATTATGACGCGCCAAATCGCGTGTTTACGTCAAATAGAATGAACGTATCAAATCTATATAACTATATATCTGGGCTGAACACGAAGGTCGGCACCGGTCTCCACGGAGAAGTGGGAATTGCACCGGGCCAGTCGGGGGCAACGTATACGAACTCCTTCAATGTGGTGATGTTTGATACGAGTTCACAACTGAATACGACGTCGTTCTATATGACAAGCACGCTCGGATTTCAGCTAGCCTCCGCCGATCACAACGTAATTGTCTCGAACAAGACCATGGCGTCGGGGACTTCCGCCGCCAACGTCAGCGCCCTGCTCGCGGAAATGAACCCGACTTTCTATAGAACCCTCACTATCGTCGGTAATTATGGCGATCCCACTGGCGCATTATCCTGTATCTACATGAAAGGAGGCACCGTCGGCACTCTCAATCTATCCGGCAACGTGAGTTTGGTGACCGGTCTGCCCATGAACACTATCGGCGCGGTGGCGACACACCCCGGTTGTCGCTGAGCCCTGGTTCGCCGCCTCCGCAAGGGGGCGGCGAACGCCCGCTTCCAGCGGCGGCGCATTGCGGGCGTGTCGATAGCGCTGAGGGCTTGACTTGGGTGTTGCAAACTGCAATCATACCTGCATGTTCGACGCCGCCCATGACGAAGCCCTGCCGGCCCAGACGCCGCCCGACCCGATGATCGAGGTCGCCGAGCGGCATCTGCGGCTGTTGGCCGAGGTGGCGGAGCTGGCCATGGACGCCGCGCGGGCCAGTTCCGCCCTGGTCGTGGCCACCGCCGAGGCCGCCGCCAAGCTCGTCGCCGAGAAGGACGGGGCCTGGGCCTGCGAGGCGGACAAGGCCTATGCCGTGCGCGGCAGCCGCGAGGCGGCCGACGCCTTCACCCGCATCACCCGCGCCCTGCGCCTCACCCTGACGCTGGAGACCGCCGCCGCCGAGAGACTCCGCGACCTGCGCGCCGGCATAGTTCCGGCGCGCCAGGACCGCGCCGAGCGTGGGGCCGCCCGGCCGGGGGCGGCCCTCGATCTATCGCGCGAGAAGGTCGGTGAGCGCGTCGCCGACGTGATCGCCGAGGCCGCCGCCGACGACGGCGACATCACCCCGGCCCTTGACCTCGCCTGCGACCTGCGGGAGCGCCTTACCGAGACCGACCGCTTCGGGCCCCTGCTGAACCGGCCGCTGATCGAGGTCGTGGGGCTGATCTGCGCCGACATCGGCGTCTCCCCTGACTGGAGCCGCTGGAACGACGAGGGTTCTTCGCCGGATGAGCGAACCCCCCGCTACGACTGGCCTCCTCCCCCATCATGGGGGAGGTGTCTGGCCGAAGGCCAGACGGAGGGGGGCGCCGCCACGAACATCCCGCCCGGTCAGTCCCCCTCCCGGCCTCCGGCCGTACTCCCCCCATAGGGGGAAGAGAGGCGCGTGCGCTCTAGCGGCGGCGGCCCCAGCCGTTGATCTGGCCGGCGTCCACGGCGATCGACACGGCTGCGTTGTCCCCCAGCGGCGCGCAGACCACGCCGCCGATGTCGCGATAGCCGCGGGTGCCGATACCCGCCCAGACCTCGCCGTGCGGACTCCTGTCGGGCTTGCCGTCCTCTTTCCTGGCCGGCCCGCCGCAGGGGCCGACCGGGCGCAACATGTCGGGCCCCTCGTCGATGCGATCGCTCAGGCGCAGGGGACCCGACTCCGGGGCCGGCGGGGCGCCGTCGCCGGGCCCTCCCGCCGCGGTCGGGATGGCCTCCTGGGCCATGCCGGTGGTCGGAGCGGCGGCCACACCCAGGCCGGCGAGGGCTGCGCAGGCCAGGAGGATGGCCCCCCGAGCCGGACCGTGGGTGACTGGAGCCTTGATCGCGGCGCGGCGCATCGGAAACCTCACTGAACGCGACGGTGCTATAGGAACGGTTCGTCACGGCCAAATTGCGACGCTGAAAGGTCAGGTCAGATGCCCGCGCCCGCCGATCCGCCCGTCGCCCTCGAGGCCGCCCCCCTGTCCGTCGCGCGGAGAGCCATCCCCCGGCTCTACCGCATCGACGAGCATGAGGCCCTGGCGCCGCTGGCCCTGTCGGCGCGGCTGTCGGCCGAGCAACGGGCGCGGGTGTTCGCGGAGGCGTCGCGGCTGCTCGCCGAGCTGCGCGCCCCTGGCCGGGCCGGATGGATCGACCAGTTCCTGCGCGAGTACAGCCTCTCCAGCGACGAGGGCGCCGCCCTGCTGGGCCTGGCCGAGGCCTACCTGCGGGTTCCGGACGCGGGGACGGCCGACGCCCTGATCAAGGACAAGCTGGTCAGGGGCGACTGGCGCGCGCACCTCGGCGGGGCGGAGTCGGCGCTGGTCAACAGCGCCACCCTCGGCCTGATCCTCGCCCAGTCCCTGGCCGAGGCCCCGGCCGGGACGGTGCGCGGCCTGGTGGCGCGCCTGGGGGAGCCGGCGGTGCGGGCGGCCGTCGCCGGGGCCATGCAGACCATGGGCCAGGCCTTCGTCCTCGGCCGCGACATCGACGAGGCCCTGCGGCGGGCCGACCGCGGCGCCAACCGGGCGTTCCGCTATTCCTTCGACATGCTGGGGGAGGGGGCCCGCACCGCGCCGGACGCGGCGGCCTATCTGCGGTCCTATGCCGAGGCGATCCGCGCCGTGGGGCGCGCCGGCGGCGCCGAGGACGTCTTCGCCCGCGACAGCGTGTCGGTGAAGCTGTCGGCCCTGCATCCGCGCTACGAGCCCCTGCAGGCCCGCCGCGCCGTTCCCGAGCTCACCGACCGGCTGGTGGAGCTCGCCCGGATCGCCAAGGCCGGGGGCGTCGGCCTGACCGTCGACGCGGAGGAGAGCGAGCGGCTGGAGATGTCGCTCGGCATCATTGAAGGCGCGGCCCGCCATCCCGATCTCGCCGGCTGGGACGGCCTGGGCATGGCCGTCCAGGCCTATCAGCGGCGCGCCCCCGCGGTGATCGCCTGGGCCGGCGCCCTGGCGGAGGCGACCGGGCGGCGGCTGATGGTCCGCCTCGTCAAGGGCGCCTACTGGGACACCGAGATCAAGCGCGCCCAGGAGCGGGGCCTGCCGGACTATCCGGTCTTCACCCGCAAGAGCGGCACCGACGTCAGCTACCTGGCCTGCGCCCGCGCCCTGCTCGCCGCGCCCCGTCTGTTCCCGGCCTTCGCCACCCACAACGCCCTGACCGTCGCCACCGTGCTGGAGTGGGCGGGCGGGCGGCGCGACTTCGAGTTCCAGCGCCTGCACGGCATGGGCGAGGGGCTCTACGAGGCGCTGATGGCCG
>JAQGIW010000211.1 GCA_028290905.1 Caulobacteraceae bacterium | reverse complement strand
AGATAGAGCGCGCTCAACTTGACAATCTGCGCCTTGTCTATCCCCAGCACCTGGTCGAGGTAGGCGTCGACCGAGCCCCACCGTGCATCGATCTCGTCGAAGCTTTCCTGCAGAAAGGGCTTCCCCGCGGCGGTGTACAGCGGCCTCGCTTTCATCGGGGCGCCCGAGGCCTGGGCCCGGCGATAGAAGTCGGCGACGATATTCCCCGGATAGCGGCCCGGCGCGAGCTTTGGGATCTCGTTCTCCGGCCGGCGCTCGAGCGTGGAAAGCTGATAGTCGGCCATGATCACGTCGCGGGGGACGCCGAGCGCCGACAGCACCAGGGCCGTGGCGACGCCGGTGCGGTCCTGGCCGGCCGAGCAATGATAGCTGATCGCCCCATCGCCGCGCAGCAACTGCCGAAAGATGTCCCGGAACTCGGGCGCCAGGGAGACGAGCCAGGAGCGATAGAGGCTGGTCACCGCGCTGGGACCCCCTCCCGAAGCGTTCGCGCCAATCTTCGAGAAGATCTCGTCGGCGGGATAGTCGTGGGCCAGGTAGAGCGCGCCCGTGTGGGCCGGCATGCCGTCCGGCGCGATCTGGCGCTCCTCGACCGATCTCAGGTCGATGATAGACCGGATGCCCAGGCGGCCCACGTAGCGGTAGTCGGCGTCGGTGAGCATCGGCATGGCGGCGGTGCGATAGATCACGCCCCAGCGTACGTGTTTTCCGCCCGCCGCCGGGTAGCCGCCGAGATCGCGGAAGTTGGATCCCTGCTCCAGGGTCACCACGCGCTCGGCGACATGCAGGACGCTCCCGTCGTGCTCGTCGCGCAGCGTGAAATAGGGCCGCTCCGGCCGGGTCCACCGGGCGCGGTAGAGCCCGTCGCGATCGCCTCGCGCGAGGAGCCGGGCCGTAGCCGGGGGCGCGTCCGGTCTGGCGCTGACAGAGACGTCGACCGGATTGGGGTCCCGCCAGTGCAGGACGATCTCGCCGCTCCCGGAGCGCTCGGCGACGGCGCCGTCCAGGGCGTGGGCGGCGGTCGCCGCGAACCAGACCAGGGCGGCGCCGAGCACGGTCCGGGCAGCGGTGGCGCGGTTCATGGATGCCTCCCTCGATCGGGCGACATCTCTAACCCGGCCCCCTGAAGGCGACCAGTCGTCGTGGCGGGTAGGGAGGTAGGTGAGGAGCTTCTGTTGCCAGGCGCTCCCATTCTTGCGTTTTCGAGGGAGGGCGCCCCCAATGAGGGGGTAAGTGGAGGGCTTCTGTTGCCAGGCGCCCTCCGGGCCCCGCCTGGCGCTGCTAAGACGCCAGGACTTTAAGGTCGAGATGACCGCACCGCTTACGCGGCGAGGGCATACTCTTGAGCGAAGTTATCGTTCGCAGTTAGTTTAAAGGCCCGGAACGGTGAGCCACGCCGAGAGAAAGCTAACGCCTTTAGACGTCTGTCGATGCTGATCGGCCCCATGCCGTCCCGCCGATAACGCGGGGGAAGAGGGGTTGGTGGAGCCGCCGGGAATCGCACCCGGGTCCAGTCCGCTTATTGCACGCGCCTTTATCTCCATAGATCGGACGAGTCCGAACGAGACGAATATAGGACGGGGGGGGCCCGAGGGGAAGGACGCCGTCCGCGAAGCGTGAACGGCGCCCGGAATTTCGCGAACGCCCCCATCCCTTCGCCGCCGGGTACGCGGGCAGGACGGCCTTGGGCCTAGGATCAGCCATCGCCCAAGGAGATAGCGACCCATGAAAAACCTGTTCTACGCCGCCCGTCCGATCGTGTCGGACATGCTCTCGACCATCCTGTTCGCCGCCCTGTTCGCCCTGACGAACAACATCTACCTCTCCACCGGCTTCGCCGTCGCCCTGGGGGTTGGCCAGGTCGCCTACGAAAAGCTGCGCGGCAAGCCGGTTCCGGGCATGCAGTGGGCGAGCCTCGGGCTGGTCACCGTGCTCGGCGGCGCGACCCTCATGACCGGCGATCCCCGCTTCGTGATGATCAAGCCCACGGTGATCTATCTGACCATCGGGGCGGCGATGATGCAGCCCGGCTGGATGGAACGCTACATGCCGCCCGAGGGTCGCGCCTATATCCCCGCCCGCGTGATCGTCGCCTGGGGCTATGTCTGGGCCGGCCTGATGTTCCTCACCGCCGCCGCCAACCTCGTCATCGCCGTGGCCATGGGCCATCAGGCGTGGGCCCTGTTCGTCGGCGCCTTCCCGCTCGCCTCCAAGCTCGTCCTGTTCGCGATCAACTACCTGAGCATCCGCCACGTGGCCCTGCGCAACGTCCGAGCCCAGGAAGAAGGCGTGGCCGGGGAGGCTGAGGCTCAGGCCGCGTGACCGCATTCTTCTCCTCCCCCTCTGGGGGAGGGGGACCCCGAAGGGGTGGAGGGGCCGCCGCGGCGGAAACCTCGCCAAGCGCGCCCCCTTCCCCGGCTTCGCCGGTACTTCCCCCAGAGAGGAGGAAGAGAACGCGAGGGTCAGGCGCCTTCCACGCCCCGCTCGATGGAGAGGACACCGGTGCGCGACACCTCGGCGAGGCCGAGCGGCCGCATCAGTCCGACGAACTTGTCGATCTTCGATGGCGCGCCGGTGATCTCGAAGATGAACCCGGCCTGGGTGGTGTCGATGACCCGGGCGCGGAAGATATCGGCGAGCAGCTTGGCCTCCATGCGCTCGGGGCCGACGCCGCGCACCTTGACCAGGGCCAACTCGCGCTCGACGCCGTTGGGATCGCGGCTGACGTCCTGGACGTGGCGCGTAGAAACAAGCTTCTTCAGCTGGGCCTCGATCTGGGCCAGCACGTGCGGCGTGCCGCGGGTGACGATGGTGATCCGGCTCGTGTGGGCGCCCGGGTCGGTCTCGGCCACGGTCAGGCTGTCGATGTTGTAGCCGCGCGCCGCGAACAAGCCGACCACCCGGTGCAGGACGCCGGGTTCGTTGTCCACCAGCACGGCGAAGGTGGCGAGGTTCTCCACCTCCTGGGCGTGGCCCATGTCGTAGGCCGAGGCCGGGGCCTCGGTCACAAGGTCTTTCGGCACGCTCATACGAGCCCCCGGCCGGCGGCGTCGATGACCTGGCCGATGTCACCGGCCTCTTCGCCCAGGATCATGTCGTTGTGCGCCTTGCCGGAGGGGATCATCGGGAAGCAGTTCTCCGCCCGCTCGACCCGGCAGTCGAAGATCACCGGGCTGGGCATGTCGATCATCTCCATGATCAGCCCGTCCAGCTCGTCGGGGTGCTCGGCGCGGAGGCCCACGCCCCCGTAGGCCTCGGCCAGCTTCACGAAGTCCGGCAGGCTGGCGGAATAGGAATGGCTGTACCGCTCGCCGTGCAGCAGCTGCTGCCATTGGCGCACCATGCCCATCCATTCATTATTGAGGATGAAGATCTTGATCGGCAGGTCGTACTGCAGGGCTGTCGCCATCTCCTGCATGGTCATCTGCACGCTCGCGTCGCCGGCGATGTCGATGACCAGGCTCTTCGGATGGGCGATCTGCACGCCCACCGCCGCCGGTAGGCCGTAACCCATGGTGCCCAGCCCGCCTGAGGTCATCCAGCGGTTCGGCTCCTGGAAGCGATAGAACTGCGCCGCCCACATCTGGTGCTGGCCCACCTCGGTGGTGATGTAGGTGTCGCGGTCCTTGGTCAGCTCGTAGAGCCGCTGGATGGCGTGCTGCGGCTTGATCAGGGTCTCCGAGGGGCGGTAGGCGAAGCCCCCGCGGGCGCGCCAGCGGTCGATCTGCGCCCACCAGTCGGAAAGCCGTTCCGGTCCGCGCGCCGGCGCCCGGCGCTTCAAGGCTTCGATCAGGGCCGAGAGGACCTTCCCCGCGTCGCCCAGGATACCGACGTCCGCCCGCACGACCTTGCCGATCGAGGACGGGTCGATGTCGATGTGGATCTTCTTCGAACCGGGCGAGAAGGCGTCCAGCCGTCCGGTCACCCGGTCGTCGAAGCGCGCGCCCACGGCGATCATCACGTCGCAGTCGTGCATCGCGTGGTTGGCCTCGTAGGCGCCGTGCATCCCCACCATGCCCAGCCACGCCGGGTCGTCGGCCGGAAACGCCCCGAGGCCCATCAGGGTCGATGTCACCGGCGCGCCGGTCAGTGCGGCCAGCTGGCGCAGGGCGGCGCTGGCCGAGGGCCCCGCGTTGATGACGCCGCCGCCGGTGTAGAACAGCGGCCGGCGCGCCTCGGCGATCAGGGCGGCCGCCTCGGCGATGGCGGCGGGGTCGCCGTTGACCTGTGGCGCGTAGTTGTGGATCGGCCGCGCCTCGCCGGGGCCGACATAGGGGCCGCTGGCGAACTGGACGTCCTTGGGGATGTCGATGACCACGGGCCCCGGGCGGCCGGAGGTGGCGATCGCGAACGCTTCGTGGATCACCCGCGCCAGGTCGTTCACG
This sequence comes from Caulobacteraceae bacterium, assembly GCA_028290905.1. Lineage (GTDB taxonomy): Bacteria > Pseudomonadota > Alphaproteobacteria > Caulobacterales > Caulobacteraceae > Acaudatibacter. The sequence goes on along the minus strand of JAQGIW010000211.1, from coordinate 54 downwards.
TCCTTCACCAGGTAGTTGTGCTTGGTGCAGGAGCGCGTGATCCCGACGGTGTCG
>JAQGIW010000303.1 GCA_028290905.1 Caulobacteraceae bacterium | reverse complement strand
GTTTTGACGCGCGTTTCACCCGAAAACCGGTTCCCACTTTTCGGAACCCACTCTACGGCCAGCTGGTGGTCGTCGCGTCGCACCACGATGAACATCGGGATACTCGCCGAGGTCAGGACAAAGCCGGCCGCACTCTGGCGCCGACGGTCGTCGCGGCAATTGACCCGCGTCAGTCCGCCGGCGGATTCCGCCGCCAGCCGCGGCGCCTCGCCTTCAGAGCAACAGGTCGAAGAGCTGGAAGGTCCGCTCCCAGTGCTCCGTCGAAGGGTTCTTCACCTCGGGATCGACGATGCGGAACGAGCGGGCGATCGCGACACTGAGGCCGCCGGCCAGTTCGGGCAGCCAGGCCTCGAGCTCAACGTCGTAGGCCAGGTCGAGCGGCGGCCGGGCGACGATCTCCTCCAGCGCCGGGCGGACAGGGACCTCGGCGGCGAGGGCTTCGAAATGATGCAGGCATTCCTGCAGCCCCTTGGTCACCGGCAGGTCGATCCGCTGCACGATATCGCGTCCGTTCGCCTTGGCGGTGGCCTCTCCACGGATCAGCAGATCGTGCAGCTTGCGATTGACGAACGCCTCGTAGCGTCCGAGATCCGACTTATCGACATCGATGGCGCCGGCCCGGCGGAAGAAGCGTTCCAGTTTGTCGATCGCGACGACCATGGCCGAACCCTCCGGCGCCGAGGTCTTGGCGCCGCGCCGCCGAACAGGCTGACTGCAATGGGGCCGGGACGCGCGCACTGACTCTTGTCAGTTCACCGCAGCCGCCACCGGCGAACTGATCTCAGTGGACTGATCTCCGTCAGGGCGGCCGCGCACCGTCCGCCTAGACTCCAGCGCCTCATCGGCAGCGCGGCGACCTCGCCCGCGCAAAAAAGAGAGGCCCATGGTGAAGACCTGCATCCTGACCGCCGCGGTCCTGGCGCTCGGCGCCGCGCCCGCGCTCGCCCAGTCGCCTCGGGCGTCGTCCGCCGCCCCGCCGCAAGCCAGCAGCGCGGCCCAGACCGCCGCGCCCGCGGCGGCCGTGGTCGCCGCTCCGGCCGTCGGCGTGGTCGTCGATCCGGAGACCGGGACCGCCGTCATCGTTCCGGTCAACCCGCAGGCGGACGTGCCGCCGGAAGTCACCGCACTGCTCAAGGGCCTCTATGCCACCGGCAAGATCAAGCCCGGCCAAGTCGCCCAGATCGTCATCAAGCGCGGCAATCAGGTGACCGAGGTGATCACCAACGCGCCCGTGCCCTAAAGGGCGTCAGGACGTTCCACACGTCCGCTTTGGTCACGATTGCGTTGAAAAAGTCGGCCGGCCAATTCGGGGCGCCGATTTCCGGCAATAGCCTTGCCCACACGCAAGCCGGCGGAGTTGATCCTACCCTGCAGGTCGCGCTTTGAGGCACGGCCATACCCCACGCGAATGCCGGCGCGGCCTTTTTCAACAGAATCGTCACCAAAACGGACGCTGAGCAATCGCGGCGCCCGGGGCGGGAAACCACCCCGACCCTGAATAGGGAGGTTCGCGTCGGGGAGAATGGGGGGCGGGTGACTTCGCCAATGCAACCATGAGGACGAGCCATGAGGGTCTTCCGTAATCGCACCGACGCAGGACGGCGCCTCGCCGAGAAGCTGTCTGCCTATGCCAATCGCCAAGACGTCATCGTCCTCGCCCTGCCTCGGGGCGGCGTGCCCGTCGCCTATGAGGTGGCTAGGGCGCTCAATGCTCCGCTGGACATCTTCGTGGTGCGCAAGCTGGGCGTTCCCGGCCACGAGGAATTCGCCATGGGCGCGATTGGCACGGGCGGCGTACGCGTGCTCAACGAAGAGGTCGTGAAGGGGCTGCGCATCCCGCCGTATGTGGTGGATGCGGTCACGGCGAAGGAGCAGCAGGAACTCAAGCGGCGCGAGAGCTTGTATCGTGGCGGCCGAGCGCCGCCGGACCTTCGGGGGCTCACTGTGATCCTCGTGGATGACGGTCTGGCGACCGGCGCCACCATGAAGGCCGCCATCCAAGCCCTTCGGCAGCTACGCCCCGCACGCATCGTCGTGGCGGCGCCGGCGGCCTCGCCCGACACTTGTCGGGAGTTGAGGTCAGAGGTCGATGAGATCATCTGCGACATCACCCCTGAGCCGTTCCGCGCCGTTGGCGCCTGGTATGAGGATTTCTCTCAGACAACCGATGAGGAGGTTCGCGATCTCCTTGCGCGCCAACGGCGACCCGAGAGGGAGGGCGCGGCGTCGGAGACGATCGATCCTGTCCTCATCGAGGCGCTGCGCCGCGGCGCGCGAACGCTCACCGGCGCGGCCGAGGACTACGACCGGCTCATGGACCTGATTGGCGAGGCGCCTTTCGCGCTGCTCGGCGAGGCGTCCCACGGCACGCACGAGTTTTACCGCGAGCGCGCCGAAATCACGAAGCGGCTGATCAAGGAGAAGCGCTTCACGGCGGTCGCCGCGGAGGCGGACTGGCCGGATGCCTGGCGCGTCAACCGCTATGTCCGCGGGGAGAGTGAAGACCTCGATGCTGTTGAGGCGCTCGCCGATTTTCGGCGGTTTCCCACCTGGATGTGGCGCAACACCGAGGTGGTCGAATTCGTCGAGTGGTTGCGGGCTCACAACGCCGGGCTCCCGCCAGGCGCTCCAAAAGTCGGCTTCTACGGCATCGACCTCTACAGCCTTCACGCTTCGGCGAAGGCGGTGCTGAGATATCTCCGCATGGTCGATCCGGAAGCCGCGAAGCAGGCCGCCGAGCGTTACGCGTGCTTCGACCATTTTGGCGAGGACACCCAGGTCTACGGCTTCATGACGGGCCTGCGGCTCGCGAAGTCCTGCGAAGAGGAAGTCATCGCTCAACTCGTCGAGCTGCAGCGCCGAGCTGGGGAATACCTCCGGCGCGAAGGCGGTGAGGAAGAACTCTTCAACGCCGAGCAGAACGCACGCATCGTCAAGAACGCCGAGGAGTACTACCGCACGATGTTCCTCAAGGAGGTCTCCTCCTGGAACCTGCGCGACCGGCACATGGCCGAGACGGTCGAGTCGCTGGCGGCGCACGTGGGGCGGCATGGCGAGGCCCCGAAGATCGCCATCTGGGCGCACAACTCTCACCTGGGCGACGCGCGCGCGACCGAGGTCAGCGAGCGCGGCGAGCTGAACCTTGGCCAGCTCATGCGCGAACGACATGGCCGCAATGCTGTGCTGATCGGGTTCACGACCTATCATGGGACCGTCACGGCGGCCTCCGACTGGGACTCGCCGGCCGAACGCAAGCAGGTTCGACCAGCGCTTGCCGACAGCTACGAAGGGCTTTTCCACGTCAGTGAACCGACGCGCTTCCTCCTCATCTGGTCTGATGGGCAGCAACTGGAGGAGCGCTTGCGCGGCCCTCGGCTCGAGCGCGCCATCGGGGTGATCTATCGACCGGAAACCGAGCGCCAGAGCCATTACTTCCGGACCAGGCTGCCGGACCAGTTCGACGCCGTGCTCCACTTTGACCAGACGCGCGCCGTAGAACCGCTCGAGACAACTGCCGGGTGGGTGGCGGGGGAGGCGCCCGAGACGTTCCCCGTCGGAGTCTGACCATGAGAGACGACCAAACCGCTCTACGCGCCGGGTCGCGATGAGGAGGCCCTGATGGGTCGACAATACGGAGAAGTACGCCAGGTCCGCGTTGCGGCGGGTGGTCTTGTGCTCGAGGGAGACTTGAAGCTGCCTGATGGTGCTCGGGCGGTCGTGTTGTTCGCGCACGGCAGGGCTGGGTGCAGCGTGTCTCCCCCTCGGTTATACCGCTGAGCGGGACGTTCAGGCCCACCGGCCCTCGAAAAGCGGCTTATGGACGATTTCACGCGGCAATCTCAGATCCTTCAGAACATCGGCCGTGTGCTCGGTCTCGTGATCGGGATGGAACTCCAGGCCGAGTTCTTTCTGCGGATCCTCGGCGGCGCCGATGAGCACGAGCTCCGCGCCCGGGTAGTCCAGGAAGCTGGCGGTCTCGACGGGGATGAAACGGCGTCCCTGGAACCGCTCGCGCTGCGTTTTCGGAAAATGAGCCTCGTGCTCAGGATCAAGGCCAGCGTCCGGCGGGGTCGCAGCCTCAGGGTTCTTGACGGCGATGATGTAGCTGGCCTGGCGGCGGATGTTCAGTTCGCGTTCGGCTGGGCCAGGACGTTGAGGCAGCTCGAGCACATAGGCCAGGTGGGTATGGTCGCCGTGCCGGACGAGGGCGTAAACCCCCTCCGCAACGGGCCGGACGGGGGCCTCCTCGCGTACGCCGCGGGTCCTGGTGCGGTAGCGGGTCTGGCCCAATTCTTCGCTGAGCGACGCGCGGCTACTGAACACCTTGTAGACAAAGGCCCAGAAGCGATCGTGGCGGCCCGGATCAGGTAGGCGTTTGCGTCCGATGATGAGCAGGCGGAATTTCCGCGCGCCCTGCGGCCTGAGGATCATGTAGACGCGCTGAACGTCCTCGAGGCCGCGCACCTCATCAGTCCCGACGCGCGGTCGGTAGAGGAAGTAGATGTCGCCTTGTTCGATGAGCGGCGTTACCTTTGATCTGACCTCGGCCATGGCTCGCCTCCTACTCGGCCAGAGTCACACGGCGCGCGGACAGCGCACTGACGCGCGTCATTACGAGGGTCCAGGTCGAGTCATTCCGAGCCCTTCGGGGGCGGCTCCAGGTCCTCCGGATCGTGTGGCCAGACGAGATTGGGCGGGTCGCTCGCGGGGAAGGATTCTTCGAGCGCTTCGTCGAGCAGCTCGCCCCCCCTCGACTTGCCTATGGCCTGACCCTCAGTCCCCCTTTTGCGCCCTGTCCGTGACGGTCACGGAAACGCTTGAACACCGTGCTCCACTTGCCGAACCGGCGGCGGAAGGTCCCGCCAGGGGCTGCCCGTGCGGGCAACCCACAACACCGCCTCGAGAAAAAGCCGGCCATCTCCACCTGTGCGACCAGGGTCGGTCGCCTTTGCCCAGGCAATGCGGTTCCATCTTCGCCCGCTGGGCGTCCGTCAAACACAAGCGTTCCATGACAAGCTCCGTTTGGAGCTTGAATCACAAAAGCCTCCGCCGCGAATCCTAAATCTCAACAGGCCCTAGGTCACCGACTCATAGACCGCATCCAGATTAGAGCAGCTGAACCAGGATCAGCACCAGCCCCACTACCGAGACCGCGAACAACGCCGTGCGCACCCAGGGGATGCCCAGGATGTAGATCGGCGCATAGGCGAGCCGGGCCCAGAAGAACAGCTGGGCGCCGAGCGCCGTCATGGCGCCTGTCCTGCCGGCAAGCTGGGCCGTCAGCACCAGGGCCGCGAACAGCACCAGGTTTTCGAGCATGTTGCGGTGCGCCCGAACGGCGCGGCCCGCCCAGCCCGTAATGGGCGGCAGGGTCTCGCGATTGCCGGCCAGCGGCTCGGGGCCGACGTTACGGATCGCGCCCGCTGCGGCGACGAGCACCTGGACAAGGGTCAGGGCCACCGACCAGACCAGCAACTTCAGTTCCAACGGCATGGCGCCCCCCAGCTAGAGCGTCAGCCTAACTTCAGGAACCTTTACCGTACAGCGCCGAAACCCTGGGGTTGCCGAGCTCCGCCACCGCATTGGCCACGGCGTCGTGCAGGCAGGTCTTGTAGTCGGCCAACTGGTCCAGGTCGGCGTCGGCGGGTCGGGGCGCGCAGACTCTCTTCGCCGCGGCTCGGACGCGGCGCAGCACCGCCCACGCGCCGGCCGTAGTGTGAAGGTTGAGATCAGCGTACGACACCTTCTCCTGCCGGACCTCCCGGCCGGTGTGCGTGGTGCCGTGGACGACGACTTCCGATACCGATGCCGGCTGGGCTCGGACCGCGGGGGCGACCTGCCAAGCCGCGGCCGCGAGGAGCGCGGCGAGTGCGAAGCCCATGGATCGTACCGACGGCGCGGCCGACCGCATCGCTGCACGGACAGTCATGACGCATCCTCCTGCGAGGGCGCACCCGTGCAGGGCCGCGCCCTGAAAGAAGGACAACTCGCGGGAAACGGCATCGTTCCGCTAAAGGTTGCTTCGCTCAGGGGCCGAGCCGCTATCTTGCCGATGGAACGGTCCTGGGCTTTCGAAGGCGCCGAAGCACCCACAAGCGCGTGGGCCACCCGATCAGAAACAGGGCGGCCAGGCACAGCGGAATCTCGCCCGCCACGGGCCGCGGAATGGCGAAGGTCAGGGCCAGGAAGAAGGGCGGTGTCGCCACCATGAGCAACAGCATGAACCAGCGCTGCGAGGCGTTCACTTCCACCGACACCACTTTGGCGATCAGGGCGGCGTAGCCCCACACCAGGGCGATCGAAGCGCCGATGGCCACCACCAGGCACGCATACACAAGGCGCGGCAGGGGAAAGACGTAGTAGGCGTTTATGAGCCGCGTGGCTGCGGGCAACAGGGCCACCAGGCCCAGCATCACCAGGGTCAGCACCGTGACCGGCGCGTCGACGACGCGGATCATCGCCATGAACCGGCGGTGCGCCAACCAGTAGATGCTGATTACCAGGAAGCTCATGGCGTAGCCGTCGAGCTGGCCGGGGAGGCGTAGGCTCTCCCAGTCTCCGCGCCAACCCTGGGGCGCCCGGATGTCGGCGGCCAGCAGGGTGATGGCGATGGCGAATACGCCGTCGCACAGGAGCATCAGCCGGTCGTACCAGTGCTTCTGCTGCCGCGCCTCCAGCGACGCCTCGGTCGGCGCGCCGCTCACCCCCACACCGGCGGGCGGCGAGCCCCCCACGGCTGTTCCTTCTCCAGCTGCCCGGCGAGCCGGTAGAGCGCAGCCTCGTCGGCGAAGCGGCCGGTGAACATCATGCCGATGGGAAGGCCTCCTTCCGATTGCCAGAGCGGCAGGGAGAGAGACGGCTGGCCGGTGAAGTTGAACGGCGGGGTGGTGGCGTAGGTGTCGGCCTGGCGGCGGTCGAAGGTCTTGAGGTCGACGGTCAGCGGGTTCAGCCAATCGATGCGGGGCGACGGCGTCGACATGGTCGGCGTGAGATAGACGTCGAACCCCTCGAACCGCTCCAGGATCTGGCGCGACATCAGCCGCAACTGCTGCCAGGCCCACAACGCGTCCTGCCCGGTGACCTTCAGCCCGGTCTCGTAGCTGCGCCGCGCCAGCGGCCCCAGTTCGCCGTCCTTGGGTTCGCGGCCGAGCATCTCGGCCCAGCGCCTGATACCCGCGGCGAAGCTGGCCGCGCTGACCGTCGCCTGGGCCCGGTAGAGCAGGCGGTAGTCGATGCCCAGTCCCTGCTCGAACACCTCGTGCCCGAGCCCCTTCAGCAGCTCTACGGTCTTCACCAGCGCCGCCGGGACCTCGCCCTCGATTGGCCGGCCGCTCGGCGTCTCGGCCGACCAGACGATGCGAAGCTTTCCCGGGCTCTTCGAGACCTCGTCCAGATAGGGGCCGTCCTTGGCCGGCGCCTGGAACGGATCTCCGGCCTGCGGATAGCCGGTGGCGTCAAGCATGGCGGCGCTGTCGCGCACGGTGCGGCTGACCACATGGTGGACGCTGAAGCCCACCGCGCCACCGGCCACCTCGCAGATCGGCGTGCGATCGCGGGTGACCTTCATGCCGACCAAGCCGCAGTTGGCCGCCGGGATGCGGATCGAGCCGAGGCCATCGCTCGCATGGGCCATAGGGACCATGCCCGACGCCACCGCCGCCGCCGCGCCGCCTGAGGAGCCGCCGGAAATGTGCTCGGGGTTCCACGGATTGCCGCTTGGCCCCAGCCGCTCGGAATTGGTCACGCCCGGGATGCCGAACTCGGGCGTGTTGGTCTTGCCCAGCAGCACCACCCCGGCGGCGCGATAGCGGCGGATCAGCTCGCTGTCCTCCTCGTCTGACGCCACCTGGGCGTAGTGGGAGCCCGAGGTGCGCGGCCAGTCCTTCACCTGCGCCCCGAGATCCTTGATCAGGAACGGCACGCCCTTGAACGGCCCCTGCGGCAGAGGGCCCGCCGCCGTCTTCCGCGCCTCGTCATAGGCCTTGTAGACCACCGCATTCAGCACCCCGTTATGCCGCTCGATCCGCTCGATGGCGGCCTCGACCAGTTCGGCCGGCGTGGTCTCGCCCTTGCGCACCAGCTCGGCGAGCCCGAGGGCGTCATGATCGGCGTAGGTGGGGAGGGTCATGGGCTTCGTGGTTCCTGCAGGTTCCCTTTTCGCGGAAGCTAGCAGATACGCTTTGCGCAAACGAGGATCGGGATACTATGGCCCGCCGGCAAAAGAGCGTGCGCGCCATGGTCAGGCTTTCGCTCCCGTTGCGGCGCTCAATTTGCAGCCGAGGCTCATGAAAAAGCGCGTCCGGGTCTACACCGACTACAAGAGTCCTTACGCATACGTCGCCAACCGGTCGCTCTTCGAGCTGGAACGGACGCACGACGTCGAGCTGGAATGGCTGCCCTACACCCTGCGCATCGCCGAGTATCTGGGGTCGGTCGAGGACCGTTCGCCGCACGATTGGCGCAAGGTGCGATACGCCTACAAGGACGCGAGGCGCTTCGCCAACGAGCAGGGGCTGGTCCTCAAGGGCCCCCGCCGCATCTACGACGGGACCCTGTCCAGCGCCGGCATGCTGTTCGCCCAGCGCGACGGCTTCTTCCGCGCCTACCATGACACCGTGTTCGAACGGTTCTGGAGCCACCGGCTCGACATCGATCTCCTGAATGAGATGAGCGACCTGATCGCCGAGGTCGGCGGTGACGCCGGCGCCTTCGAGGCCTACGCCCAGGGGCCCGCCCGGGGCGAAGTCGCCGCGATCACCGCCGAGGCCGAGAGCCTCGGCGTCTTCGGCGTACCTTCGATGCTGTTCGACGGCGAGCTGTTCTGGGGCGGCGACCGCATCGACGCGCTGGCGCGGCGGTTGCAGCCGCAGTCGCGACCCTGATGATCCTCGACCGCGGCCGCCGCGAGCCGCGCCGCCGAGTAGACGCCCTACGACCCCTGTCCCGTGAAGCGATCGATCAGCCAGCGCCCCGCCGGGCCGGGCGGGGAGTCGATGCGATGGATGACGCGGAACGGGTAGTCGACGCTGCCCCACTCGGGGATCGGCAGGACCGTCAGGCGACCCGCCTGGACGTCGGCGTCCACCATCGAGCGGGGCATGCCTCCCCAGCCGACGCCCGCCAGCAGCAGGGCGTGCTTGGCCGACAGGTCGCCGAGGCGCCAGGTCTTGAGAGAAAGAACCCCGAAGTCCTGCCCCTGGGTGAGCGACGACCGGTCGCTGAGCACCAGTTGGATGTGATCCCGCGCTGCTCCGGTGGGGATCGGAGACATCCGGGCAAGGGGATGCTCGGGTGAGGCGACCGGGATCAGGTCCGCCTCGCCCACGGCGATCCGCTCGAAGGCCTCGGGCGTTGCGTGCAGAGGGCCGCTGACGCCCAGGGTGGCGACGCGGTCGTAGACCATCTGGCCGACCGCCCCCAGGCTCTCCACGTGCAGGCGCAGTGAAACGGTGGGAAAGGCGGCCTGGAAGGCGCTGGCGGCATCCACCAGCCGCCAGGTCGGCAGCATGACGTCGACCACCAGCGAAACCTCGGCCTCAAGACCGGCCAGCAGGCCGCGGACCTTGGCTCGCAACACGTCCACCCCCCGGCTCACCGAGCACGCCTCGGCGAGCACCACCTGGCCAGCGGCGGTCAGGACCGGCCGCCGCGTGGTCACGCGGTCGAAGAGCGACACGCCGAGCTGGGCCTCGAGGGTGTCGATCTGGTAGCTGACCGCGGAGGTGGCGCGACCGAGGCGGCGGGCCGCCGCCGCGAACCCTCCCGCGTCCGCCACCGCGAGGAACACCTGCAGTTGGTCGAGACTGGGCGCGCCGCGTTCGGCCATGACTCCACACTCCCACCG
>JAQGIW010000187.1 GCA_028290905.1 Caulobacteraceae bacterium | reverse complement strand
GGTGACCCGGCGTCTGGAGCTGATGGTGGCGGTGCGGCCGAACTTCCATCACCCCGCCCTGTTCGCCAAGCAGGCGGCCAACATCGACCAGATCAGCGGCGGGCGCCTGTCGCTCAACGTCGTCTCGTCGTGGTGGGCCGAGGAGGCGAGGAGCTACGGCCTGCAGTTCGACCAGCACGACGACCGCTACGCCCGCACCCGCGAGTGGCTGGAGGTGGTCGACGGGCTGTGGCGCGAGCCGCGCTTCACCTACGCCGGCGAGCGCTACCAGCTGGAGGCGGCGATCTGCGAGCCCAAGCCGGTCCGGCCGCCAGTGGTCTACGCCGGGGGGGAATCCGAGGCGGCCAAATCGATGATCGCCAGCCTGTGCGACGCCTACGTCATGCATGGCGACGACGTCGAAGTGATCGCCAGCAAGGTTGCCGACATGGCGGCGAGGCGCTTGAGGCTGGGCAAGCCGCCGATGATCTTCGGCATGGCGGCCTACGCCATCGTCCGTGACACGGCGGAAGAGGCCGCCGCCGAGGCCGCGCGGATCACCACCCTGGACCCGACCGCGCCCGGCTTCGCCAACTTCGACCAGTGGCTTTCGGGCACGGAGCTGGAGCGCGAGTTGAAGATCCAGGAATATTCCGTCTCCAACCGTGGGCTGCGACCGGGCCTGATCGGGACGCCGGAGACGATCCGCGCCCGGATCGCCGCCTACGAGGCCGCCGGCGTCGACCTCCTCCTTCTGCAGATGAGCCCGCAGTACGAGGAAATGGAGCGGTTCGCGCAGGCCGTGATCCAGGGTAGACCGGCGTCATGAACAAGGGAGCCCAGGCCATGGCCGATCTCGTCCTGCGCGCCGACAACGGCGGCGTCGTCCAGCTGACCCTTAATCGTCCGGAAAAGCTGAACGCGCTCAACGTGGCCCTGTTCGAGGCGCTCGACGCCCAGGTCGCCGACCTGGAGAAGAGCCCGCCGGGTGTGGTCGTCCTGCGCGGCGCCGGGCGCTGCTTCTCGGCGGGTCATGACCTCGGCGACATCGCGACCGGCGAGCGGTTGCCGCGGCCGAATTATCAGTCGCACGTCATCGAACGGCTCGCCGACCTGCCCGTCCCGGTGATCAGCGCGGTGCACGGCCACTGCTACACCGGCGCGCTGGAGCTGGCCCTGGTGGGCGACATCATTCTGGCGGCCGAGTCGGCCAGATTCGCAGACACCCATGCGAAGTGGGCCCTGACCCCGGTCTGGGGCCTCAGCCAGCGCCTGCCGCGCCGGGTGGGGACCTACAGGGCGCGCGAGATGATGTTCACCTGCCGCACCTATTCGGGCCGCCAGGCCGAGGCCATGGGCCTGGCCAACGCCTGCGTTCCCGACGCCGAGTTCGACGCCGCCCTGGAGGCGCTGACGAAGGAGATCCTCGCCAACTCATCGTTCAGCCACGCCGCCAACAAGCGCCTGCTGCTGCACACCGACGGCCTGCCCATCGACGCCGGCCTCGCCCATGAGGTCTACCACGGCGCGGGGCGGGGCCCCGACATGGAGACGCGCATCGCCGCCTTCACCCGCAAGGCCTGAGGCGGCCGACCGGCGGCGTTCAGGCCGCCCTTCCGGCAGCGGCGCGGTCGCGGGCCTGGAGGATGTAGGCGAGCTGGTCGGCGAGACGGGGCGGGCAGGGGAAGACGCCCTCCAGGGCGGCGGTGCCGACGGTGAAGGCGCTGGCGCCGGCCGAGACCACGGCGGCCAGGCGTTCGGCGCGGTCGAGGGAGCCGGCGATCACCACCGGCCGGTCGGCGGCGGCCTGGCAGACGGCGCGCATCAGGCCCTCGGCGTCGCCCGCGAAGCGATAGGCCAGCAGGTCGAGGCCGTGAACGCCGGGTGTCGCCAACAGGCGCCGTGCGCTCTCCACCGTCGCATCTGCGCTTCCGGCGAGAATGCAGGGGTGGCCGACCACCTCCCCAGGGTAGGGATAGTAGCGGATCGTCGAGCCGGCGATGATCGGCGTGACCGCCTCCGGGCGCACGCCGCCCATCAGGACGTCGACACCAAGGTCCACCGCCATCCGCGCCGACGCCGTCTCGCTCTGGGCGTCGAGGCTGACCACCTCCAGGTAGGTCGTCGCGCCCGCCCGCCGGATGGCGTCGGCCAGACGGCGCAGGGCCGCGGCCGGCAGGCCGACGTCCTTGAACCCCAGGTGCCGCACGCCCGCGGCCAGCGCCTCCGGCAGCCGCGCCTCTGCGTCGGCGATGGTGCGGTCGGCCCGGGTGAGCATGAAGATGAAGTCAGGGCCCATGGTCAGCGGCCTGCCCTCGGGCGGGTCATGGCGATCGCCTGCTTGAGCGCATAGGAGAGGCTCGCGGGATCGGCGACGCCCTGGCCGGCGATGTCGAAGGCGGTGCCGTGGTCGACGCTGGTGCGCACGAACGGCAGGCCGACGGTGATGTTCACGCCGTTTTCCACTCCCAGGTACTTCACGGGGATCAGGCCCTGGTCGTGGTACTGGGCCACCACCACGTCGAACTCGCCGCGACGGGCGCGCATGAACACCGTGTCGCCCGGCCAGGGCCCCGAAGCCTCGATCCCCTCCCGCTTCGCCTCGGCGACCGCCGGGGCGATGATCTCCATGTCCTCGCGGCCGAACATGCCGTTCTCGCCGGCGTGCGGGTTGAGGCCGGCCACAGCGACGCGCGGCTTGGCGAGCCCGAAGGCGAGACCCGCCTGATGGGCGAGGCGGATGGCGCGCAGCTCGCTCGCCGGCGTCACCGCGGCGATGGCGTCGGCCAGCGACAGGTGGATCGAAACCAGCAGCACCCGCAGCTCGTCGTTGGCCAGCATCATGGCGAAGTCGCTGACCCCGCAGCGGTCGGCCAGGATCTCGGTGTGCCCTGGATAGCCGATGCCTGCGGCGGCCATGGCCTCCTTGTTCAGGGGGGCGGTGACGATCGCCCGCGCCTCCCCAGCCAGCGCCAGGTCGATGGCGGCCTGGACATAGGCGTGGGCCGCCGCGCCCGAACGGGCGTCCACCCGGCCGATAGGCAGATCCTCCGGCAGGTCGGCCCCCGGCTGCAGCACCGTCAGCACTGAGCGCTCCCGCCCGACGGCTTCCGAGGCATGGCTGGCGGCGGTGATCCACAGGGCGACATCCAGGCGTTCGGCCGTCCGGCGCAGCAGCCCGACATCACCTACCACCAGCAGGTCGGCATCCGGCCGCGCCGGGTCGGCGGCCAGCTTGACGACGATCTCCGGGCCGATACCGGACGGATCGCCCATGGTGATGGCGATCGGCGGCGTCAGGCGGGCGGCTGGCCCGGTCATGCGCGGACCGGGATCCGCGCCGCCGCCTGCCCGCGGGCCCGGTCCAGGGCGCTCCAGCCGAACCGGAGCAGCGGCAAGCCGGCCGAGGCGAAGGAGACGATGTCGTCGATAAGCGTGGGGTCCTGCAGCCGGTCCGCCGCGATCGGCCTGCTGACGATGAAATTGCGCAGCCTCAGGGCGTCCGCCACCGGCGATCCGGCGTGGGCCTCGAAGCCCTTGGGCAGCCTGGCCATGGCGTAGCCCATGGAAAAATCGAGACCCGCTGCGCTCAGGCCAGAGCGTATCGCCAGCCATCGCTCGGCCTCGTCGGCGATGGCGTGGCGCACGGTGCCGAGGTCTTTTGGCTCGAGGCCATAAAAGCCGATGCCGATGAACGAGCCCTGCCCACCGTCTCTCTGGCCGCCGACCTGGATGTAGAGCAGGCCGGGGCTGCCCTTGGCGCCGTCGCGGGTGATAACCGCCCCGGCATTGGTCTTGTAAGGGCTCTTGTCCTTGGAGAACCGCACGTCGCGATGGATGCGGAACAGCGCGCGCTTGGGATCGCCGGTCAGGGGAATATCGTGGGCCGCGAAGGCGAAGCTCAGCGCCTCCACCAGGGCGGCGAGCGGCGCGCGCACCTGGGTTTCATAGAGGTCCTTGTTGGCCTGGAACCAGTCTCGGTTCTGGTTGGCGGCCAGCGCTTCGTAGAAGGGGAGGGCGCCCGCGCCGAAGCCGGTGAAGGGGCCCGGCGCGGGTGGATTGGTCGAGGGGCGGGCCATGGCGGGGAAGTCTGTCACAGTTTCCAGCCCGATGCACCGGAGGGAAGTGTCCCGGGCGTTTCCTGATCACCGGACACTTTCGCCCGTCGATAGTGAATCTCAACTTGCCGCCCGAATTTCCGCGATTGTGCAGCGACGGTTCCGTCACCACGTCGAGAGGCGCAAAGCAGCCCCGCGGGAGATCCCATGAGCCAGGACAAGCAGCTGAAACTGGGCGCCTTCATGCGGCCCGTGAGCATCCACACCGGGGCCTGGCGCTATCCTGGCGCGATCCCCGACGCCAACTTCAATTTTCCGGCCCTGAAAAGCTTCATCCAGAAGCTGGAGGCGGCCAGGTTCGACGCCTTCTTCATGGCCGACCATTTGGCCGTCCTCAACATGCCGGTGAACGCGCTGAGGCGCAGCCACACGGTGACGTCCTTCGAGCCCTTCACCCTGCTCTCGGCGCTGGCCGCCGTGACCTCGCGCGTCGGCCTGATGGCCACGGCGTCGACGACCTACGACGCGCCCTATCACGTGGCCCGGCGCTTCGCCTCGCTGGATCACATCAGCGGCGGCCGGGCCGGATGGAACATCGTCACCACGGCCAATCCCGACGCCGCCCTGAACTTCGGGCTCGACGAGGACATGGACCACGACGAGCGCTATGCCCGCGCCCGCGAGTTCTACGACGTGGTCACCGGGCTTTGGGATTCGTTCGCAGACGACGCTTTCGTCCGCGACGTCGAGAGCGGGATCTATGTCGATCCGGCCCGGATGCACGTCCTCGACCACAAGGGCCAACATCTGTCGGTGCGCGGCCCCCTCAATATCGCCCGACCGGTGCAGGGCTGGCCGGTGATCATCCAGGCCGGCGCCTCGGAGGCCGGCCGCCAGCTCGCCGCCGAAACCGCCGAAGTGGTGTTCGCCGCGGGCGGGACCCTGGAGACGGCCAAGGCCTTCTACGCCGACGTCAAGGCCCGCGCCCGCGCGGCGGGCCGCGACCCCGACCACATGAAGGTCCTCCCCGGCGCCTTCGTCGTCGTCGGCGAGACGGTGGAGGAGGCCCGGGCCAAGCGGGCCCATCTCGACAGCCTGGTCCACTACGACAGCGGCATCGGCAGCCTCAACAGCGCGCTCGGCGTCGACGTCTCGACCTTCGATCCCGACGGCCCGCTGCCGGAAATTCCGCCGAGCAACGCCAGCCAGAGCGCCCGCGACCGCATCGTCGCGGCGGCGCGCAAGGACAACCTGACCATCCGCCAGCTGGCGGCGCGCGTCGGCAGCTTCAGCGGACTGGCGTTCGTGGGCACGCCCGCCACCATCGCCGACGAGATGGAACGCTGGCTCCACGAGCGCGGCTCGGACGGGTTCAACATCATGTTCCCCTACCTGCCGGAGGGCCTGGACGACTTTGTGGACAAGGTGGTTCCGGAACTTCAGCGACGCGGCCTCTTCCGCACCGAGTATGAAGGCGCCACCCTGCGCGAGAACCTCGGCCTTCCCCGGCCGGCCAACCGCTTCTTCGAGCCGGAGCCGGCCCTT
>JAQGIW010000178.1 GCA_028290905.1 Caulobacteraceae bacterium | reverse complement strand
CGGCCATTGGACGGTGGCGCTGCTGGGCAAGAACCTGACCGACGACCGTCACATAAACAACGTCATCGTGTTCGCCTCGAACCTGGTTGGAAGCTTCGCCGAGCCGACCAGCTATCAGGTCAAGCTCAGCTACAAATATTGAGACCGGCGGGCGCCCGGGACCCCCTGGCGAAGCACCTGCTCAGTTTGGGATTGAGGACCAGGATCCATGGCCTATCGCATCGTCGTCACCGGCCATACGACGGATGGCGCGTCCACCTGCCTGCGCGACGGGCTGGTGGAGGAGACTCCCGGCTGGATGTTCAACTTCTGGGGGACGCCAGCCAGTCCGGCGGACAACAGTCCCGCCACCGACGCCGTGTCGCCCGACCTGCGGCTCTCGCCGCCGCCCGAAGGCTCGCTGTTCCGTATCTTCCACATCCCCCCCGATCGCGAGCTGGCGGCCATGACCCAGGCCGAGCTGGACGAGATCGCCCGCAAAATCGGCGGAGCCGGCGGCAGCCAGCCGGGCCAGAAGCTCTGGCACCGCACCGAGACGGTGGACTATGTGATCGTGCTCTCCGGCCGGGTCACCCTGCAGCTCGACATCGGCGACATTGAGCTTGGGCCCCTGGACGTCGTGATCCAGCGGGGCACCCACCATGCGTGGAGCAACAAGGGCGACACCGTCGCGGTCGCCGCCTGCATCATGGTCGGCGCCACACCGCTCGGGATCGTCGGGCCCAGGCCCGAGGCCCACAGGCTGGCCCTGGGAGGCTGAGGAATGCGCCTGGTGACCTACAGGGATCGCGACGGCGCCGAGCGATGCGGCGGCCTGCTGCCGCAGGACCACGGCCAGGTGCTCGACCTCTCGCAGGCCTGGGCGCTGCGCGGCCTGGACGGCCCGGCCCCGCAATCCCTGCAGGCGCTGATCGAGGCTGGAGCCGCAGCCTGGAACAAGGCCCGCGGCCTGCTGGATGAGCCCATCGCCGAAGCCGTGCGTCCCCTCGCGGACGTGCGCCTGCTGGCGCCCTTGCCCCGGCCCGTCCGGATGCGCGATTTCAGTGTCTTCGAGAGCCATGCCGCTCTGTCCGGCAAGATCACGCTGGCCGACGTCTGGTACGAGTGGCCGGTCTATTACAAGTGCGATCATCTGGGGGTGATCGGGCCCGACGAAACCGTCTCATGGCCGTCCGGCTCCCATGACATAGACTACGAGCTGGAATTCGCTGCGGTCATCGGGACCGGTGGCAAGGCCATATCCCAGGCGCGGGCCGGCGAGCACATCTTCGGCTACACCATCTTCAACGATCTCAGCGCACGCGATTGGCAGCTCAAGGAAATGGCCGCAGGTCTGGGCCCCGCACGCGGCAAGGACTTCGACGGCGCCAATGTGCTGGGCCCGATGATCGTCACCGCCGACGAGATCGGCGATCCCTACGACCTGACAATGATCGCGCGGGTGAACGGGGAGGAGTGGAGCCGCGGCTCGACGTCCGGCATGCGCTTTCGCTTCGACGCCATCATCGCCTTCCTTTCCGAATCCCAGACGCTGCACCCGGGGGAGATCCTCGGATCCGGCACGGTGGGCGGCGGATGCGGTCTCGAGCTGGGGCGCTATCCGAACCGCGGCGATCTGATCGAGCTGGAAGTCGAGCGGATCGGCGTCCTGCGCACCCGGGTCATCTGAGCCATGCCGGGCCCAGCCTCGGTCCGGGACGAGTTCCGAACGGGCTGGCCCTTGCTCCTGGCCTCCACCGTCGGCGTGGGCGTGGGCGTGGCCTCCTTGCCCTTCTACACGGCCGGCCTGTTCATCGGCCCGCTCCGGGCCGAGTTCGGCTGGACGCGGGGCGCGGTCTCGAGCGGCGGCCTCGCGCTGTCGCTTGGCATCGGCCTGGGCGCGCCCCTGGTGGGACGGCTGCTGGACCGGTTCGGCGCCCGGCGGGTGGTCGTCCCGGCGCTGGTGCTGCAAGCGCTGGCCTACGTCGTCCTTTCGTTCACCGGCGGCTCCGTGGTCGCCTTCGCCGCGACCATCTTCGTCATGGGCGTGCTCGGCGCCGGGGCCTCCCCCCTGGCGTTCACCAAGGTGGTCAACGCACACTTCGACCGCGCCCGCGGCCTGGCGCTCGGCATCTGCCTGATGGGAACCGGCTTGGCCGCCGCCATCGCGCCCCCGCTCCTGGCCCGGGTGATCGCCGACCTCGGCTGGCGCGCGGGCTACCAGGTTCTGGCGGTCGTGGTGATAGTTGCGATCCCCTTCGTCTTCCTGTTGAAGACGCCGCGAACGCCGGCCGGAGAGGCCGTGGAGGGCCCCCAGCCGCGGGGCGGCTTCCTAACGGATGCGCGGTTCTGGGTCCTGCTTGCCGCCTCCATCCTGGCCGCCTCGAGTTCGGCGGGGATCGTGGTGCATTTCATCTCGATCCTCACCGAGAAGGGCGCGACCGAGGTCGCCGCCGCCTCCCGGGCCAGCCTGATCGGCGTGGCCGTGCTTGCGGCCCGGCTGCTGGTCGGCGCCGCCCTCGATCGGGCGCCGCCGCCGGCGATAGGTGGCATCCTGATGCTGTTGGCGGCGTGCGGGGCCTTGGTCCTGCGCTACGGGACGCTCGACGCGTCGGTGTTCGCGGCCCTCGCTCTCGGGGTCGCGGTCGGGGCGGAAATCGACCTCATCTCCTTCCTCAGCGCCCGGTACTTCGGCCTGGGCGCCTACGGCCGGGCCTATGGGCTGATCTATGGCGTGACCCTGCTGGCGGCGGGCGTCGGCCCGTTGGGATTTGGGTTGCTGGCGGACCGTGCGGGCGCCTATGCCGCCGCGCTCAGCCTCGGTGCAGGGCTGCTGGCCGCGTCGGGCGTGCTCCTGCTCTCCCTCCTCTGGGCCGCGCCCAAGGGTTTGCCGGACGGTCGTCGCAACGGATAGTCGCATGAACAAACGACGCACGATGACGCGCCGGGCCGCCCTGCGGGATACCGCCGCGGGCGCGGCGGCGCTGGCCTTCGCCTCCCGGGTCACCGCCCAGGAGAGGTCGCCTCAGCCGAACATCGTCTTCTTCCTGGCGGACGATCTAGGTTACGCGGACCTCGCCTGTTATGGCGGCCGGGACATCGCGACGCCCAACATTGATCGCATCGCGGCCGAGGGCATGAAATTCGTCCAGGCCTACGCCAATTCCCCGGTCTGTTCGGCTTCGCGCACCGCGCTCATCACGGGGCGCTATCAATATCGTCTTCCGGTGGGGCTGGAGGAGCCGATCGCGGGGTCGTCGAACGTCGGACTGCCGCCTGACCACCCGACGCTGCCGTCGGTCCTGAGGACGGCCGGCTACGGGACCACCCTGCTCGGGAAGTGGCACCTCGGCAGCCTTCCGAAGTACGGCCCCTTGGCCAGCGGCTACGATCGCTTCTTCGGATTTCGGGGCGGCTCCCTGGACTATTACACCCACACCGGCGGCGCACATGAGCCCGACCTGTGGGATGGCGACACGCCGATAGAGAAGGTGGGCTATCTGACCGAACTGATCGGCGATCGGGCGGTGGAGGCCGTGCACGCCTACGCCAAGGCTGAGCGCCCATTCTTCCTGGATGTGCACTTCAATGCCCCGCACTGGCCGTGGGAAGCCCCGGGAGATCAGGCGGAAGCCGAACGCCTGAGGACGGCGCCGCTCGTTCATTACGACGGCGGCACGCTCGACACCTACAGGCGCATGATCGAGGGTATGGACCTGCAGGTCGGGCGGGTGCTCAAAGCCCTCGACCAAAGGGGCGTGGCGAACAACACCATCGTCGTCTTCACCAGCGACAACGGCGGGGAACGATTCGCCGACACCTGGCCGTTCACCGGTCGGAAGGAAGAGCTTCTGGAAGGTGGGCTGCGCATTCCCGCGTTGGTTCGCTGGCCGGCCCGGATCAGGCCGGGAGAGGTTTCGGAGCAGGTGACCGTCAGCATGGATTGGGCGCCGACGCTGCTCGCGGCGGCGGGAACCGCGCCGCGCGCCGACTATCCAAGCGATGGTGTCGATCTCACCCCGATCCTCGGCGGAATGGTGAAGCCATACCCGCGCATCCTGTGCTGGCGATACAAGGGCAACCACCAGCGCGCCGTCAGGGATGGCGACTGGAAGGTCCTGAAGATCCTGGACAACACATTCCTCTTCGATGTGGTCGCCGATCCCATGGAGCGGGCCAATCTCAAGGGCCGGCGCCCGGAGATCTACAGTCGGCTGATCGACGAGTGGGACGAGTGGAACAAGGGCATGCTCCCGGAGGTGCGGGAGAGTTTCACCCAGAGCAATGCGGGCAATGAGTGGGCGGACCACATCGGTGCGACCGCGACCACCTCCGAACCCGACCTGGATCCCACCTGGCCGAGTCCGCGTCAGCCCAAGAAATAGCAGGCCCTCGCCGGTCGGCGCGCCGCGCGGGAAATCCGGCGGCCCCCTGGACAACCGGAAGATCCATGCTTGTCCTGAATGTCCCGCCTCTCAGCTTTATGATGGACGATCACGTCCGGATCGGAGCGGCTGCCAGCTTGCGACATCTGGTGAGGGATAAGAACTGGCCCGAGTTGGTAGGGTCCGGAATGTCTCCTTCGCGGCGAGGTCCCAAGTTCCGCTCCTGGCGCTCTCCAGACGCTTCTTCTGCAACTCAGGCCGACCGCGAGAGCTGGAAAGAAGACCTTGGTTTCGCTTAAATAAGGGGGCCGCTCTGCGCTGGGAAAAGGACCATCTCTTAGATGCAAACACCTGCCCGAGCGCCGACCCGAAGGGCGGCCTCATTGAGTGTCGGTGCGGCCCTCGTCGCCCCCGCCATCGCGCACGCTGCCCGTCCGTTGCAGCTACTTGGCGCTGGCGCGGATTACGGTTGGGCGGCATTCGATATGTCCACGGGGAAGGCGAGCTCTACTAACCCTGACATGCGTTTTCCCATGTGCTCCAGCTTCAAGTGGCTAGTCGCCGCATGCGTGTTGGCGCGGGTCGATGCTGGCCAAGAGACGCTTGCCCGAGGTCTGTCGTTTGGCCCCGCCGACCTTGTCCCATCCTCATCGGGGCCCGCAGCTCTCCTTGTCGCATCGAGCGACCGTCCCTCGCTGTCACTCGATCAACTCTGCTCGTCGGCAGTCGAGGTGAGCGACAGCACGGCGGCGAACCTGCTTCTTCGGACGATTGGTGGTCCGGCGGGGCTAACCGCCTGGCTGCGGACACAAGGCGATCCCGTCACGAGACTGGATCGGACAGAGCTTGCGCTCAACCGGGTCGGACGCGGTGATGCCCGGGATACGACTACGCCCGCGGCGATGTTAGGAAACCTGCACCGCATTCTGTTCGGAAAGACGCTGTCGCCATCATCGCGCGCGCGCCTTTTCGGGTGGATGCTCGAGTGTCAGACCGGCCCTACACGGCTGAAGGCCGGACTTCCGCCCAGCTGGCGAATAGCTCACAAAACCGGGACGTGGATTCCTAGTCACGGCCATGGCGCCGAGGAACGTAGCGCGTCTGGCGACGTCGGGGTTCTGATACCGCCCGTAGGGGGACCTGTGTTGATCGCGGCGTATGCCGCCGGGTCCGAGCGTCCTCAACCCGACATCGATAGATGGTTCGCCGAGGTTGCGCGCTCGGTCGCAGCGAAGGTTGAAAGCAGGCGTCGCGCTGGAGCGTAGCCCCAGCGGCGAGTTAGGGGTCGCACCAAAGCCTCGTCTTCGAACGTCGCCTATGGGTCGATTCTGTTGCAAGAGGCCGCGAGTCAGATTTACCCCTTGATTTTCGGCAATGACGTTGCCGACGGTCGTAACTCTCAAGAATAGTTTGCCGGGATATCTGGGTTTCTAGCGTGACTATGCCCCGACCCACGGCCCCCGCGGACTATTTCAACAATATCGGTCGAAGACAGTCCTTGAACTAAGGCTCTGAAGGTCGGCCCTCGGGGAGCTGCCCAAGTTCCGGTTCTGGCGCGGGCCGGTCACGGCCGCTTCGAGGATCGGAACAGAGTTACGTCGCTGACGGGTCGCCCTCGGACCGCCAAGGCTGCACGCTGAGTTCGTTGTATCCGGTGGCGGAGTCCAGCGGCCGCCGAAACTCGATCTGAGGCAACTCGCCGATCACCAGCTCGGCCGTGGTGTTGACGACGCAGCCGTGGGCGAGATGCCCGC